>JAISLX010000051.1 GCA_031277045.1 Treponema sp.
CGGGTAAAGCGCCGGAAGGCATCCTTCCAATAGGAAATTGAAGGGCGCATCCGGTCTATCGATTGTTTTGCTTCCGTCTCTGCCGGCAGGAGGTCTTCCGGAGATATTCCGTATTTTTCAAGTAATTCCGGATCCGGCGTAAAATCCATAACACCTCCTTTGGAATGTCCGGCCTACAGTTTTATTCTGGGATCGATGATGCCGTATATCAGATCCACCACATAATTGCAGGCAATGAGCAGCACGGCAAAAAATATGGTTGTTCCCATAATAAGGGGATAATCCCGGGAACCGATAGAAGAAATAAAATATCTGCCAATCCCCGCGATGGCAAACACCTTTTCTACCACAAAGGAACCGGTCAGAATACCGGCGATCATGGGACCCAGGGCGGTAATCACCGGGATCAGCGCGTTCCTGAGAGCATGCTTGAGCATCACCTTGAGGGTAGAGAGCCCTTTCGCCCGGGCGGTTTTGATATAATCCTGGTTGGTCACATCTAACATGGTGGTCCGGGTAAGACGCGCCAGGTGGAACATGGGATAAATCGCCATGCCGAATATGGGCATAATGTAGGAAGTCCAGCCCGAAAGATAGGCCACAGGCAAAACCTGAAGCCACATACCGAATATCAGCATCAGCGCTACGGTCATTATAAAACTGGGGACGGAGACTAAAAACGAAGCAAAGAAAATAAAAAACCTGTCGTAAAGGGAATTATGCTTAACCGCCGCCAGAAGCCCCAGAGGAATACCAAGGCTTACGGCGATAACCAGGGCCAGCATACCCAGCTTAAAGGAAATGGGGAAATACTTGGCAATGATGGAATTAACCGAAAGCCCCGCTTTGTCAACCATTGAGTAGCCAAGGTCCCCGGTGAATAAATCCCCCATGTAGCGGATGTATTGTTCTATCAGGGGTTTGTCATAACCGTATTTCGCCAGAAGCCGCTGGGTAACCTCGGGATTTACCGCGTCCCCCAGAAAAGGCCCCCCGGGCACTGCCTGCATCAGAAAAAACGTCAGGCTGACCACCAGAAACAAGGTTATCAGGGACGTGATTAATCGTTTGAATGCATAGCGGAACATACCATGACTGTACTCCCGGTCCAGTCCTGTTGTCAATCGGCCGTAAGGGGGGCTTACAATTTGTCTACTTGACGTTAAAACATTTATGGAAGTATTCTAACGTTACATTGGGCATTTTCTTCCCGGTGTTATGTCTTATTTGTTTGAGGAGGAAAAAATGAAAAAAGCGTTGTTTCTGGCGCTTGCCGTCATACTGAGCGGTTCTTTGCTCTTTGCCCGCGGGGGGGGGGGGGGCAAAATCGTCTTCGCAAACGGTGAAAGCCGGCAATGAATTGGTTATGGCTTTCGGGATCCGGCCAAATCTTGATCCCCACTGGAATGCCGGCACTACCGGAAGTCTTCTGCAGCGGCTGATGTATGAGGGTCTGTACGAGTACACCGAAACCGGCTTTGATTTTGCCGGCGCCACTTCGGTAACCCAGTCTCCCGACGGTCTTACCTGGACTTTCAAGCTCCGGCAGAATGCCAAATGGAGCGACGGCAAGCCCGTTACCGCCAAGGATTATGTGTACAGCTTCAAACGTCTTGTGGACCCCGCTATCGGGACCACCTATATGAAGGATTACGGTCAGTTCCTTAAAAACGGTCTGGCTATTGCCGAAGGGAAACTTCCTGTAGATCAACTGGGCGTTAGGGCGGTGGACGACTATACGCTGGAAATTAAACTGGAGAATGTTTGTTCGTTCTTTGACGCCCTTCTCTGTTATTCCACATTCTACCCCATGCGGTCCGATACGGTTGTCGAGGATGGACTCGGGTACTGGGCATGGGATGCTTCAAAATCGATTACCAACGGGCCCATGAAACTGGTATTCTGTGATGAAGAACAGGAAATTATCCTGGAAAAAAATACCGCGTACTGGAACGCCGCCAACATCAAACTGGACCGTCTGGTAGTAAAACTGCTGGATGATGCCAATACCCAGCTTGCCTTGTTCAATACCAGCCAGGTTGATCTGCTCATCAGTTTCCCTTCCGAAGAAGTACAGACCCTGAACAGCCGGGGATTTTACCATCCGGTGCCCCGGCTTGGTTCGGGCTTCCTTCTGGTGAACACCCAAAAACCGCCTTTGAACGATCCCCGGGTACGGAGGGCATTGAGTTTATCCTTTGACCGGAAGTACCTGGCCGGAACGCTGATGAATAATACCCGCATCGCGGGCAATACCTTTATCGGACGGGGTTTCCCCGGCAGCACTCCCGGAAAAGACTTTCTCTCCGAAAGCCCGGTTCTGGTGGACTACAATGTGGCGGAAGCCAAAAGCCTCATGGCCCAGGCCGGTTATCCCAACGGGCAGGGCTTCCCGGTACTGGAAATTCCCTACCCCGCCAACCCCGACAACACCACCGTACTCGAATATCTCCAGTCTATCTGGAAGGAAAACCTGGGTATCAATGTTACTCTTACACCCCTGGAAGCGGCGACGATGACCCCCCTTCGGGATGAAGGCAAGTTTGACATTACCACCCAGAACTGGGGAGCCGATTATTTTGATGTCAGCAATATGCTTTCCATCTTTGCCCCCGGTAACCTTATTAACGCGGGCCGGTACGAGAATCCCGCTTTTGCCGAAGCCTACAGTACGTCCCTCCGTACTGTGGATAACGCAGAACGCATCCGCCTGCTCCACGAAGCGGAGCGCATCTTAATTCAGCAGGATGCGGGCATCATCCCCCTCTTCTACCTGGTTCAGTCCTTTGTTTTTCGTAACGAGGTACTGACCAACGTCAAGTACGATGCCAACGGCTGGATTATGTTCACCGACCTTATCGTAAAGAAGTAGCCTGTACAGAAACACCATGACCTTTGGTCATGGTGTTTTTTTTATCTGATCTGCCAACAACAAAACGTGTGCCATATTCAAATCTATCTCCGTTAAACGCAGGGCGCGCCTCGCAAATTCATTGCGGGTCAACTCTATCCTGTGGACAGGCTTTCCGCGCTGGAGGCTGAGACGAAGCCGATAGGATAAAAGTCCAAGAATTATTTTTGGGATGGAGAATGAGCCTCCGCGCAGTATCTTTAAGCGTTGTGTTAGTTGGAGCGGAGGCTCGTTCTGTAAGGAAATTTATAATAGAGTTGTTCAAAACTTCAGTTTCTGAACAACAACCGCTTAAAAACAACAAAAAACATGGATTTTGTCCGAAATCCGTGTTTTTTGAGAGACTTGTGAGATAACCAACCGGGTTATCGAACAAGTCCAATATCGTCTGGTTTAATACCAAATCATTGTAGGCTTTGCCTTACATGAGCCGCGGCAAGCCGCGGGGTAATAAACCAGACTTTGCGAATGAAAACTCTATTGACGTATTACAGCGGCAAACGCAGCTTGCCGCCGTGATTCTCGCGTTCATTCCGGCGCACAAAATCTATGCCGAGCCGTTCATAGGCGGCGCGGCGGTTTACAACGGGAAACGGCCAGAGGGAGTTCCCCTCATGCATTTGGCTGCTCCGGCTTGACAGGGACAACTAAAGAAGATACTAATGCGTTAAGTAACCAGATAATCAGGAGCAGCTATGGAATTCATAACAGCCATTAACTTCGCGCCCTTTCCAAAACGAGGTGTCCTGGGTTCCCAGGATGCGAGGCGGAGCCTTGAAACGTTGCGGGACGAGACCGGGGCGGGCCACATCATCCTTACACCGCCAGGCATACAGGATACGCCCCAGAGTGAGGACATCACCTTCGCGGGAGAAGATGGACCGGAAGACGGAGAACTGCAGGGGTTTATCGCCTTTGCCCAAAGCCTCGGCCTCAAAGTGATTCTCAAACCGACAGTAAATTGCAAAAACGGCGTCTGGCGGGCGTTTATCAGCTTTTTCGACCACGAAACCCCCGGCGAGCCCAAGTGGAGCCGGTGGTTCGCCGCCCATGAGCGGTTCCAGCGGCATTACGCCCGGATCGCCGAAGAAACCGGCTGCGTGATGTTTATCGCCGGTTGCGAGATGGTGATGGCCGAGCGGAAAGAGGGACACTGGCGGGATCTTATCGCCCAGGTAAAGCGGGTTTTTTCCGGGCCCGTAAGTTACAACACGGACAAATATCAGGAGGACGCCCTTACCTGGTGGGACTGCGTTGACGTGATTTCCTCGAGCGGCTATTACCCGGCAGGCGCGTGGGAAACCCAGCTTGACCGCATAGAAGGGGTGGTCAAAAAGTACGGCAAGCCTTTTTTCTTCGCGGAAGCCGGCTGTATGAGCGCCGCCGGCTCTCCCGCCCTGCCGAACAAATGGGATCTGCCAGGGGCGCGGGACACCGCGGGGCAGGCCGCCTGGTACCGGGAGATGTTTGAACACTGCGGGAAGCGTCCCTGGGTCGAAGGCTTCGGCCTCTGGTCCTGGCCGGGGCGGCTTCCCTCCGCCGAAGACGCCGCCCGGGACAGGGATTACAGCCTCTACGGTAAGCCCGCGTGCCGGGTGGTACACGCGGCGTTCACCTCCGGCCCGCAAGACCGCCCGCTATGATTTGACCGCGCCGGCAAGTCCGTTGTAGATATAGCGCTGACAAAATAAAAACAGCGCCAGCATGGGAACAGTTGCCAGGAGCACCGCGGCGCTTACCACCTCGAAAGGCGTGGAAAGGCCGCTGAAAAAACGGTAGAGCGCCACGGTCAGGGTCTGGGCCCCCCGGATAAGATACAGGTTGGGGATATAAAAATCATTGTAAATACCGATGCCTTTTATAACCGCCAGGGTTACTATCGCCGGTTTCAACAGGGGCAGGATGATACTGAAATAAATGCGGAAATATCCCGCGCCGTCCAGCAGCCCCGCCTCGTCGAGGGATCGGGGAATCGTATTGAGGATATTCATCACGATATAAATATCCACAATGCTGACCCCCGAATAGAGGAGTATAAGAGCGCCAATATGATTTACCAGCCCCAGGGCATAGATGATGCGGAATACCACCACCTGGGTCGTTACCACCGGAATGAACATGGTCAAAAGATACGCGCCCATCACGGCCTTCTTTCCGCGGAACTCAAAACGCTGCAGCACAAAGGATACCATACATATGTATGCACTTCTTTTATCCTGTCAACTGAAATTTTGCTAAGGCTAGCAGCTTTCCCAAAACTTCAGATTTTTTGGGGAATGTTCGCTGTTCAGGCGGATTCGGGTAAGGGGATTAACAAGCTGCCGGGATTTCCCAGACAGCGCAGCCTAGGACACCGGTGCGGCGCAGCCTAGGACACCAGTGCGGCGCAGCCTAGGACGCCGGTGCGGCGCAGCCTAGGACGCCGGCACGGCGCAGCCTAGGACACCGGCGCGGCGCAGCCTAGGACACCGGCGCGGCGCAGCCTAGGACACCGGTGCGGCGCAGCCTAGGGCGCCAGTGCGGCGCAGCCTAGGGAACTGGTGCGGTCTCTCTCCGGCGAAGATGCCGCCCGAAACAGGGTGTACCGTCTCTATGGACTTTACCTCGTTAGGTAGATATCGTTAAGCGGTTCTGGATATGTACTCTTCCTCCTCCCTTGACAAAGCGTCCTAAAAATATATTAATGCGTTAAGTAACGGGAATGATATGAAACCAGCGATAAAGATGAGCGATATTGCCCGGGAAATGGCGGTAAGCACCGTAACCGTCAGCAAGGCCCTGTCCGGCAAGGACGGGGTGAGCGACGCCCTGCGGAAAGCAATCGTCCTCAAGGCGGAGGAATTGGGCTACGTGTACAACAGCCTTCCCCGGAATATGCGGGAGGGCCGGCACTACCTTATCGGCATCTTTATCGCCGCAAAATTTATCGGCGAAAGTTCGTTTTACTGGATTTTTTACCGGGAATTGCTGCGGGTAATACGGCGGACCCCGTATCTGGGGGTACTGGAAATCATAAGCGATGAGGACGAAGCAAGGGGTGTCCTCCCTTCTATGCTGCGTACATCGCGAATCGACGGGGCGATTATCCTGGGGCAGATGCGGGACCCGTACCTTGCCCTGATCACCTCCAAAATAGAGCGGTGCGTCTTTCTCGATTTTTACTCCGATATTGGTTTCTGCGATTGTGTGGCGTCAAATAACTTTCTCGGTTCCTACAACCTGACCAAACTGCTCATTGCCGCGGGGCACAAGCGGATAGGCTTCATCGGGTCAACCGGCGCTACAACCAGCATCCTGGACCGGTATCTGGGTTTCTGCAAGGCCATGATGGAAGCCGGCCTTCCCCGCGATGCGGCGATTGAAGACCGGGACGACAAAGGCTTTTACATCGAAATCACCCTCCGCCAGGACGACTATACCGCCTATGTCTGCAACAATGATCAGATAGCGGGGATCGTCATCAGCCAACTGCGGAAATCAGGACTGGAGGTTCCCAAAGACCTGTCCCTTGTGGGCTTTGACAATGAAAGCGAGGTAGTTACTGCCGGAATCGGCGTTACCAGCATGGAATTTAATATCCCGGACATGAGCGAACGGGCGGTCAGCCTGCTTATACGGCATATCGAATCTCCTGATTATGTTCCCCGTGGCCGTTCTTTTATCGACGGGCGGGTGGTGGTCAAGCAGTCTATCGCCGCCCCCGCGAAACAGTAAGGAGTAAAATATGCCCTTCTTCTTTCACGAAAAAGACTCGTTGCTGCACTTGCAATCACGGGCGGCAAGTTATGTACTGAAGATATATCCCTCCGCCCTTGTCGGCGGTGTCTACTGGGGTCCCCGGCTCAGTGAACCTCAGGACCTTTCCAGCCTCATCTGTCTGCGGGATAAGCGGCAGGTGGAAGACCCGGCCTCCATCGATTACGAAAACATGGAAGATATTTTGTACCAGGAGTATCCTTCCGGGGGTGCTTCGGATTTCCGTCCTCCGGCCTTCCGGGTGGTCAACGCGGACGGCAGCGTTGTTTCAAAGCTGCGCTATCATTCCCACCGCGCCGCACCAGGGAAACCCGCTCTGTCCGGCCTGCCCGCGCTTTGGTGTTCCCGGGAAGAGGAGGCGTATACCCTTACGATCCGGCTCGAAGACGCCCTTACAGGTCTTTCCCTTGAACTGCTTTACACAATGTTTATCGATACCGGCGCTCTGGTGCGGAGCGCCCGGTTTTTTAACGCCGGACAG
>JAISLX010000090.1 GCA_031277045.1 Treponema sp.
GCTTTCAAAAATTTGGTATTAAACCAGACGGTATAATAAACTTCCTATTCGAACGAGCCTCCGTTCCGAATCAGGCATCGCTTAAGATACCGCGGAGCTTGCTCCGCGGAGGCTCATTCAACAATATGAAAATGGCGATGGCGATTATACAAAGGAAAAATATCAACAGCCGGATCTAACAGTTGAAGAAATTGACACAATATTAAAAAATAAATAAAAATCGGCACTGCACATAACTCGGCAGCTATGCTGCCGCGGACTGTTTACGCCCCCCAGCATAGCTGGGGACGCCGCCGGCAGGCGGCTCGGGGTTCCGTTCGCCTAGATCGTTCCGCTGCGCGCAGACCTTCGGTCTGACCATTCCCACGGCTCATTCCGGCACATTTGGGCGGTACGAAACCCTACGGGTTTCTTTATGGTGCCGCCCAAACGTCGTAAACAGCCGGAACGTTATGCGCTATACTCACGGACAGTATGCTCTCAACGAACCCAGGGCTATTGTCTACGAGTTCCCGCTTACGGTGAGCAATGAGTAATTATTAATGAATAACCCTATTCACCTGACAGGCGCAGGCCGGGGCGTAACCGTCCTTCCCAGTCCAGAAAAGCCCCTCCCTATTTCCCATATCAGGGAAGCGTCTGTTCCCTGGGCAGGGAAGAGCCTCACACGCGCCCAGGTGCGAGCCTCACACGCGGGGCGAGCGCTTTCATGAGGGGTACCTCATTATCTTGTGGCTTTTATCCCAAATCACCTGTACATTAAAAGGAGGAGGCGCATCATGGCGAACATACAGGAACGCGTCCCGCTGAACTTCGATTCGGTGTGGGTCATGTTCCAGGAAACGGGCAAGAGGTTCCAGGAAACGGAGAAGCTGATCAGGGAAAGCTCCCAGGAAACGGAGAAGCTGCTCAAGGAAATCTCCCTGGAAGCGGACAAGAGGTTTAAGGAACTATCTCTGGAGATGAAAGAGAGCGGCCGCAGGATGGAACAGAGCAAGCGGGAACTGGACAAGAAAATGGGAGACCTGGGCAACCGCTTCGGCGAACTGGCCGAACATCTGGTGGCTCCCAGCATCGAAGAAAAGTTCAACGCCCTGGGGTATCATTTTGACGCCGTATCGCCCGGCGGGATGCGTATCGACGGGACGGACGGGCAGGCGCTGGCGGAAGTCGACTTGCTGCTGCAAAACACGGAAACCATGATGGCGGTGGAGGTAAAGGTGAAGCCGCAGGACCGGGATGTTGATGAACACCTTAAGCGGCTGGAAACACTGCGGGCATGGGCGGACAAACACAGGGATCAGCGGAAGATACTGGGGGCGCTGGCGGGGGCCATTATGCCCCAGGGGGTGCGGCAGTACGCGCTCAATGCCGGGCTGTACGCGATTGTACAGTCCGGGGACACGGTGAAGATAGATGTCCCGGAAGGCTTTGTGCCCCGGCAGTGGTAGGCGTCCCCTCTCCTCCAGCGTCCAGACGCTCAAAGAACCCCGTGCCATACGTTACGAATTCCCGCTGCTTGTTCCCGCTCCCGAAACGCCGCCCGCCGGGGGGCGGCCCAGGGCAAACGATTGACTTTAGTTGGCAAAATCCGCATTGTACCCTGTAGAATCGTAAAAGAGGTTTCGGAGGTAAAAGAAACAGATTGAAAGGGAGCGATGTGGTCATCAAAGCGGTCTCAAAAAACTTTGGCGGCTTTAGGGCATTGAACGGAATTGATCTGGCCATCCGGAAGGGCGAATTTTTTTCCCTCCTGGGGCCTTCGGGTTGTGGCAAGACAACCTTGCTGCGGATCATCGCGGGTTTCGAGAGCCCGGACTCAGGCGCGGTACTTATTGATAATGCCGATGTGCTTCCCCTTCCTCCCAACCGGCGGCAGGTTAATACGGTGTTCCAGAACTACGCCCTGTTCCCCCATTTAACGGTTTTTGAGAATGTGGCTTTTTCCCTGCGTATCAGGCGCGTCCCCAAAAAAGAGGTCCAGCCCAGGGTGGACAGCTACCTCAAGCTGGTCCAACTGGAAGGGCACGCCCACAAAAAGCCGAATCAGCTTTCCGGCGGCCAGAAACAGCGGGTTGCTATTGCCAGGGCTCTGATCAACGAGCCCCGGGTACTCCTGCTGGACGAGCCCCTCTCCGCGCTGGACGCCAAGCTGCGCCAGCACATGCTTATCGAACTGGATCAGATTCACGACAAAATCGGCATCACCTTCATCTACGTTACCCACGACCAGCAGGAGGCCCTCTCGGTTTCCGACCGTATCGCGGTGATGAACCAGGGCGACGTGCTTCAGGTCGGCACCCCCCACGAGATTTACGAAAGCCCCGCCACGGATTTTGTGGCCCGTTTTATCGGCGAAACAAATCTGTTCGACGCCGCGGTGGCGGGGGTGGAAAAACTCGCGCCGCCGCCTTCCGCCGCGGGGCAGGACACGGAGTATATGGCGGATCTGGAGGTTCCCGGCCTGGGCCGGATCAAGGTAACTACCGTGGACAAGGTGGCCCCCGGCCAGAAGGTAAGCTTTACGGTGCGGCCGGAAAAGATTGTCATTTCCAAGGAACGGCCCAGCACCAAGCGGGAAGACATCAACCTGTTCCAGGGGATCGTGGACGAGCCTATCTATTCGGGATTCCAAACGAAATTCTACGTGAAACTTCGCGGCGATGTGCTTGTCAGGGCGGTAAAGCAGCACGCCAAATACTACGACGAGGGGCCCGACATTGTCTGGAAAGATGAGGTTTTTATTTCCTGGAGCGCCAATGACGGCTATATTGTCGAGGTGGAAAAATCGTGAGCGCCGGTTCCGGCAGGCGTAATTACGGCCCTCTGTACGCTTCGCCCATGGCCGTGTGGTTCACCGCCTTTTTTCTGGCCCCCATCATTATCATCGTGGTCTACAGCTTTCTTAAAAAGGGGCTTTACGGCGGGGTCGACCCGCATTTTTCGCTGGACGCCTACCGAAACCTGGGGAACCCCAATTTTCTTATTGTTACGGTCCGGACCATTCTTACCTCCGCGGCCGCCACGGTTATTACGATCCTTATCGCCATGCCCTGCGGCTACTACATGGCCCGCAGCCGGGGCCAAACTTTCCTGCTGCTGCTCATCATCATACCGTTTTGGACCAATTTCCTTATCCGGGTATTCGCGTGGATGAATATTCTGGGGAACAGCGGTTTCTTGAACGAATTTCTGATGCGCGCCGGCCTTATCGACGACTACATCCACTTTCTCTACAACCAGCGGGTGGTGGTTTTGGTGCTGGTGTACATGTACCTTCCCTACGCGATTCTGCCCCTCTTTTCCACTATTGATAAATTCGATTTTTCCCTGCTGGAAGCGGCGCGGGACCTGGGGGCCACCAAGCCCGTTTCTATCCTCCGGGTTCTTCTTCCCAATATCAAAAGCGGCATCTACACTGCGGTACTTTTTACGTTTATCCCTATTTTCGGGGCCTACGCGGTGCCCCTGCTGGTGGGGGGGAAGGATTCCTACATGCTGGGGAACGTTATCGCCGACCGGCTTACCAAATACCGGGACTGGCCCCTGGCCTCCGCCATTTCCATGGTCCTTACGGTGATAACCACCGCGGGGATCATGCTGATGATGAACGTGCAGCGCCGGGAAACCAGGGCCCGCACCGATGAACCGGGGAGGGCGAAATGAACATAAAAAATATCGTCCGCTCGGTTGTTACCTCACTGCGGCAGGGACCCGGCGTATCGGAGGCGTCCCGCCACGCCAAACGGGCCTTCCAGCGGCCTTTCTCCTTTTCCCAGACTATTTTTATCGCGGCCATTGTGTTCCTGTTTCTGCCCCTGTTCGTGCTGGTTCTCTATTCGTTTAACGCCTCCAAAGGCATGGGCTGGACCGGGTTTTCCTTTGTCTGGTACGAGCAGCTCTTTCTCCACTCGCGGGACCTGTGGCGGGCTTTCTGGAACAGTATCCTTATCGCCGTTACGTCGGCGGGAACGGCAACGGTGCTGGGAACGTTTGGCGCTATCGGGGTGGCCTGGTACCGTTTCAAGATACGAAACTATGTGCAAATTATTTCCTTTCTCCCGATGATCCTGCCGGAGATCATCATCGGGGTCTCCCTTTCAATTTTCTTTGCGGGGGTGGGGGTAAAGCTGGGACTTCTGACAATTTTTATAGCCCATACCACGTTTAATCTGCCCTTTGTGTTCCTCATGGTTACAGCCCGCCTGGACGAATTCGACTTTTCCATCATCGAGGCGGCGCGGGACCTGGGCGCCAACGAGACCCAGACCCTGCGCAAGGTAACGGTCCCCATCTGCATGCCCGGCATCGTCTCCGGTTTTCTTACCGCCGTCACGATTTCTCTGGAGGACTTTGTCATTACCTATTTCGTGGCGGGGCCCGGCTCATCTACCCTGCCCCTCTACATCTACTCGGCAATCCGTTTCGGGGTATCGCCGGTTATCAACGCCCTTTCGGTGGTGATGATCCTGGGAACGGTACTGTTAACCTATATGCTTAGGAATTTCCTAAAGTACATCGCGGCAAAGTGATACTGCGTCCGGGCCACGGGCCGGAGCTTCGGGAGCGCCCCCGCCGCGGCGGGCTGCCGGGTTTTAACGTGTATAAAAAACCTGCGGGTTTTTATATTTTAACGGCGGTTTCGCACGCGAAACCGTCCGGCTATCAAGGAGGTCATGATGAAAAGGACCCGAAATAACGCGGTTGTTTACATTGCCGCGCTGGCTGCGGCGCTGCTGTTTCCCGCCCTGGGCTGGGGCGGGGGCAAATCGGATCAGAACCGGCTGTACATTTACAACTGGACCTATTACACCCCGGATTCGGTCATCGGGAAATTCGAACAGGAATACGGTGTTACGGTGGTCTACGATGAATTCGCCAGCAACGAGGACATGTACGCCAAAATCAAAGCCGGCGGCTCCGGCTATGACATCGTGTTCCCCTCCCAGGATTTTGTGTCCATCATGATCAGTCAGGGTATGTTCGAGAAGATCGACAAATCCAGGCTGTCCAATCTGAAGAACGTGGACCCCGCGGTTTTACAAAAGGCCACCTACGATCCCGGCATGGAGTATTCGGTCCCCTACTACTTCGGCGCCGCGGGAATCGCGGTAAACACCGCCAAGGTCCCCAGCTTTGAACGGAGCTGGTCGATCTTCGCACGGACCGATCTTAAGGACCGCATGACCATGCTGGACGATATGCGGGAAGTGATGGGGGACGCGCTGAAATACCTGGGCTATTCGGTGAATACCGCAAACGCCGCGGAGATCAACGCCGCCAGAGACCTTATCAACGACAAATGGAAGCCCAACCTGGTTAAATTTGACGCCGAAGCCTTTGGCAAGGGTTACGCGGACGGGGAATTCTGGGTGGTCCAGGGCTACCCGGAGGTAGTTTTTGAGGAAATTGGCGGCAACGAGCAGTTGAGGAACGACACGGTCTTCTTTATTCCCCCGGAAGGCGGCCCTTCCTACATCGACAGTATGTGCATTCTCAAGGGTTCCAAACACATCGATCTGGCCCACAAATTTATCGACTTTATTCACCGGCCGGAAATCTACGCGGAATTCTGTGACTACTTTGGCTTCCCCGCCACCGTCAACATTCCCGCCCGGCAGTACAAACAGGGCGTTTCCCACTACGACGCCGGGGAACTTGCCCGCACGGAGCTAAAGTACGATCTGGGTGAAACCCTGGAACTGTACAACACTGTCTGGTTTGACAGTATCCGGGCAGGAAACTAAAGGCCCATCGAAAGGGCGGTTTCAATTTTACCGCGAAAGTCCTTTTCGCCGGTTTTACCTTCCAGGTAATCGGCAATGAAGAGCCGTATAACCGGCGGAAAGGCTTTCCAGTACCGTTCCGGCCAGGAACCCAGTTCGGTCCTTAGCTCCCGGTCTTCGTTTTTGTCATAATCCCCTGGGAAAAGGCCACAAACTGGTTGATCATGGAGCGCAGCAGGTCCTCCGGCAGGGTTTTCGCTTTGCCCTGCGTTCCGCCTAATGGAGCCCGGCTGCTTGGCGGAACTTCGCCTTGAAGATCCCCGCCCTGCGGATCTTTCGCCTTATCGCGCGGGGTTTTAGTCCTGCCGCGCGGAACTGCCGCCTCACCCTGCGGCGGCGCCTGCTCTGCCGGTATCCAGGCGTTGACCAGCTCCTCCGCCTGCTCATCGCTCAACTCCGGCGCTTCCTGTCTGGTGATCCGCAGTGCCATATCCCGCACGGACGTTTTCAGGCCCTGAATGGCCCCTTCGTTGCAGTAGTTCAGAATTCGGCGTGGGGGGGGGGGGGGGGGGGGGGGGGGGGGGGGGGGGGGGGGGGGGGGGGGGGGGG
>JAISLX010000135.1 GCA_031277045.1 Treponema sp.
TTCTTTTCAATCGCCTCTCTAACCTGCGGATCGGTCGCTTCAGATGAAAGATTGAACAAAGTTCCGCCGTTGCCTCCCCAGCCAAGGAACTTATTCGTCCATTCCTTTTCGGAAAAATCTTTCACTTTTTCATACTGTTGGCCGTTAATTACCAAACCCATTTGCAATCCTGATGCCTGAAAAGTGGTACAACCAAACAAGACCATTCCAAGTACCAGCGCCATTGCCAGCATTCCCAAAAACATTCTTTTCTTTGCCATTGTTTTCTCCTTTACTTTGGCAACAAAGTTTTTAAGGTATGTGTTGAATTTTATAAAACCGTTATTTCCGGGTGTTCCGCGCGGCGAATACCCCCGCCCCCGTAGATTGCCGGTCTTATGCCACATAACCCCATTTGTACGCGAGACTGCGCGTACTCCAGCCTGTTTTTGCCTGTACAGGCATTTTGCCTTTATAAAAGCGGCCCCATTCCTCATTGCCCGTTAGTTCATGGAATAAACGCCGTTCACTCAAATATGATTGGTCCTTAGCCAATGATGGCGGGGTTGAGACCTCCTCTGTGCAAAATGAGAAAAGTCCGCAGGACTTTTTCTTCTCGATTGAAGGTACCCCGTCGAACCTTTGGTTTGAGCTCTGCGGCGGGATTGCCTAATTTCGGGATGGATTTGCCCCCGTTTGCAGTGGATTTGCCTAATTGCGGGGCGGATTTGCCCCCGTTTGCAGTGGATTTGCCTAATTCCGGGGTGAAATTGCCTCCGGTCAGGCTGGATTTGCCTAAAGCCGGAGAAAAGATTATTGGGGGCTTGACACGCTGTGTTTTATTTAAAGTATAATGTGAGCTGTGAGCTGTGAGCTGTGAGCTGTGAGCTGTGGCAATTCCGCGTAGCGGAATTGCCTGGGAGTTTGCGGAGCAAACTCCGTGCAGGTAACTGCGCGGGCAATGGCTATGGGCTGAACGGACGCTGTTTTAAGCATGATAAAAATGTAGTATTTTTCGAAAAATTATGCAAGACCGGGGCTTCCCCCAAAATTCAGTTTTTGAACAACACTATTGGCTTGTGAGATGCGGATTCTTCAAAATTTAGTTCATTCGGGCGGCTAAGCGCCGCTGCCGTAAAGCCCGCATGTACGGCGGACTGTCCGCCTACACGTTGAACTTGAAAAACACAACATCGCCGTCCCGCACGACATATTCCCTGCCTTCAACGCGGTACTTGCCCGCCTCTTTGATCTGGGCCTCTGTGCCGTACCGGACAATATCATCGTAGGAGTAAACTTCCGCCTTGATAAAACCTTTCTCAAAATCTGTGTGAATAACCCCGGCGGCTTTGGGGGCAGTGTCCCCGGCGTGGACAGTCCAGGCCCGGCATTCGTCCGCGCCGGCGGTAAAAAAGGTCCGCAGCCCCAAAAGTCCGTAGGCCGCGCGGATTAGGGCGGAAAGGCCCGATTCTTCAAGGCCCAGTTCCTCAAGGAAGGCCTGTTTTTCCTCCGGGTCCTCGATGGCCCCCAGTTCCGCCTCAAATTTGCCGCAGATAATTACGACAGGGGAGTTTTCCAGAGCGGCCCGCCGCCGTACCGTCTCTACATGGGGGCCGCCTCCCGCGGCTTTTGTCCCGCGCATGATTTCCTCGTCCACGTTGCAGACGTAAATCTGGGGTTTGGCGGTGATAAAATGGCAGTCGTAGACGGCGGCTTTTTCGTCATCGTTCAGGTCCAGGGAACGGACCGGGCCGCCCTTTTCCAGAACGGGCGCTATTTTTTCCAAAACCGCGAGGCTCTGTTCGGCCTGTTTCTGCTCGGCCTTTGCCTGTACCTTGAGGGTCCGCCTGGCCCGCTCGCGGCGCTTTTCCAGGGTTTCCAGGTCTGCCAGGGCAAGTTCAACGGCGATAGTTTCCATGTCCGATTCCGGGTCTACTTTGCCGTCTACGTGGATGACATTGGGATCGTCAAAACAGCGGACCACATGGGCAATCATCCCCAGTTCCCGAATGTGGGAAAGGAACTGGTTCCCCAGCCCTTCCCCCCTGGACGCGCCTTTGACCAGGCCCGCGATATCCACAAATTCCACCGTCGCCGGAATGGTCCTCTTGGGCTTGAACAGTTCCGTAAGCCTGGCAAGCCGGGAATCCGGCACATTGACGATCCCTATGTTGGGGTTAATTGTACAAAAGGGATAGTTGGCCGCTTCCGCCGGGGCGGAGCTGAGGGCCGAAAAAATGGTGGACTTTCCCACATTGGGAAGCCCCACGATACCGCAGTTCAGTGCCATGCCTGGTACCATATCAGAAAAACACGATTCTGTTAATGCGGCCCCGGTTCCCCTGACGGGAAAATGACACCCGCTCTATACCGGATATTTGCGGGCGGCTATACTGGGCCGGTATGTTTGATGACTGTATCATCATGGCCGGAGGTTCGGGGACCAGGCTGTGGCCGGCGAGTAATTCCCGGCTGCCTAAACAGTTCCTGCCGGTTTCCGCCGCCAATTCTTCGCGGACCTTTTTTTCCAGCGCACTGGAACGGGGTCTGGCGGTTACCGCCCCCCGGGAGGGGGCAGCACGGCTGGCAGGCCGGGTGATCATCATAGCCGGGAAGGATCACGCCGCCCACGTCGTTTCCGCCTGTGTGTTGTTTGATCAAAAGGACCGGGACCGGATGATGCTCATTGTCGAGCCGCTGGGGAGTTTTCTGGATGACGCGGCTGTGGCGGCGGACCTGGCCCGGCGGAACCACCTGGCGGTTTTCGGCATCGTTCCCACTCGGCCTGAGACGGGCTACGGCTACATCGAGGCGGGGGCGCCGCTGGGCGGCGCGGGGGTCTGCGCGGCGCTGTCGTTCCGGGAAAAACCGGACCGGCCCCGGGCGGAAGAGTACCTTGCCTCAGGCCGCTTTTACTGGAATTCCGGAATGTTCGCGTTTTCCTCATCCTTTATGCTGGGCGAATTCCGCCGTCACGCGCCGCAGGTGCTGGCCCCGTTCGCGGGGCTTGATGCCCCCGGCCCGGCGGCGTACCGGGTCGAACGGGGGCTGCGCGTCCTGGACCGCTGGCCGGGTTTCGCGGCGGCCTACGCGCGGACCCAGATCGTCTCCATCGACTACGCTATCGCGGAACGCTGCGCCGCCGTGGCGCTGATCCCTTCCAGTTTTTCCTGGACCGACATAGGGAATTGGGATGAGTACGCCAAACTCCTTGGGGATACCGGCGCCGAGGTCTACCGCGCCGGGGCCGAAGACTGCTTTGTGGATTCCGGTATTCCCGTAGCCCTCTGCGGCGTGGAGGGCCTTATCGTCAGCGTCCGGTCCGGAAAAGACGGCGGCGAGCCCCTGGTCTTTATTGCCAAAAAAGGGGAAACCCAGCGGGTCCGGGAAATTGTGGAACAGATCAGGGCCGGGGGCCGGTCGGTGTTACTGTAAGGAGCCGTGCGAAAATGAACAGCAGGGGGATTGGCCCGGAGGGTGCGGACGCGGGGAACGCGGGGCGGGGCAGGGGGGCCTACTACGCAACCCTTCTGCGCCTTGCTCTGCCCATCGGTTTGCAGAATCTGATCGGCTTCGCGGTGAACTTTGCCGACAACATCATGGTGGGCCGCCTGGGGGACCTGGCTATCGCGGGGGTCTTTATCGGGAACCAGATCCACTCGATGGTTATGTTTATTATCAGCGGCATAGGGGCCACCCTGGTGATCCTGGCCACGCAGTACTGGGGCAAGAAGGACATCAAGAGTATCCGCTCCCTTACCGCCGTCTCCCTCTGGGCTGCCCTAGGGGCGGGGGCCGTCTTCACGATCCTTACCGCCGGGTTTCCCGGCTTTATCGCAGGGCTTCTGTCCAACAAAGAGGACGTGATCCGGGCATCGGTTCCCTATCTTAGACTTGCCGGCCTGTCCTTTGTGTTTTTTACGGTGTCCCAGGTTTTGGTGGCCTCGCAGCGGAGCGTGGAAACGGTGCGCTTTGGCATGTACATCGCCCTCATCACCCTAATCGTCAACGTAGGGCTGAATTACTGCCTTATTTTTGGCAAATTCGGCTTTCCCGCGCTGGGGATAACAGGCGCGGCCCTGGCAACTCTTATTTCCCGTATTCTGGAATGTCTGGCGGCGGCCTGGTACGTCTTCGGCGCGGACAGGCGGATCGGCCTGCGGCTGCGGGACCTGGGGAAGCCGGACCGGTTCCTGACTTTTTCCCTCCTCAAATACGGCGCCCCGGTGGTGGCCGGGGACATCGTCTGGGCGGCCAATTCCTTTGCCTACACCGCCATCGTGGGCCGTTTTTCCGCCGGCATTATCGCCTCGTTCAACATCGCCGGCATGATGAACACCCTGGTCTACATCTGGATGTCCGGCCTGGCGGCGGCCCTGGGGATTATGACCGGGAAACTCGTAGGCGGCGGGGCGGACGCGGCGGAAATCAAGGTCCACGCTTTTAGGACCCAGCGTTTTTTCCCGCTGGTGGGACTGGCCACGGGCCTTTTCGTGTTCGTGTCCAAAGGGGCCTTTATCTCGTTTTACAACATCTCCCCGGAAGCGGTCCGGACCGCCCGGCAGCTTCTCAACATTCACGCCCTTACCATTATCGGTACCGCCTACCAGATGCCCTGTCTGGGGGGCCTGGTAAAAGCCGGGGGCAACATCTCGTTTGTGTTCCGCAACGACTTTATCTTTGTTTTTTTCGTGGTGATCCCCGCGTCGGTCATCGCCATGCTGCTCAAAGCCCCCGCCTGGGTGGTATTCCTGTGCCTTAAATGCGATCAGATTCTCAAATGCTTTGTCGCCGTGGCCGTTATCAACCGTTTCCGCTGGATTAGGGACCTTACCAGGGGCTAGGAGCCTGTCGCGCTTGTGGATTTTTTGCGCTTGAAGCCGCAAAAATCCCGATTCACGAGTTCCTTAAACAATGGCGGGGTAGAGAACCTCCCCCGTGCAAAATGAGAAAAGTCCGCAGGACTTTTTCTTCTCGATCGAAGAACCCCGCTGGTCGCGGCGGGGTTCTTCATTTTCGGTTTTTGCAGACGGCGGCACTATGCCAGCCTGAAAATGCAGATCTTCGGCAATGTTGCCAGCTTTATCCAGCAGGGGGTGGTTTACGGCTGCCTGGTCTACTCGGTCATCAACAAACACTTCAGCATCGGCAGTTTTACGATGTACCTGGCGGCGATCAACTCGTTCTCTAATGCCATGTTCAGCCTTATGGACAGCGTGGTGGACATCCGGCGTTTCAGCGATTTTTACGATGTGGTAGACAAGTACCTGAACACGGGAAAACGCCAGCGCGAGGGTAAACGACTGTCCCTGCCCCGGACCGCCGGTCCCGTCATCGAGTTTCGCAATGTCTCGTTCCGCTACCCCAACCAGGAACGCGGCACCCTTAAAAACATCAACATCACGATTAAGGGGGACGAGAAGCTTTCGATAGTGGGGGAGAACGGCGCGGGGAAGACGACCTTTACCAAGCTGCTGGCCCGCTTTTACCGCCCCACGGAGGGGGCCATCTATCTGAACGGCGTTGACATTCAGGATTACGATTACGACCAGTACGCGGATATGTTTTCGGTTTTGTTCCAGGATTTCGCCCTGTTTGTGATGCCGCTGCGGGACAACATAACGCTGGGCAGGAATATCGGCGACACGGAGATTATCACCGCCCTGGAGCAGAGCGGCTTCAAGGACAGGCTTGCCAGGCTGGAAAAGGGCCTTGACACGCCGGTGTACAAAACCTTTGACGAAACGGGCTTTGAGCCCTCCGGCGGCGAAGGCCAGAAAATCGCCATGGCCCGGGCCCTGCTCAAGGGCGCGCCGGTGGTGATTCTGGACGAGCCCACGGCGGCGCTGGACCCCCGGGCCGAATACGAGATGTACATGCGCTTCAACGAAATGGTCCACGGCAAGACGGCGATATTTATTTCACACCGCCTGGCCAGCGTAAA
>JAISLX010000001.1 GCA_031277045.1 Treponema sp.
AGCCCGGGGAGGCCGGATCGTGAATACCCCGGGTCAGGCTTTGGGCTTTGTTTTTGCCATGGGCGTGGTGATTCTTTTCTGCCGGGCCTTTCCGTTTTTGTTTTTCAGGGAGAAAAACCGGGCCGCCGGGGACGCCCTTGACGCCGGTACGGATAAGGCCGAAGGCGGCCGCCGGAAAACCAGGGCACTCCTCAACTTTGTCGAACGGATAGTACCCCCCGCGGCTATGACGGTGCTGGCCTTTAACAGCCTGGCGGGCGCCGTGCGGGAAGACCTCCACCGGAACCTCCCCATCTTCGCCGCCGCCGCTTTTACCGCCCTGGTCCACGTATGGAAGCGGAATTCCCTGATCAGTATCTTCGGCGGGACGGCGCTTTATATGATTTTACAGCGAATAATATGAGGCGGCTCATTTCAGAATCGGTTATTTTGAAACCGCCTCAGATTACCTGCTCATGTTACGCAGGGGCTCATTCGCGCCGGGTATGTTGATTGGAAGGCCGGCTATATACCCCGGAGCTTGCTCCTGGGTTCTTCATTGTATCGGGGGTTCAGGTATTTTGATTCGCGGAATTTTTTTCCGTCATGGAGATTCGCCGGTCCCTTATCCGGGCAAGTTTTTCCTCCAGCGTCTTTTTATTCTCCGGGGCAATCAGGTTTTTCAGGGCGTCCAGACTTTCCTCGAACTGCCCGATCCGCGTGAGGAGTTCGGCGCGGTTTTCAATAAACAGTTCGGTCCACATGGGGGCGTTCAGCATGGCGATCCGGGTAAGGTCCTCGAAACTGCCGCCCCCGAAGCGGGTAATCTCCAGGTCCGCCTCGCAGTCGACAAGGGCGGCGGCGATAACGTGGCAGAGCTGGCTGGTAAAGGCGATCTTCCTGTCGTGATCCGCCGCGGTAGTTTCAGTAATTCTACCAAAGCCCAGGCGGCGGATCAGGGCTTTAAGGGCTTCCAGATTCTCCGGCCTGTTCCGCGCAAGGGGGGTAAGGATGTAATTTTTCCCCCGGAAATCGCAGCGGGCCGCGTTGGCGAAACCGCCCCGCTCGGAACCGGCCATGGGATGGCCGGGGATAAAATCAAGATCTTCCCGCAGGTTTTTTTCTACCGCCTTCACGATGTTCCCCTTGATCCCCGCGATGTCCGTAAGCAGGGCCCCCTTCTTGAAAGATCCCATCCATGTTTCAAGAAAGCACAGCAGAGTTGAGGGATTAAGGCAGAGAAAAACCAGATCGCAGCGGGGCAGCATGGGGGCGGGATCGGGAAATGCCTCGTCGATTAGCCGCTGGTCCAGGGCCGCTTTGAGGGCGTCTTCATCGGTATCGCAGGCCAGGATCCGGGCGGGCGGCCCGCCGGGCGGGCGGCGCAGGGCCAAGGCCAGAGCCCCGCCCATAAGCCCCAGCCCCACGATCCCCAGGGTGCAGGACTCAAGGGGCTTCCCCGAAATACCGGCCCGGCGGATTTCCGGACCGGGTTCTTCCGGGGCCGCGCCTTCCCGCCTGGAAGCGCCTTGAAACCCGGCCGGTTCGCCGCCGCCTTTCACAGTGTCTTGCCTTCGATGTCCGCAAGCTTTCGCAGAACGGTCATAAGGGACGCGAAAGCATCCGGGGTAATAGACTGTTCCCCGTCACAAAGGGCCGCTTCGGGGTTGTTGTGGACCTCGATGATAAGCCCGTCGGCGCCCGCGGCAATGGCGGCTTTGGCCATGGAGGGGACCATCCAGGCAAGGCCCGTGGCGTGGCTGGGATCCACGATAACCGGCAGATGGGACTGCCGCTTTAGGGCGGGAACCGCCGAAAGGTCCAGCGTGTTCCGCGTATAAGGGTCGAAAGAGCGGATGCCCCGCTCGCAGAGGATGACCCGGCTGTTCCCCCCGGCCATGACGTACTCCGCGGCCATAAGAAGTTCGGTGATCGTGCAGGCGTAACTCCGTTTAAGAAGGATGGGCTTCCCGCTCCGGCCCAATTCTTTAAGGAGGGTGAAATTCTGCATGTTCCGGGCCCCCACCTGGATGATGTCCACATCCCCAAAGAGTTCCAGGCAATGGATATCCATAAGTTCGGTAACCACCGGAAGCCCTGTTTCCCTTTTCGCCTCCATCAGCAGGTCCAGCCCTTCCGGGCCCAGCCCCTGGAAGCTGTAAGGACTGGTCCGCGGCTTAAAGGCCCCGCCCCTCAGAAATCCGGCCCCCGCTTCCTTTACCGCCCGGGCCACCGCGACAATCTGGTCCCGGTTTTCCACTGAACAGGGACCGGCCATAATTCCAAGCTGGCCGCCCCCCACGCGGCGAAACCCGCCGCCGGGTAGTTCCACATCGATCCGGGTGTCTTCGGGGTGGAACATCCGGTTTGCCTGTTTGTAGGGTTCCTGTACCCGGATCACTCTTTCTACCAGGTGATGGGCCAGAAGGCTTTCCGCGTCAATGGCGGTGGTATCGCCCACCAGCCCCAGCACCATTTGCGCCGCCCCCTGGGACCGGTGTACTGTTACTCCCTGCTTTTCCAGCCAGGCGCTGAAACGCTCAACCTCGGAGACAGCGGTCCCCCTCTTAATCGCAATGATCATAAATTCCTCCTCTTTTTCTTTTTTGCCGCGGTTTCAAACCACGGATAACACAGGCTCCGCGGTCAGCTATAACCGCGGCCGTGTGCGGCCTGTCAGATCAAAGGGCATGGAAACACCGGAAAAACCCGCCGGGCCGGAGGAAAAGCTTACGCCGCCCTTAAGCTCGTAATCCATCTCTTTTCCCCTGGTAATAATATCGGTCAACTCCTTAACCAGGGAAGGGGAACTAATGGTAACGGCAACAGGAATGACGGTTTCCCGCTCTGGGGGAATTTTCGTCTTTTCATCAATCCGGCCCTGAACCCAGGAGTTGCCGTCAACAAGAAACTCGTAGTGCAGATCACCGGCCTCAAAGCCGTAGACATTCGGGTTGTTCACATTCCATCCAAATTCAAAATCGATTTTTGAAAGGGAAATATTTTTTACGCTGATCCCCTTAAAACTTAAAACAGGCGCCTTTAAAAGGGGAAGCGCGCCGGGAATATCCAGGGAAAGCCGCCTTTCGCCAAAACCGGGCAGGGAAATGCGGGAACTGAGGGAAAGAAGGCAGGCCGCCTCGCCGGCGCTCTTCAATGCGGAAAAACTGCGGTACAGGTCCGCATACGCGATCCGCATGTCGATGTCCACCGGGTTAAGACGCCCCGCCGCCAGCATACCGGGATGTTCCGCCGTGCCGGTTACATAGACGTTGTTCCATACCTCGCAGGTGTACGATACACCGGGAAAAGGAATTGGGAAGGAATTGGGATTGTCAACGCTCAGCGAAAAATGAATATCTATCCCGTTAAAATCCAGTTTCGTAATTTCAAATGACGGATCGCGGAAGGAGATCATCTGTACAAGGGGAAGCTTCCCCTTGTGTTCAAAGTCCACTGTCCATTCCCCCTGCACCGGGAGCAGGAACCGTATATCCACGACAAGCTGGTAATCGATTTCCCGCAGGTCCCCAGAAGACCCGGCGGCGTTGATAAGGGTCGTATAGTCAAGGCGAAGGAGGATATCCAGAATTCTGGTATCGCCGGGACCAATCGTCTCGCTTTCCGGCACGGTGTCCGAAAAAAAAGAACTGCCGTTTATAAAAATTTCCCAGCCGATTTCGGGGAAGGGAAGATCAAGGAGATTCGGATTTTCTATGCTAACGGAACAAAGCAACTGTATTTCCTCAAGGTTAATATCCGTAACAGCCACCGAACGCAGAAAAACTTCCGGCTGCCTGAACGCCGCGCCAAAAGTCCGGCACGAGGAACCGCCCAAACAGACAACAAGCGTTACAAGCGCGCCCGCCGCGAAACGGGACAGCGCGAACTTTTCCCGTAGATTCAAAACGATTTTCCCGGAGGCGTGGCGATTTTTTTCATGTTCCGGCCTTGTGTGGTAAACCTTTTTAATTCTTTTTTTCGATGGTATCGAAACCGCAGTAGGGAACCAGGGCTTTGGGAAGTTTGACGCTGCCGTCTTCCCGCTGGAAATTTTCCAGTATGGCGATGATTCCCCGGGAAACGGCGACAGCGGTGCCGTTGAGCATGTGGACAAATTTATTTTTACCGTCGCTGTCTTTGTAACGGATGTTGAGGCGCCGGGCCTGGTAATCGGTACAGTTGGACGTGCTGGTTACCTCCCCCCATTCGCCCCCGCCGGGGGAAGGGGGATTCGCCCGCCCCGGCATCCAGGCTTCCAGATCCCATTTGCGGTAGGCCGGGGCCCCCAGGTCCCCGGTGCAGGTGTCCACCACCCGGTAGGGGATCTCCAGTCCCGCGAATATCTCTTCTTCGACGGAGCGCAGTTCCTTGTGAAGGGTCTCCGAATCCTCCGGCAGGCAGTACACAAACATTTCCAGCTTGGTAAACTGGTGTACCCGGTACAGGCCCTTGGAAAACTGCCCCGCGGCCCCCGCCTCCCGGCGGAAACAGTGGGAAAGACCGGCCAGGCGCAGGGGAAGCTGTTCCCTGGGCAGGATAACGTTGGAATAATACCCCCCCAGGGTGATCTCCGCGGTTCCCACCAGGCAGGCGTCCTCCCCCTCCAGGCCGTATACGTTGGATTCCGCCCCCCGCGGGTTAAAGCCGATGCCCTCCAGAATCTCCGCCCGGGCCACATCGGGAGTGATAAAGGGGGTAAAGCCCCTCCGGACAAGAATATCCAGGGCATAACGGACCAGGCCCAGCTCCAGAAACACCCCTTCGTTTTTTAGATAGTAAAACTTTGTCCCGGAAACTTTGGTAGCCGAATCAAAGTCGATAATGTCCAGGTCCTGCCCCAGTTTTACATGGTCGGCGGGCACAAAATCAAAAACCCTGGGCTCCCCTGCCCGTTTAACTTCCAGGTTGTCCTTGTCCTCTTTCCCCGCCGGGGCATCCGGGTGGGCCATGTTGGGGATATTCCGGGCTTCCGCCTCCAGTTCCCGTTCCAGTCCGGTAAGCTCCGCCTCCAGCGCGGCGATATCCTCTTTGAGTTTTTTCCCTTCCTCAATCAGAACGTTCCGCCGATCCGGTTCCAGCTTCCCTTTCATCGTGGCGGCGTTGGCGTTGCGCTTTTGCCGCAGATCCTGCAGCGCGGCGGACAGTTCCGCACGGTGGTTGAACAGGCGGACCACCGCGTCCGCGTCAGCCTTCATGAAGCGGTTGGCGATGTTCTCTTTCACCGCCGCGAGGTTTTCAACAATGAACCGGTAATCCAGCATGATGAGAGAGTGTAGCAAAGGACCGCCCGTTTTTCCAGCGGCGCGTACATGACGGACAGGGCGGCAATACGCGGCGGACCGGTCAGCCGTACAAATCCAGTTCCCCCGTAACAAAGGATCGCTCCCGGTCTTCATCATCGGGGAGGATAATGAGTTCCCCGCCGGGGCCGACGCCCCGGAGCAGCCCTTCTACCGGGCGGCCTGAATCCGCCTCTCCCGCGATAAAGCGGACCCGCCGGTCCTTCATGTAAAGCCGCCTTTCCAGCCGCTCCCGCCAGCCCCTGTCCACGGCGGGATGCGCGGAATTTTCAGGGGGATCCTCAAGCTCCCGGTGGAGGCGGCCCAAAATCAGCTCCAGCAGGGCGAAACGGGGATCGCCGCCCGGCCCGAAAACCGCCGCCCCATCGCCGCTCGCCTTTTCCGGCCCCAGTTCTTTCAGCGCCAGGTTCAGACTCGTGGCCTTGCGGCTGAGACCGGGGGGGAATTCGGCCTGGCCCGTGTTGACCCCGACACCGATGAACACAACGCTGCCGTCCGTTTCGCACAGAATCCCCGCGATTTTCCGGCCCCCCCCGGACAGCAGAACCAAAACGTCGTTGGGCCATTTTATCCGCACCAGGCCCGCCAGGGGGGGGGCGATATCCTCTATGGCCAGGGAAACCGCCAGGCCGGTCTTGAGGGTTAGGGCCGCGGGAATGGAGGCGAAAGAACCGCAGCGAAGCAGCAGCGTGAAAAACAGGTTGTCCCCCGCGTCCCCCAGCCAGGGACGCCCCGCAGTCCTCCCCCGGCCGGCTTCCTGAAAATCCGCGGCGATCACCGTACCGTGGGGGGCTCCCCCGGCAGCCAGGCGGCGCGAAACGTCCATCGTGCTGGACACGGTTTCCTCAAAGTACACGGGACCCTCAAAAGAATTCACTACGGGAATTGTCCGCATGGCTCCTCCTCTCCGAATATTACCACGATACCGCGATGCAAGGTCGAGGCTTGTCCCCGCCCCGGTCCCGGTAGTATCGTAGGAGCCATGACCCTGGTTTGCCTTGACCTTGAGGGGGTTCTGCTCCCCGAAATATGGATTGCCTTTGCCGAATCCGTGGGGATTCCCGAATTCCGGCGGACTACCCGGGACGAACCGGACTACGACAAGCTGATGCGCTTCCGCATTGATCTGCTGGGGCGGCACAAGTTCAGACTCTCCGACATTCAGCGCGCCGCCGGGAACATAGAGCCCCTGCCGGGGGCGGTGGAGTTTTGCGCGAAACTCCGGGAACTCACGCAGCTAGTGATTCTTTCCGACACATTCGAGCAGTTCGCCCGGCCGGTCATGGCAAAGCTGAACTACCCCACCCTGTTTTGCAATTCGCTTATCACGTCGGAGGACGGCGCCGTTACCGGTTACCGGCTGCGCCAAACGGACGGAAAAAAACACGCCGTGATTGCCTTCAAATCCATGAACCTAAATGTCTTTGCCGCCGGGGATTCGTTTAATGATCTTAACATGATAAGCGAGGCGGACGAAGGCTGTCTGTTCCGGGCGCCTGAGAGGATCCGCAGGGACTACCCCGGCATTCCCCGCGCGGATAGTTTGGACGAACTTCTGGGGCGGATAGAGGATTTTTTGAGGCGGGAGCAGGAGATTACCGCGTTTTCCGGCTCAGCTTAAAAGTTCCCGTAGTATTTCCAGGCCCAGATCAAGTTCCGCGTCGCTGATTATGTAGGGCGGCAGCAGCCGCAGGGTGTTTTTTCCGGCGCTTAACAGCAAAAGTCCGGGCGTCCCGGCGGCAGCCCTGGTTATCGCGCGTTCCAGGAGGGGCCAGGCTTCGCCTTCAATGTCGATGCCGATTATAAGCCCCCGGCCCCGTATGTCTTTTATGCCGGGGCGCTTCCAGCCCCTGAGCGCGGACCGCAGCTTTTCCCCCTTGCGGGCAATTTCATCAAGAAAGGGTTTTTGGGTCACCGTTTCCAGCACCACCAGGCCCGCCGCCGCCGCAACGGGGTTCCCCCCGAATGTGGAGGCGTGATCGCCTACCTGCAAAACATCCGCCGCCTTGTCCCCGGCCAGCACCGCGCCTACGGGGATCCCCCCCGCCAGGCCCTTGGCCAGGGTAACCAGGTCGGGCTTAAGGTTGTAGGCTTCGCAGGCCAGAAAGCTTCCGGTCCGCCCCAGACCGCACTGGATCTCGTCAAAGATAAGGAGGATGTCCCGCTCGGCGCAGAGTTTGGCGGCCCGCTCGATGTAGCCGCTGTCCAGGGGCCTGACGCCGCCTTCGCCCTGGACGGCCTCCACAAGGAAGCCGGCCACGGTGTCCCCGTCCAGGGCCCGGTCCAGGGCTTCCGCGTCCCCGGCGGGGATGTAGCTAAAGCCTTCGGTAAAGGGGCCGAAGTCCTTGTGGAACACATCCTGGCCGGTGGCGGAAAGGGTGGTGATGGTCCGGCCGTGGAAGCTCCCCCGCAGGGTTACGATCCGGTGCCGGTTGGCGCCGTGCCTGAGCAGCGAGTACTTCCGGGCAATTTTTACGGCCCCTTCGTTGGCCTCCGCCCCGGAATTGGCCAGGAACACCCGCCTCATCCCCGCGGGGGCGCAGGCGGCCACCAGGCGTTCGGCAAAGGCGGCGGTTACATCGTTCTGGTAGTAGTTGCATACGTGGTTCAGCCGGGCCGCCTGGTCCGCGATGGCCTTAACCAGCGGCGGATAGGCGTGGCCCAGGCAGTTCACCGCGATACCGGAACCAAAATCCAGGTACTTGTTCCCCCCGCCGTCAAACAGCCATGCCCCCTCCCCCCGGACAAAACTTACCGGCAGCCGGTGGTAGGTATTCATAAACACGTCGGTCATTGTTCCCTCCAGACTAATTTGAGCTTACCATAGTCCCCGCTCCCCTGTCGGTAAAGAGTTCCACAATAAGGGAATGGGGTTCCCGTCCGTCGATAATGTGGGCCTTCTTTACCCCGCCGGAAAGGGCCAGGGCGCAGCAATCCGCTTTGGGGATCATTCCCCCGCTCAGCGTCCCCTGTTCTTTGAGGGCGTCCAGTTCCGCCAGCGTAAGCGACTGGATCAGGGAACCGGGATCCGCTAGATCCCGCAGGATACCCTTCACATCGGTCATCAGCAGGAGCTTTTCCGCCTTTAACGCGGCGGCCAGCTTCGCGGCGGCGGTATCGGCATTCACGTTGAGGGAACAGCCCGCATCCTCCCCAAGGCCAAAGGCCACGGAGGAAAGGACCGGGATAATCCCGCTGTCCAGCAGGGCGTCCAGCAGCGTAGTATCCACATCCTCGATCTCCCCCACAAAACCCAGGTCTTCCCCCCCGGCGGCTTTCAGGCGGCGGGCCTTGAGAGTAGCCCCGTCGACGCCGCAGAGCCCCACCGCCCGTCCCCCGGCGTTTTCGATGAGAGCGGTAATTTCCTTGTTTAACTTGCCGCAGAGGACCATCTGGACCGCTTCCATGGTCTCCGCGTCGGTGTAACGGAGCCCCCGGACAAAACGGCTTTCCTTGCCCAGCCGCCTGAGCAGGGCGTCAATCTCCGGACCCCCGCCGTGGACCAGAACGACCCGGATCCCCACATAGTTCATCAGCACAATATCCTGAATCACCTGGGCCTTGAGCCCCCCGTTGATCATGGAAGCCCCGCCATATTTTACCACGATGGTCTTGCCTCTATACTTCCTGATATAGGGCAGGGCCTGGACCAGTATCTCCGCTTCCCCGGCGCTGCTCATCTCCGCCGCTCCTTTAACCAGTGTTTTGTAAAGCCCAAAGTACGCTTATGACCGGTAATCCCCGTTGATTTTGACGTAATCGTAACTTAAGTCGCAGCCCCAGGCGGCGGCGGTCCCGGTTCCCCCGCCGGCCAGATCAATACGGATTTCGATCTCATCCTGGGAAAGGATCCGCCTGGCGTCTTCTTCGGAGAAGGGAACCGGCGCGCCGGCAGCGCAGACCAAAATTTCACCGGCGGCGCCGGCAAAGCGCACACCGGCAGCGCCGGGATCAAAATCCACGCCGGCGTAACCCAAGGCGCAGAGGACCCGGCCCCAGTTGGCGTCCGCGCCAAAACAGGCGGCCTTGACCAGGCTGGAAGACGCCACCGCCCTGGCAAGGAGTTCCGCGGCCCCCTCGTTTGCCGCGCCTTTTACCGTTACGGTAACAAGCTTGGTGGCCCCCTCCCCGTCCTGGGCCACAGCCCTGGCAAGTTTAACGCAGAGGGCCTCCAGGGCTTCTGCGAACAGGGCGTAATCCGGCCCTTCGGCGTTAATGGGGACATTCCCCGCCTCCCCGTTCGCCATGACGATGACCATATCGTTGGTGGAAGTATCCCCGTCCACGGTAACCCGGTTAAACGAGCGCCGTACCGCCCGGCGCAGGGCCCGGTCCAGCAGTTCCCGGCTTATCGCCGCGTCGGTCGTAAGAAAACAAAGCATCGTGGCCATGCTGGGGTGTATCATTCCGGAACCCTTAACCATACCCCCCAGACGCGGAGTTTTGCCGCCAATCTCAATCTCCAGGGCGGCGGCCTTTTTCCGGGTATCGGTAGTCATAATCGCCTCCAGGGCCGCCTCATGACCGGCGGGACCGGGGCGAATGCTGTCCGCCAGGGAACTGACGCTGCTCTCAATGGCGGCGATGGGCAAGGGTACGCCAATAACGCCGGTGGAAGCCACCGCCACCTCGTTCGGGTTGATGGCGAACTCCCCGGCGGCTAACTCCGCCATCCGGCGGGCGGCAGCCAGCCCCGCTTCCCCGGTACAGGCGTTGGCGTTCCCCGAATTGGCGATCACCGCCCGCAGGATACCGCCCGCGATATGTTCCTGAGTTACCAGGACCGGGGCGGCCTTAACCCGGTTCGTGGTAAACATAGCCGCCGCCGCGCAGGGCTTATCCGCGTAAATTAAGGCCAGGTCCCGCTTTTGGGAACCAGCTTTAATACCGCACCAAATGCCCCCCGCCCTGAATCCCCCGGGGGCGCAAACCCCGCCTTCGATTTCCCGCATAACCTCATTAAAAAGCAAAACGGGACCATTGTATATACGGCCCGTTAAGCGGGCGGGCGCGCCGGTTTTACCGGGCTTTGGCCTGCCCGGATTTGATTTTCATGGGTATACATGGCCCGCGTTTTTATCTATTGACAAGCCCCCCAAACTCTGCTAGTATAATGACTGATTAAAAACAAGGAGGGGACAATGACAGGCTTTTCGCCTACGGCCGCGCCTAAATGTGTTCCTCGTTTTTTAGTATGTAGTACCCCCCCCCCCCCCAACATATAGCGTAGTTTTAGTAACAGATACCCCATACATAGCGGATTTTGTTATATTCGCCATAGCTCCTGCCGTATCCGCCGCGGCTTTTGACTCATCCGCCACAGCTTTTGATTCATCCGCCACAGCTTTTATGCCATTCGCCATAGCTTTTGACTCATCCGCCGTGGCTTTTACGCCATTCGCCGCGGCTTTTGACTCATCCGCCACAGCTTTTATGCCATTCGCCACGGCTTTTAACCCATCCGCCGCGGCTTTTGATTCATTCGCCGCGGCTTTTACGCTATTCGCCACGGCTTTTGATTCATCCGCCATAGCTTTTACGCTATTCGCCACAGCTTTTAACTCATCCGCCCCGGCGTCAGGAACATTCGCCGGAGCTGTTTGGCTTCTCGATACACCTGCCACAACA
>JAISLX010000002.1 GCA_031277045.1 Treponema sp.
GAAATTTATTATACTGGCCGGGTACATACCCCGATTCGAAAATCGGGTTACGACATTTTCTGTGGTAGTAAATTTTCCGGAGCAAGCTCCGGGGTATGTACCCGGTCTTCCAATCAAGCCGCCGGTTTCAAAACACGGCCGGCGGCGGAAAAAATTCGGATACTTTGCTGGACGGAGGCATTTTGTATAACCTGGGTTTTTTTGTCAGGGTCATCAAGGGGATACCCCGGATGTTCCGCACAGGAGCTTCCCGCAAGATTCTGGTTATGCAGATCTTTTTTACTTTTGTGCAGGCTTTGGGTTTGGCTTCCCTCCTGGCCGTTGGGATAGGGGTGGTAGTGAACGTGATGGGCATTCCCTTTCTGTCCCGGCTTTCCCAGGAGCAGTACATCTACAGTCTGCTCATTACCATCATCACCCGGGAATTAGGCCCCCTGCTGGGGGCGTTTATCATCATCTCGCGTTCCGCCACCGCCATCGCCACCGAAATGGCGGGGATGGTGATATCCCACGAAGTGGAAGCCTATATTTCGGTGGGCGTGGACCCGATAGAACACCTGGCGGCGCCCCGGTTTTTGGGCGTTACCATCTCCATGTTTCTGCTGAACATCTATTTTTCGCTGTTCGGCCTGGCCGGTTCCTTCCTTGTGGCGCAGTTGTTTAACGCCATGCCGGCGGGAATCTACTTTGGCAATCTGCTGGAAGCGCTGACCCTTCGGGACCTGCTGGTCTCCATTCTGAAAAGCCTCGCTTTTGGGGCGCTCATTTCCATGACGGCCATTACCAGGGGCCTTTCCGTGGACCGGGCCAGTACGGAGGTGCCTGTGGCGGGGCTTAAAGCCGTGGGCGCCGCCTTTGGCGGCTGCATTCTGATAGATGTTCTCCTTTCCGCGCTGTATTACATGGTAGTATGATTGAACAGATGGGGACCCTGCTGGAACTGTCGCACGTTTGTTTTTCCACGCGAAATCAGGAGATTATCCGCGATATTTCCTTTACCTGCGCGGAGGGGAAAGCCACCGCGCTCGTGGGGCCTTCCGGCGGGGGGAAAAGCACGGTGTTAAAGCTTTCCGCCGGCCTTCTGGTTCCCTCCCGGGGGGAGGTGGTTTTCCGGGGAAAAAATATTTCCCAGATGAACCGCCGGGAAAACCTGGAATTCCGGAAAGAGGGAGCCGTAGTGTTTCAGGATTCCGCCCTTTGGGCCAACCAGAGCATCCGGCAGATCCTGGAACTGCCGCTGCAGGTCCACTTTCCCGCGATGCACCCCGACGAGCGGATCGGGCGGGTATGGGAAGTCCTGCGGATGGTCGGGTACCGGAAGGAGATCGGTATCCGGCCCGCCATGCTTTCTATGGGGGAGCAAAAGCTTATCGCCTTTGCCCGGGCCCTGATGTGCCAGCCCCGGCTTTTGTTTCTTGACGAATGGACAGAGTCCCTGGACGACCGTTCCGCCCAGCGGCTGCTGGCGCTGGTGCGGGAACGCAAAGCCCTGGGGCATACCATTATCTTCGTAAGCCACGATCTTCATATCATCCGGGATCTGGCGGACAGGGCGCTGGTCATTTTCGGCGGGGAACTGTACATGGCGCTTAACGAGTCCCAGATCAAAAACGACGATAACCTGGGCCGTTTTCTGGAGAAGGAAATCGCGTCATGAAGCGTAACGGCGTTCCATCCGGTTCCGCGGGCATCCGGCCATGAAATTTACCATCCGTTTCGCCGATCAGCTGGTGGGGATTTTGATCACCGCCGCCCTGGCCGCCCTGGTAACAGTAATCGTGTTCCTGGGTTCAGGCCAGCGCTGGTTCGCCAAAGATTACCAGTTTGTTACCTATTTCGATTCCGCCGCGGGCTTAAGCAAGAACATGGCGGTTCTGTACAAAGGTTTTACCATTGGCCGCGTAAAGTCTTTTGATCTTACGCAGGACGACCGGGTGGAGGTGCGGTTCTATATTTTTGACACCTACATTACGCGGGTCCGCCGGGGTTCCCTGGTGGACATCAGCATCAGTCCCGTGGGTCTGGGGAACCAGTTTCACTTTTATGCCGGCCTGGGCCTTGATCAGATCGAGGAGGGGGAAATTATCCCCGCGGTCTCCTCCGCGGAAGGAAAACGCGCGCTGGACACGGGAATCGCCTACATTCCCAAACAGGACGACAGTATCGGCGTGATCCTTTCCCAGGTGAATCTGGTTCTGACAAGCGTGGAAACTCTGGCGAAGGACCTGAGCAGCGCCCTGGAGGGGACCGGCGATACCACGCTGGGGCGGACTCTGGGCAACATTGAGGAAACTTCCCGGAATCTGACGGAGATGCCGGCCGTGGTTCAGGCCGCCCTGGACCGGCTGCTGGGGACGGTGGATCAGGTCGCCGCGGACGTGCAGCCCATCCTGACCAACCTGCAGACCGTTTCCGGGGAATTGGGCGATCCCGGCGGAACCGTCGCCCGGATACTGGACCCGGAAGGGCCGGTATATACCAGCCTGGTATCGACGCTGGAATCGGTTTCCGGAACCGTCAAAAGCGTGGAAAAAACCGCGGCTTTTGTACCGGCCCAGTTACCCCAGATCGCCGTTATGCTTGACGAAGCGCAGCGGGTTCTCCGGGGCGTGGAAGACACGCTGACCGCCATTCTCAACAATCCGCTCCTGAAAAACGGGGTGGGGAACCGGGTGGAAAATCAGCCCACCGGAACCAGTATACGGGATATAGAGTTCTAGCGGCGGCAGGCTGCCGGGGTGCGCGTATGAATTATGTGAGATGTTTCTGGAATCGTTCTCTTACCGGCCGGGCGGCTCCGGGCTTTGCGCGGGCAGCTTTCCTTCTGGCCGTTTTTTTGGCGGCCGCGCTGCCGCTGGTTTCCTGTTCATCGGCCCCCAGGCGGCCCGCGGAGATTCACACGCGGCGAAACGGCGCCGAACAGCAGCTAGATCTGGCCAACCGGCAGGCGGAACAGGGAGACTTTGAGGGCGCCCTGGCCCTGCTGGAATTTTCCCGAATCCTGGCGGTTACGTCGGACGATGTTTCGCTGCGGGTCCGAACCGCCCTGGCCCGGGGAAACATCTTTTTTTACCAGGGCAGGACGGACGAGGCGCTGGGCGAGTGGACAGCGGCCCTGGCGGAGGCGGAAGCGTCGGGGGATGGTGAATTGGCCGCCGCCGCCCGGATTCACAACGCCCGTGGACGCCTTTTGACCGCCGCGCCGGAAGAACGGGAGGCCGCCGCCGCCGCCGCGCGGGACAAGGTAAACGCCGAGATTCCCCTGATAAAAAAGGACAAACTTTCCATAGCTCTGGGCTGGACCGTTATCGGGCTGGCGGAAAAGGAAACCCGCCGTTTTAACCAGGCGGAGGCGGCCCTGCGAAAAGCCCTGGACATACACGAAAAAGGAAACTACCTGGAACAGGCCGCCTACGACTGGTACGTTATCGCGTCCGTCCGCTCGGTGGCGGGGAACTACGAAGAAGCCGAACAAGCCCTGGAAGCGGCCCTGGCCCTGGACCGCCGGGCGGAAAATTCCTGGGGCCTGGCCCTGGACTGGCGCGCCCTGGGCGACGTGTACCGCAAGGCCGGCAAGACGGCCCAGGCCGAGGCTGCGGCCGCCCGCTCCGCCGAAATACTACAGGCTTTGGGACGAAGCCCCTGACGGTGTGCCGCGCCTGTACCAGCGGGCGTTGAACCCGGCCAGGTACAACTTGACAAGCCCCCCAAACTCTGCTAGTATAATGACTGATTAAAAACAAGGAGGGACAATGACAGGTTTTTTGACCACCGCCGCGCCTAAATGTGTTCCTCGTTTTTTAGTATGTAGTACCCCCCCCCCCCCCCCAACATATAGCGTAGTTTTAGTAACAGATACCCCATACATAGCGGATTTTGTTATATTCGCCACAGCTTTTATGCCATTCGCCGCGGCTTTTGACTCATCCGCCGTGGCTTTTACGCCATTCGCCGCGGCTTTTACGCTATTCGCCACGGCTTTTGACTCATCCGCCGCGGCTTTTACGCTATTCGCCGCGGCTTTTGATTCATCCGCCATAGCTTTTACGCTATTCGCCACAGCTTTTAACTCATCCGCCCCGGCGTCAGGAACATTCGCCGGAGCTGTTTGGCTTCTCGATACACCTGCCACAACA
>JAISLX010000069.1 GCA_031277045.1 Treponema sp.
TGGCCCAGGGTATCGGCAAAACTGCCGGGCATGACCACGGGAATCCCGTTGATGGTCCCCCTGGCGATGTCCACGCCCCGCATCTTTTCAAAGGCCCGGCCGGGGAATTTTTCGTGGGCGTGGCCGGTTATCACCACGTCAACATCGGGAATCTCCGTAAGGAAGTGGCCGAAATTTTCCTCCCCGCCCTTGCGGGGGTAGTCCTGGATTCCTGTATGGGCCAGAATCACCACGATGTCCGCCCCGGCGGCCTTTAGCTCCGGGACATAGCGCCGGGCGGTCTCATAGCCGTCCAGGGTCCGGACCTTGTCCTTGAGCAGGGCCCCGTCCCAGGTAACAATCTGGGGGGTCAGGACCCCCAGAACACCGATTCGCAGACTCTGGAGGCTGCCGTCCCGGTCGGTAAAATTCCGCACCAGGATGCTGTAGGGCCGGTAGTAGGGGGCCCCGGTAAAGTGGGCCACCACATTGGCGGCCAGGACGGGGAACCGGGCCCCCCGGATGACGGCGTCCAGGTACGGCAGGCCAAAGTTGAATTCGTGGTTCCCCGGAACCATGGCGTCGTAGCCCATGACGTTGAGGAGTTCCATGATGGGGCCGGCCTCCCCTTCCTTTGGGGGGGCGGCCGCCAGAAATTCCCCGACAGGATTCCCCTGGATCAGGTCCCCGTTATCAAACAAAAGAACATTGGGGTCCCTGGAACGGATCTCCTTAATCGCCGTGGCAATCCGTACCAGGCCGGTCTGGTCCGTGGGCATGTCGGTAAAGTAGTCGTAGTCCATATAATTGTTGTGCACATCCGAGGTAGCCAGGATCGTCAGGCCCATGGTTTGGCCGTGTACCGCCGTCAGCGCGGACGCCAGCAGCAGAACCGCAAGGGCAAACCGGACAGGGAACCTTGTTTTTCGGCTTTGAATTCTCATAATCGGGCCTCCTCTTTGGACCTGTTCATTTTAACAAAATTTGGGGAATTCCAAATAGCCGCCCCGTGAATCCCCGGAGCCGGGCACTTTGAAAGATCCGGCATTACTATAATAAAAGTATCTTTGTCAAAACACCGTTCAGGGCTTGTAAAAAAAATGTGAAGATGGCTTTAATAAGCGTTATGCCAAAATTTTTAATTTTGGATGGGGCTTTCCCAAAGCTTCCGGGTTTAGGGAAAGCTCACTGTTTTGCCCAAATATGCCAAGAGGTATTTTATGTCCCAAATTAAGTGGCTTTGGAATTATCTGAAAGGAAACCGCGCCGGTTTGGCGGCCGGGATTGCCCTTTCGGCCATCACATCGGCGATGACGATAGTCAACCCCATGTTGTCGCAAAAGCTAATCGACGATGTTATAACCCCGGGGAACGCGGAGCCCCTTATTCCCCTGCTGGTTATCATGTTTGTGGTCCAGATAGTCCGGCTGAGCCTGCGTTATATCATGCACAATGTGTTTTTGGAACCGATGAGTAATACCGCGATGACGGTACTGCGCCGGGATATGTTTGAAACAATCCAAAAGCAGGATTACCGGTTTCTCCACAAATTCCCCACGGGGAACCTGATGACCAGGGTAACCCAGGACCTTGACCGGGTGCGGCATACGGTCTCGTGGGTTTCGTTTGCCTTTGTGGATTCGGTGATTGTCTTTGCCTTTACCTTCATCTTTCTGCTGTTTGTCAACTGGGAACTTGCCCTTTGTCTTACGGCGGTTACCCCCCTTATCCTGCTGCTAAGCCGCCGTTTTACTACGATTATCCGGCCCCGCTTTGTGCTTCTGCGCCAAAAACTGACCAATTTGGGGACGGCGGTAACCGAAAACATTGACGGCAACCGGGTGGTTAAGGCCTTCGCCCGGGAAGATTATGAAATTGGGAAATTCGAGGTCCACAACGCCGAATTCCGGGATGTAAGCTGCGGCAACGCCCTGGTCGCCGCCCGGTACCAGCCCATACTGGAACTGCTAAGCAACCTTCTTATTGTTGTTACCCTGATTGGGGGCGGGCTTTTCCTGATCTACGGCCGCATGACCGCGGGCCAGTACCTGGCCTTTTCCTCCCTGGGCTGGGCGCTGGCAAACCCCCTGCGGATGCTGGCGGTGATTCTGGCGGACATCGAACGCTATAACGCCACCGCCACAATGATCCGGGAGGTGGTGGAAGCCCCCAAAGGCTTTTCGGACGCGCCCGGCGCGGTGGAGCTTCCCGGACGCCCCAAGGGCGGCATTGAGTTCCGGAACGTGAACCTGAGCATCCAGGAGAACGCCATTTTACAGGACATCAGCTTCAAGGCCGGGCCGGGAGAGACTATCGGCATTCTGGGAAGCACGGGTTCGGGGAAGACATCGCTAATCAACCTTCTTGCCCATTTTTATGAGCCGGATACCGGACAGGTGCTGCTGGACGGGGTGGATATTAAGACCTACACCATGTCCTCCCTTAGGCGCTATATCGGCTTTGCCATGCAGGACGTGTTTCTCTTTTCCGATTCGGTAAAAGCAAATATCGCCTACGGCCGGCCGGAACTTGACGACAGCGTGATCATGAAGCGGGCCTCCCAGGCGGACGCCCACAGTTTTATTGCCAAAATGGAGGAAGGCTACGGTACCCTGGTGGGGGAACGGGGGGTCGGGCTTTCCGGCGGCCAGCGGCAGCGTATCGCGCTGGCCCGGGCCCTGGCGATAGAACCGGCAATTCTGGTGCTGGACGATACCACCTCCGCGGTGGACAGCGAAACCGAGCAGTACATCCAGAACCAGCTCAGAAATCTGGATTTCCCCTGTACCAAAATCATTATTGCCCAGCGGATATCATCGTTCCGGGGGGCAAGTCAGATTCTGGTTATGGACAAGGGCAGGATTGTGGAACGGGGTACCCATGAGCAGCTCCTTGCCAACCGGGGCTTTTATCACCACATCTGGTGCCTGCAATACAACATGGACCCCAACGCACCTGTTGGGGACACGGCGTCAACGGCTTTTTCCAGCGGGGGGACAAACTAATGGCCAAAAAGATGCGGGAACAGCAAACCGCCACCAAACGCAACCGTTACGATGTTGACGAGTATCTGGACGAAAAAGTCAGCCTTTTTAATATCAGCCGCTGCCTTCGTTACCTGGCCAAAACCAAGATTGGCCTGGGGCTGGCCCTGATCCTGTCGATCCTGGCGAACCTGGCAAGCCTGATGGGGCCCCTGTTTATGCAGCGGGCCATGGACGAGGCGATTCCCGGCAAAGACATCGGCCTTCTCTTTACGATGGCCCTGTACCTTGGCATTAGCATTGTCATAGCCATAGCGCTGGGGGCGGTTAGAAACGTCCTTGTAGCCAGGGCGGGGGCGGTTATTGTCCACGACATCCGCCATGACCTGTTTACCCATCTGCAAAAATTGTCTTTCGCCTTTTACGACAGCCGGCCCCACGGGAAGATATTTGTCCGGGTGGTGCCCTACGTAAACAGCGTTTCCGACGCCCTTTCCAACGGGATCATCAACTTTGTCATCGAAGTATTAAATATTGTGTTTATTATCTTCTTTATGTTCCGGGTAAGCCCCCAGCTGGCAAGCGTAACCATCCTGGGCCTGCCGGTACTTGCGGCGTTTATCTGGACCATCAAACCGGCCCAGCGCCGGGCCTGGCAGCGGGTTTCCAACAAAAACTCCAACCTTAACGCGTATATTCAGGAGGCCATTGACGGGGTAAAGGTAACCCAGGCTTTTGACCGGCAGAAACGCAACAGCGGAATTTTGAACGCCCTTACCGAGGAACGCAACAAGGAATGGATGCGGGCCCAGTACATTTCCAACACCACATGGTTTTCCACGGAAACGATAAGCCAGATCGTGTTTTCGTTTGTATATATCGTGGGGGTGTACCACATGCACCCTATGGTCAGCTTTGGCATGCTTCTGGCTATGGGAAACTATGTCTGGCGTTTCTGGCAGCCCATTATCAACCTGGCGAATATCTACAACACCTTTATTACCGCCATGTCCTACCTGGACCGGATATTCGACACCATCGCCGAGCCGGTAAAAATCAAGGACGCCGAAGGGGCGGTGGAATTTCCCTTTGTCCGGGGCCATGTGGAATTCAAAAACGTCAGCTTTAGTTACGATGGCGTTCACAGGGTACTGAACAACGTTAGTTTTGAAAGCCGTCCGGGGGAAAGTATCGCTATTGTAGGTCCCACCGGAGCGGGGAAAACCACCATCGTCAACCTGCTGTCCCGGTTTTACAACGTGGAAGAAGGCGAGGTCTGCGTTGACGGGCAGAATATCATGCAGGTAACGCTTAAATCGCTGCGCAGCCAAATGGGGATCATGCTTCAGGACAGCTACCTGTTTACCGGCACTATTGCCGATAATATCCGCTACGGCAGACTGGACGCCGGCGACGAGGACATACGACGGGCCGCCAAACTTATCGGCGCCGACAACTTTATTGAAAAACTGCCCCAGGGCTACGACACCCCCATTACCGAGCGGGGCGGCGGCATATCCCAGGGTGAACGCCAGCTTCTCGCCTTTTGCCGGACCCTTATCTCCGATCCCCGGATTCTTATCCTGGACGAGGCCACCAGCAGCATCGACACCGGAACCGAACAGTTGGTCCAGGAGGGAATCCGCACGCTGATGAAAGGCCGGACCTCGTTTATCATCGCTCACCGGCTTTCCACTATCCGCGACTGTTCCCGAATCATGTACATCAAGGACGGCGAAATTACCGAAACAGGAACCCATGACGAGTTAATAGACAAAAAGGGCCTGTACTACCAACTGTACTGGACCCAGCACGCCGAAGAAGTTTCGTTGTAGGACTCCGCGGGACAGGGGTTTAGACGCGGCGGCCCCTGGCATGCCGCGTTTTAACGCGGGCGGTTAATGAACCTGTTCGATAACCTGGTTGGTTCTCTGCCAGCCAAAGACTGGCTTACAAGTACGCTGACCGAACCGCCGCAAAAACATCGCCTTGAGGGGTCTTCTGATGATGGTACCAGGAACGCGGTCAGGGCAACCGCATTATAAACCCCCTCAAGAAAAGCAGGAAAGAGCCGACATGGAAGGGCAGGAGGGGAAACATGGACATACGGACCGAACTCGCCCTGATTCCGGACCCCCGGATCGACCGGTGTAAAAAACATAATCTCGTGGATATCCTGCTGCTCTGCATTATCGCCATGGTATGCGGGGTAGAAAGCGTCGAAGATATGGTTTTTTTCGGGGAAACCCACCAGGGATGGCTCAAAAAGTATCTGGGCCTGCCCAACGGGATACCCAGCGCGGATACCATCCTGCGGGTATTGGGCAGGATAGACCACCGGAAGTTCGAGGCGTGTTTTCTCTCCTGGACCCGGGGGTATTTCCGGGAACGGGCGGGCGCCGGTTCGGTTATCGCCATAGACGGGAAGACGGTGCGGGGAAGCGAAAGCGGCGAGCGGAAGGCTATCCACATCGTGAGCGCCTGGGCGGACGAGATGGGGCTGGTGCTGGGACAGGTACAGACTGAGGAGAAATCGAACGAAATCACCGCGATACCCGCCCTGTTGGGAGCGCTGGACATTTCCGGCTGTATCGTCACGATTGACGCTATGGGCTGCCAGAAGGCGATAGCGGCGGATATCGTAGCAAAACACGGGGGCTACACCCTGGCCCTGAAAGAAAACCACCCGGAAGTTTATGCCGAAGCGCGGGAACT
>JAISLX010000021.1 GCA_031277045.1 Treponema sp.
CCAGGGGGATATTCACCGAAAGGTCCATCATCTGCTTTTCAAACATATCCCCGTATTTCAGGAGCTTGTCATCCCAGGCGGTCATGATAAAACCCATGGCCTTTTTTTCCAGGGTGTCCTTGAAGGCGGAGTAGAGTTTGATCATACCGTCCATCAAAGCCCGGTGATCCGCCCGGGTCTTGCCGTTTACCTGCTGTTTTAGCCGGGAAAGGGAACCGAAGGGTTCGATCCGGCCGTTTTTAAGGTAATATTGGCCTTCGGTGATGTACCCCGTATTGTCCGGTACCGGGTGGGTCACGTCGTCGCCGGGCATGGTGGTGACCCCCAGAATGGTGATGGAACCGGCGGTATCAAAGTCCACGGCCTTTTCATAGCGGCTGGCGAGCTGGCTGTAAAGGTCCCCGGGGTAGCCCCGGTTGGAGGGGACCTGCTCCTGGATAATCGATATTTCCTTCATGGCGTCGGCGAAGTTGGTCATATCCGTCAGGAGCACCAGCACGTCCTTACCCTGGAGGGCGAACTGTTCCGCCACGGCCAGGGACATATCGGGGATCATGAGGCACTCCACCGTGGGATCGCTGGCGGTATGGACAAACATCACCGTCCGGGAAAGGGCGCCCCCTTCTTCCAGGGTGTCCTTAAAATAGAGGTAATCGTCGTATTTTAGCCCCATCCCGCCCAGGACAATCACGTCAACCTCGGCCTGCATGGCTATCCGGGCCAAAAGGTCGTTGTAGGGCTCCCCGGAAACCGAAAAGATGGGCAGCTTCTGGGAAACCACCAGGGTATTAAACAAATCGATCATGGGGATGCCGGTGCGGATCATCTTGCGGGGGATGATGCGCTGGGCGGGGTTCACCGAGGGGCCCCCGATGGGGATACGGTTTTCATGCAGCGCCGGGCCCTTGTCCCGGGGAGACCCGGAACCGGAAAACACCCGGCCCATGAGGTTTTCCGAAAAGGATATTTCCATAGAATGACCCAGGAACCGTACCGTATCTCCGGTGGAGATGCCCCGGCCGCCGGCAAAGACCTGGAGGGACACCAGGTCCCCTTCCAGGCGGTTAACCTCCGCCAGGGAGGTCCCGAACACGGTGTCCACCTCCGCGAGGTCGCCGTAGCGGATATCCCCGGCCCGCACCGTGATAACGCTGCCGGTGATGGATTCAATTTTGCTATATACCTTCTTCATGATTCGCCTACCTCATTTCATTACCCGGGACTTCCCGGGAACTCCGGCGCAATACCGCCCGGGGCTTACCACGTCTTTTCCAAGCCCTGGGCCCGTTCGGCCGTGGTGGATTCAATTTCTTTCTGGAGGGTAAAAAACCGTTCGCTCTGCCATTCCGAACCGTTATAATCCAGGAAGCGCTGCCGCAGGCGGTTAAACCAGCTTCGAGCCTCGTTTTTATCGGTAAAGGAAAACCGGGACGCCAGGATGGTAAGGATAATGGCGAAACAGTGTTTTTGCCGTTCCGGGCTTACCGCGGCGTCCACCGCGTCAAAGGAATTTTGCTGAAAGTATACCGAATCCAGAAAATCCCCTTTCAGGTAGATCACATAGTCATCCAGGCTGGTTCCTTCTTCGCCCACCACCTTCATCATTTGTTCCACCTCGCTGCCCCGGGCCATGAAGCTGTGGGCGTATTCAACCTTGGCCCCTTCGATGATCCCCTTGTATTTGGACCAGGAGTCCAGGGGATGGATGGCGGGGTATTTGCGGGCGTCGGAACGCTCCCGGGAGAGGCCGTGGAAGGCCCCCACCACCTTGAGGGTCGCCTGGGTAACGGGCTCCTCGAAGTTGCCCCCCGCGGGGCTGACGGTACCGCCTATGGTCACCGACCCCAGGGAACCGTCCCGGAGCCGCACCAGCCCCGCCCGTTCGTAAAAGCTGGCGATGGTGGATTCCAGGTAGGCCGGGAAGGCCTCCTCCCCGGGGATTTCCTCCAGCCGGCCCGACATTTCCCGCATGGCCTGGGCCCAGCGGCTGGTCGAATCCGCCAGCAGCAGGATGTTAAGCCCCATCTGGCGGTAGTATTCCGCCAGGGTTACCGCCGTGTAGACCGAAGCTTCCCGGGCCGCCACAGGCATGGAGGAAGTGTTACAGATGATAATGGTCCGTTCCATCAGGGAACGGCCGGTGCGGGGGTCCGTAAGTTCGGGGAATTCCCTGAGGGTTTCCACCACTTCCCCGGCCCGCTCGCCGCAGGCCGCCAGGATCACGATATCCACGTCCGCGTTGCGGCTGGTAACCTGCTGCAACACGGTTTTCCCCGCGCCGAAGGGGCCGGGAATACAGTAAGTCCCCCCCCGGGCCACGGGGAAAAAGGTGTCGATAAGGCGGAGCCGTGTTACCATAGGCTCCACCGGCTTAAGCCGCTCCTCGTAACAATCAACCGGCCGCTTGACGGGCCAGTGGAAACTCATGGAGACGGGGACCGTATTGCCCTTTTCATCACTGAGTTCCGCGATAGTATCGCGGACTTTGTACGAACCAGCGGGCTTAATCGACGAAACCGTGTAGGTCCCGTAAAAATTGAAGGGCACCATAATCCGGTGGGTAAAGGCCCCCTCAGGCACGGTTCCCAGGGTATCCGCCCGCTCCACCTTGTCCCCAACCTTTGCGGCGGGGGTAAAGTCCCAGGCTTTTTCCAAAGACAGGGGGTCAAGGTATACCCCCCGTTCCAGAAAGTAGCCCGCCGTCTCCGCCAGCCGGTGCAGGGGGTTCTGGAGACCGTCGTAGACCTGGCCCAGAAGACCGGGACCTACCTCCACAGCCAGCATGTCCCCGGTGTATTCCACCTCGTCCCCAATGGAAATGCCCCTGGTAATCTCAAAAACCTGGAGCTGGGAAATATCCCCCCGGATACGGATAACCTCGCTTTTAAGCCGTTTATCTCCAACCTTAACGTAGCCCACCTCGTTCATGGACACCTCACCGTCAAAACGAACACTGACCATGTTACCGTTGACGGCTACCACACTGCCTTTTGTTCCAATCATGTAGATTCTCCTGCGCCCGGCCGGGCGCGTTCCAAAATTGAAGCGTATAACGATTTATACTCCGCAAAACCTGCTTCCGTCTTAAAAAGGGCGCGGCGTTCCAGGATAAGAAGTTTAAGAAGGTAGGCGTAAACGGCGTCCCGGCTAAAAACAGGTATTCCCTGAAACCGCTCGATGGCGTTCCACCGGTCCCTGTCCAGCAGAATCTCCGCCTCCAGCGGGTTTTCCGCGGCGGCCAGAGCCCGCTGGGCGGCGCCAGCCGCGTCCGCCGGGACCGCCGGCGGGTCCACAGGCGCTCCCCCGTCCCATTTGAGCCTGGAAGCGCGGAGCCGGGCCAGATTCAGACGCAGAGCCCGCTCCCATTCCCGCCAGTTGTCGATAAAACCGGAACCCGAAGGAGTTTCGGGGGCATAGGACCAGCCGGAAGACTCAGGATCGAAAGCGAGAAAGGCCAACAGGGCGGCATCCTCCGCGCTCAACTGGGTCCGCGCCAGGTCCCGGAAACGGCCGGAACTCATGGGCGGTTCCTGACCGTACACAAGGACGGGAAGCTGGGCGACAAGGTAATAATAAGCGCCCACCGTTTACATGTCCTTCGTCTGGGTTTTTATGATTTCCGCCAGCCGGGGATTAAGATAGGCGGAAAGCAGGTCCGCCACCGCGGCGGCGGAGAAGTCGTAATAGGCGGAACCGTCCCGGTTGGCGATACGGAACCCGGCTCCCAGGTTTCTGTCGGATTTAAGCTCCGCCCCTTTTTTGAGTTCTACGGCAAGTTCTTCCCGAAAAAAGCCCTCCAGGGCTCCGATCTGGGCCTCCGGCAGCAGAATGTCCAGGGAATCGCTGCCCTTGGCAGCCCAGTTTTTAAGAATTTCCGGCAAAGCGGCCTTAATAACGTCCACGTTGTAGGCCGCGGCGGTCTCCCGCGCGATAATTTGGTCCAGAACCGCCTGAATTTCCCCTTTGAAGGCTAGGATAAGGTTCCGGGAAGCCTGGGCCACGGCGGCTATCCCCGCCTTTTCCGCCCGTTCGGCATCGACCCTGGCGGCGGCCGCGATGGTTTCCGCCTCTTTCCGGGCGGCCTCCACAATTCGCCGGGCTTCCGCCTCCGCCTGATTTTTTAGGCGGGCGGCCTCCTCGGAGGCGGACTCGATACCCTCCCGCTTTATTTTATCAATAAGCTCCTGTACCTGAATTTCCATGATTTCCTCTTTCGTTTAGCCGATCCGGGCAAAGATACCCATAGTCTATACATCTTCTAAAGCTTTTTCAAGACACGAACCCGCGTATATACCCCGTTTTAATAGAATTGTTCAGAAACTTCAGTTTCTGGCGAACCAAAGGCTCGACAACAACCGCTGCCGGGAAAACCGGACGCCAGCTACCAGCTAAAGGCAAAGACCGCCTTTTCGCGGTACTTTCTGCCGGGGCCGAAAACGGAATCCGGAAATTCCGGCCTGTTGGGGGAATCGGGAAAATGCTGGGTTTCCAGGCAGAAACCGTCGTGGCGGTTGTAGAACGCGCCGCCCTTTCCCGGCGTCGCGTTCAGGAAGTTGCCCGTGTAAAACTGGACCCCCGGCTGGGTACAGAGGACCTTCATGGTCCTGCCGCTGGTTCCCTCGAAGACCTCCGCGCATGGCCGCAGTTCGCCGTTTTCCCCGTCCACCACATAGCAATGGTCGTAGCCGCCGGGGGCGCCGGCCCGGACCGCCGCTTCCAGGTCCCTGCCGATGGGCTTGGGGGAACGGAAATCGTAGGGCGTGCCTTCCACGGAAAGGATTTTTCCGGTGGGGATAAGCCCCTCGTCCACCTCAAGGAGAGAAGACGAGTAAAGGGTAAGTTCGTGGGCCAGGATATTACCCTTCCCCTCCCCGGCAAGGTTAAAGTAAGCGTGGTTTGTCAGGTTCACCGGAGTCCGCTCGCCGGCCGCGGCCTGGTAACAGGCGATAACCTCGTTGGATTCGGTAAGGCCGTAGGTTACCACCGCTTTAAGGCTGCCCGGATAACCGGAATCCCCGGCGGGGCTTTTCAGCTTGAACCGCACGAAAACCCCGTCTTTGTCCTTGTACGCCTCCGATTTCCACAGGACCTTGTCGTAGCCCCGCAGACCCCCGTGGAGGGAATGGGACCCGTCGTTCTTATCCAGCCGGTACGTTTTACCGTCCAGCGTAAAGGCCGCGCCGCCTATCCGGTTGGCGAAACGGCCCACCGTGATACCCAGGGCGCTTTGACCTGACGCGTAGCCTGAAAAGGAGGAAGCCCCCAGCAGCACGTCCTCTTTCCGGCCCAGCCGCGAAGGAACGATAAGGGAAGTCCACGCGGCCCCCAGATCGGTAATAGAAAAGGTCAGATCCCCCGCGCTCAGGGTGTAAAGACGCGCCTTCCCGCCGTCCGGAAGGATTCCAAAGGTTTTTCGTGAGATTTTCATGTGCCCTCCGCCGGAATAATACACCAAATTCGAAAAATGATATACTGGAGTTTTTCCAAAATCCGGCTGGTTTTGGACAAGTTCGAATTTTTAACCACAAACGAACCTTCGGTTCAAGCGCCCCAAAGGAATGAGCCTCCGCGTAGCAAGCTGCGGGGTATTAAACCAGACTTTGCGAATAAAGCGCTGCTTCATGCATCCTTTGTGCGCCTTCTTCGCCTTAGTGGTTAGTCTTTCTTGAAAATTCCTGTGAACCTAAGGAAATTTTAACGGCCAAAAAGCAAACGCCGATGCCCTGGTTTTAGGAAAAGCCCCTCTTGTGTTATTTTTCGCTTTTGGGTAGTGTAACCATACTGTGAGCAGCATACCGGCCCCGGGCGCGGACTTCGCGCCAAGCAAGCAAGCAAGCAAGCAAGCAAGCAAGCAAGCAAGCAAGCAAGCAAGCAAGCAAGCAAGCAAGCAAGCAATTTTGGGCCTTTTCCAATCTTTGTCAACCCCCTGACAGCTTAATTTCACCTTTTTTTCACTTTTTCTCCGGCAGAAAGAGCCGCCAAATTCCGCTTCGACCCCCTCCCCAAAGAGGGCGCTGAACCGGCGTATTGGCGGCCTATTTTATATACCTTGGCAAACGCGCCTTGCCGGGACACCCCGCGCGGGCGGATTCACCATAAATAAAGAGATGTTATGGCTGAACTTGAACAACTGCGGAACGTGCTGCACGTTATCCGCGCCTAGCTCTACCCGAACTATCTGGAGCATGGGGGCAAGTACATTGCCCGTGTTAAGACCGGGAAG
>JAISLX010000027.1 GCA_031277045.1 Treponema sp.
TTTCCTTCCCTTTGAGCCGGAGGTGAGCGGCGATGCCTAAGGTGTTACACTATGGAATGGGTTCACTTATCTACGTTCAGGGAGACGAAGCGGACAAGGTCTTGCTCCTCAAATCGGGAACGGTAAACCTCTCCTATCAGGATATTGAAACCGATGAGCCTATCCAGGATTTGGTCCAAATGGGGGAATTTTTCGGAGTAAAATCGGCCCTGGGCCGCTATCCCCGGGAAGAGAACGCCATCACCCTGCAGGATGCGACCCTCATGGCCTTTACGGTTCCCGAATTTGAAGCCCTGGTCATGGCAAATACCCGGATTACCATGAAGATGCTCCGGGTACTTTCCAATCAGCTCAGACGGATCCACCATCAGATTTCCAGAGTGATGGCGACCAAGGAGCCCCAGAATCCCGAGTTGGGGCTTTTCGGCCTGGGGACCTATTACTTAAAGAATGAGTATTTTGACCGGGCCAAATACGTATTTGAGCGCTACCTGGACGCTTACCCTTCGGGGAACTATGCGGCCCGGGCGGCCGAATACCTGCGGCTTGCCGAATTATCCCGGAGCCAGCCCAAATCCGCCAGAACTCCGCTTGAAGGTCCGACAGGCCCTCAAGGAGTTGGGGGGCATCCCATGACACCGGATGATTTAGCCGGATTTAGCCGTTTTGCCCGGACCTTCAGGAGGGGGGATCTTATCTTTGCCGAATTTGAAGCCGGAAAGACCTTCTACCTTATCCAATCGGGCCGGGTGGAATTGCTCAAGCTCATCGGGGACATCGAAAAAACCATTGATATCCTGTACCCCTCGGAAATATTCGGCGAGATGGCGATCCTGGAGGATTTTCCCCGATCCGCCACGGCCATTGCCCTGGAGGAGGTCAAGGTCCTGGAATTCAACCATAAAAACTTTGAGATTCTCATGTCCGGAAATCCCCAGATAGCCCTGATGCTGCTCAAACTCTTCGCCAAACGGATCTACGAGTCAAAACGGCGCTTTATGACCCTCACCCTGGCGGATGATCAGGCCAGGATTGCCGATGTATTCCTCATGCTGGACGAAACCCAGCCCAATGTCAGTAAAGATGCCCAGAGCCGGGAGTTCATCGCCACCATCGCCGACATTGCCCATTGGGCCGGCATGAATACGCCCCAGACCCGGGATGTTTTATACCATTTTGCCTCCCAGCAACGGCTGGAAATCTTCAACGACCGGATCAGGATCAAAAACATCAATGATTTCTCCCGCCTGGTCAATTCTCACCGCAATAGAAAGCGCTAAGCCCAGGCGTCTGCCGACTGGAAGTCCGTATGCCACCGGCTACGGCCTCGGGGCGGTTTCCCGGCCGGGTCCTATTCGATCACGATATAGTCGTTGAAGTAGAGTTCCTCGATGGAACCCAGCCGGAGGATCCCGTTGTATTGTTCCAGTAACTCCCGCTTTATTTCCCCCTCGTTCTTACGGGCAAGCTCCGCCGTGGAGAGGGCGGCGAAGTAGTTTACGGTGAGGTTCCTGAAGTTGCCGGTTCGGGCGGCCAGTTCTTCAGAAAAGGGGCGGTCCTCGGGAGCATAGGGAAAGGCCACGGAGAGGATCACCGCGGCGGGGCGGGATCCTGCGGTGGCGGTCCGGATCCGGCCTATGCCGGTAAAGACCCCTGCCGGGATCTCCGCCCTCGCCCCGGTAAGGCCGGAGAGGGACTCCCTGACCGGGGCTTCCCGGAAAATCAGGGCATAGAGGGTCCCCGCCAGCAGGGAAAGGATCAACAGCAGGAATACCGCCATCAGCGCCCGGTAAAGGGCCAATAAGCCCCAGGAAGGGCGTTCAATAACACGGACCATTTTCATACACTCCTCCTACTACTATATCGCCAAAAACGGAAAAAAACTTGTTTTTTTGAAAAATTTTTTACATTCCTTTAAATGGCTGAGGAATTGAAACGGATAGCCCGGTCAGACCCGGAGGGTCTGATGCGCCCAAATCCGCAAGTGCGACAGGCTGCTAGAGAACACGGAGGAGGAGCCGAAAACAGGTATGTTTTCCTCTTTCTCCGTGATCTCTGTGGTTAAAAATTCTTCACGGACGCCTTGCCGCGCGCGGCGTCCGTCCGCGGCATCCGCGGACGCTTTACCTGGCCCTGGACAGGGTTACCGCGGCGGTGGTAACGATGTCGTCCACCGAGGCGCCCCGTGAAAGATCGCTTGTGGGTTTGGCGAAACCCTGGAGGAAGGGGCCGTAGGCTTCCGCCCGGCCCAGGCGCTGCACCAGTTTGTAGCCGATGTTCCCCGCGCCCAGATCGGGGAAAACCAGGGTGTTTACCTTTCCCCTGACGGGGCTGCCGGGGGCTTTTTTGTCGGTTACCTGGGGAACCAGAGCGGCGTCGGCCTGGAGTTCGCCGTCAAAGACAAAATCGACCTTGCGTTCTTTAAGGATGCCGGCGGCTTTTTGTACTTTGGCCACGTTGTCGTGCTTTGCGGAACCTTTGGTGGAAAACGAGAGCAGGGCAACTACGGGTTCCTGCCCCAGGAATTCCCGGCAGGACAGGGCGGCGCTCTGGGCGATGTCGGCAAGCTGTTCCGCCGTGGGATCCGGTACTACCGCGCAGTCGCTGAAGATAAGCGATCCTCCGCAGCCCCAGGCCGGGTCCAGGCCGGTCATCACAAAGCAGGACGAGGCGGTTTTAAGGCCCGAGACGGTCCCGATAATGGTAAGCCCGGCCCGCAGCACGTCGCCTGTGGTGTTTTCCGCCCCGGCTACGCAGGCGTCCGCGTGCGCCAGGCGGACCATCATGGCCCCCCAGCGCAGGGGGTCGATTATGTCGGCCCCGGCCTTTTCCAGCGTGATGGGTTCAGGCACCGCCCCGCCTTTCGCTTTTTTTGCCTCCTCCCTGGCGTGGACCAGGTCGTAATAAGAGTGGGCGTACTGATCCAGAACGGGGGAAAGTTCAGGGTTTACCACTTCAATCCCCGTCAAATCCACGCCTTCTTCGGCGGCAATCGTGTCGATCTCCGACTGTTTTCCGATAAGGGTTACCGAGGCGGCAAGTTCCTCGTCAACGATTATCCTGGCCGCTTTGACAGTCCGGGCGTCGGTCCCCTCGGGCAGCACCAGCTTTTTCTGCATCGATTTGGCCTTGGTTTTCATGAGCCGTACAAAGTCCATAGAGCCTCCTGTAATTTTCCGCCCTTGCGGGTCAGACTTTTGAGCTTGTTCCAAAACCCGGCTGGGTTTGCGGCAAGCACTTGTAGTTTAGCCTCTGATTGGGACAGGGGCAAGAACGGCAGGGCCTGCTTTTTCGTGATAGAAATTCAGGACTAAATCTATAGAAGCTGTTCCAAAAACTAAAGTTTTGGAACAGTCTCTATAGACAAAACCTATGCCCGGCACGATAATACCTACCCACTATGAACATTACAGCGAATTTCAAAAAACGGCTTCAGGCGGCGGTTTTAATTCTTTCCGCGCTGCTTGTCCTTTCAGGCCGTTCCGCGGGGAAAGCGGCGGAACCATCAGGGCCGGCCAAAACTCAGGCTGCCGAAGCCCCGGCCGGCGCCCGCCGGATTATCGCGGCGTCCCCCAGCATCACGGAGATCATCACCGGTCTGGGGCTGGGCTCCCGGATCATCGCGGCGGATCCGTACTCCATAAGCCTTCTGCCGCCGGGGACCAAAGAGGTGGATTTTTTCAACCCGGATCCGGAGTTTATCATAGGTCTGGAACCCGATCTTATTATCAGCACGGAGGTCAACACCTACGGTGTCGCCGATAATCCGTTCAAGCTTCTTGAGGATTTTGGCATCCGCTGTTTCTACATTCCCACCAGCGCCGGCATCGCCGAAATTAAGCGGGATATCCGGGCAATCGCGGCGGAACTGGGGGCCGCGGACCGGGGCGAGGAGCTGGTAAACGTTATGGAGCGGGAGATTCAGGAGGTGGAGGATATTGCGCGCCGCTTTACCGCGGATCCGGCGTTCCGCAGAAAAACTGTGTACCTGGAAATATCCCCGGCGCCGGATTTGTATTCCATGGGCCGGGGGACGTTTATGAACGAGATGATCGAAATTATCGGGGCGCGGAACGTGTTTTCCGACGTAACCGGATGGATTGCCCCCAGCGCGGAGGCGATTCTGGAGCGGAACCCGGACGTAATTTTGACAAACGTGAATTATACCGCCGACCCCGTGGGGGAAATTAAGGCCCGCGCAAGTTTCGCCGCCGTTACGGCGGTTCGGGAGGGGCAGGTTTACCTTATTGACGCCAATTCGTCATCCCGGCCTTCCCAGCACATTACGCTGGCCCTGCGGCAGATGGCGCGGGCGGTTTACCCCAGGGAGTACACGTCCCTTGGCGAATAGCGGCCTGCCGCGGCGCTTGGGCGCGAAAGCGTAACAGCGGCCAAGGCCGGCTGGTGGGGGATTCCATGCGCAAGGCGCGGCAAACTTCCGGTTCCCGTTTCCACAGGCTCGTTCTGGCGGCCCTTGTCTCCGCGGCCTGTATCTGCGCGGGGACTTCCCTGGGCAGTACCTTTATCCGCTTCACGGATACCGTCCGGATCATCGCGGGCCGTACCGAAGGGATAAGCGCACGGGACGTTTCCATTGTCCGCCAGCTCAGGCTGCCCAGGGTGCTGCTGGCCTTTATGGCCGGCGGCGCCCTTGCCCTGAGCGGGGCCGTGTTTCAATCCGTGTTGAAAAATCAGCTTGCCTCCCCCTACATCATCGGCGTGTCCTCCGGGGCTTCTCTGGGGGCGGCCCTGGTGATCCTCTGTGGTTTTTCCCTGCCCCTGCTGGGGGCTTTTACGCTGCCGGTTACGGGTTTTGCCGCCGGGCTCCTTACGGTTTTTTTTGTCATCGCCTTTTCCGCCCGGCTGGATCCCGGCCTGTCGAACAATACCATCATACTTTTCGGCATGGTGGTTTCCCTCTTTGTAAACGCCCTGCTTACCACCCTTATGGCCCTGTTCCGGGAAGAGCTGAAAACGCTCATCGTGTGGCAGATGGGAAGTTTCGCCCTTAGGGGCTGGCCTTACGTCATCATGATGCTGCCCTTTCTTGTTGTGGGGAGCCTTGGCCTGTTCCGTTGCAGCCGGGAACTGGACCTGCTGAGTTTTGGGGAAGAAGAAGCCCAGGCCCTGGGTCTGGAAATTCGGGGCGTCAGGAGCCGGATCTTCCTTCTTGGCAGTCTGCTCACAGGCGCGGCGGTGGCCCTGTGCGGGGCCATCGGCTTTGTGGACCTTATCGCGCCCCATCTTGGCCGCCGCATGATCGGGCCGAACCACCGTTTTTTGCTGCCCATGTCGTTCTGCGCCGGGGGCTGCCTGATGATAGCGGCGGATCTGGCGGCCCGGCTTGTCATTTCCCCGGCGGAACTGCCCGTGGGGGCGGTTACCGCCCTTATCGGGGCGCCCTTCTTTGCCTGGGTCTACTTCGCGCGGGGCCGGCGGTGAGAAACACCACCATCAAGGTTGAAGGTCTCTACGCCGCGTACAACGGGCCGGACGTGATCAAGAACATTGCGCTGGAAGCCGGGGCCGGGGATTTTCTCTGCGCCGCGGGGCCCAACGGATCGGGCAAAAGCACCCTGCTGCGCGCCATAGCCCGGCTTATACCCTGCCGGGGCAGCGTTACGGTGGAAGGCAGGGATATACGCGCGATGAAACGCCGGGAACTGGCGCGGAAAATCGCCCTGCTGGGACAAAGTTCGCGGTTTTACTTTCCCTATACTGTCTACGAAACGGCCGCCCTGGGCCGCTACGCCTACGGCAAGGGTTTTTTGCCCAGGCTTGAAAAAGAAGACCGCGAAATCATCGGCCGGATCCTTGGGCGGCTTGAACTGGATGCCTTTGCGGAAACGCCGATCACCGCGCTTTCCGGGGGGCAGCTTCAGCGTGTTTTTCTGGCCCGGACTTTGATCCAGAATCCGGCGATTATTCTGCTGGACGAGCCTACCAACCACCTGGATTTGAAATACCAGGTAGAATTGCTGAGTTATCTGAGGGAATGGGCGGGGGAATCAGGCGGCATTGTTATCGCGGTGCTTCACGATCTTAACCTGGTCCGCGGCTTTGCCGGCCGCGTGATTCTCCTGGACAGGGGAGAGGTAACGGCGGCGGGAACCTCCGGGGACGTGATGCAATCCCCCGCCCTAAAGGCGGCCTACGGCATGGATATTCCCGCCTTTATGAGGGAGTCCCTGAAACGCTGGGAACCCGCGTCCGTGTAAAACCCCGCGGCCCCGGCTCCACGCCCGCTTTCAAAGCCCGGCGGCCCGCGTAATATCCCGCGTTTTTTCCCATAAAACTTGTACCGGAATATACGGCATACAAATTCCGCCGCCGCACTTGGCAGCGGGGTAAACAGGTTTTATACTAATTAATACGCTGTATGAATGAAAGGCGCTTGCTGGTAAATATTTTTACCTCCGGAAAGAAATTCGAATCCGGCGGGGTTGAATCTTCCATAACGGATAATAAAATCCGTTATGTTTTGATGAATTTTATTTTTATTTTTGGGGCCGTTATTCTGGCGGCGTTTGTCGCGCAGAATATCTCAAAAGGTTCCTACTTTGACGCCACTGTCTGCGCCGTCATGATCGCGGTAGCCGCCTCGGGTTTTATCCTTGCCCGGATTGTCCGGGTCCAGACTGTCGCGGCGGTCTTTACCATCGTTTCCTACGGACTGTTCTGTTCTTTGCTGATCTGGAACGGCGACGCCCAGGGGGCGGGCTTTCTCTTTATTTACATTTACCCCCTGCTGACTATTCTTTTGCTGGGCATGAAGACGGGGATCGGCCTTTCCTGCGTTCAGCTTGCCGTTACCGCCGTTCAGGTTTTTATACCTTCGGTTTCAAGGTTCAGTTATCCTTTCGACGTGTCAATCAGGATGGTAACCGTTTACGTGCTGGTGCTGTCAATTACCGTGGTCTTTGAGCGGACCAGGCAGACCAAGGACCGGCTGAACCAGCGTTTAACAACAGAACTAAAAACCCTGAATGAAAATTTGCAGCAAATGGTGGAAGAAAAGTCCAGCCGCCTTATTAAACTTCACGACACTTTTGGCCGCTACCTGCCGGACAAAGTAATCAAGCAGCTTCTGGAATCTCCCGGCGGCCCTTCCCTGTGGGGGGAAAAACGCTACATCACCATTATGACCAGCGATATACGGGGTTTTACCCCGCTGGCGGAACGCTGTGAAAGTGAAAAAGTTGTAATGCTGCTTAACCATTACTTCAGCGTGATGGTGGAAATTATCCACGCCTTCAGCGGCACTATTATTGAATTTCTGGGCGATTCTATTCTCTGCATTTTCGGGGCTCCCCTGGAAGATGAATACCACGCGGACAAAGCGGCCGCCTGCGCGCTGAAAATGCAGTCCGCCATGAAGGATGTTAACATCTGGGCCGCGGGAAACGGTTTTCCGGAAATTGAGATGGGAATCGCCATAAATACCGGGGACGCGATTGTGGGGAATATCGGTTCCGACCGGGTGATGAAGTACAACGTTATCGGCAGCAACGTAAACCTGAGCAGCCGGATAGAAAGCTATACTACCGGCGGACAGGTGATGCTGTCCGAATACACGTATAACGCGCTTCGTTCCCCTGTCCACATCGTACAAAAAACACAGGTGAACCCCAAGGGCGTTTCCATACCCATCATGATCCTGCAGATAGACGCCATCGGCGAGCCGTTTAATATTGTCCTGGACAGCGACGCCGCTCAGATAAGGCCGCTGGATCCCCCGCTGCCGGTTCTGTGCTTCCCCATACGGGACAAACACATTGAAACCGATGGTTTTAATGCGCTGCTGACCCATCTTTCCGCGAAGGAGGGAAGGCTGCTGCCCGGAGCCGGAATGAACACCCTTGCCGTGTTTGACGAACTCAGGATGCGTATATCCGGCCGGGAAGTTTTGGCGAAAATTGTCAGCCTGGAAGACGGCGTTATAAGCCTGCGCTTTACCGCGGCCCTTTCGGACCCGCTTGTCCCCGGTTCCCCTGTTGTCCCCGGCGTTATTCCGGGGTAAATTCCGGCGAAAGGTTGTATCCTTTTTCCGGATTGTTGGCGCCGTATTGGACGATGAATTCGGCTTCTTTTTTGAGCAGTTCGGACTCGGATATTTGTCCGGCAGAAAAGAGTATTTCTTTTCGTACCGTTATATCCATCTGCTGTTCCGGGGGAAAATCTTTTTCAAGATATTCCCGGTTGGGGCTGCCGAAGTACCGGAGATTGTCGCCCGTTGAATCTTTCCCCACGTAAATTTTCCCGTTGGGGTAGGTTATTTTATAGATGACTTTCATGCCGCCCTACAGCCGTTCAATGGCTTCTACATTCCATTCGGTATACGGTCTTTTACTGACGCGGTAATACACCCGGACGCTCTGTCCCGCCTGTAAACCGGAACG
>JAISLX010000028.1 GCA_031277045.1 Treponema sp.
CAGCGGGGTATTGAAGATTTCTCCTTGAAATATTTGCGTATGCGGGGGAACAAATCCCCCGCACCCCCAGGTTCACGCCCCAAGGGGCGGGGTATTAAACCCGCTTTATGAAATAAAAATCTGTTTGCGGGCGCCGTAAAACACCTCCAGCATATAATATTTGGTAAATTTCCGGGCAAAGTAGAAACGCTGCCGCTTTACCTTGATCTCCGATTCCCGCAGCGCGGCAACGGTAACCAGGGCCCCCAGCATCAAAGTCAGGGAAACGGCAAAAACAATTTGGAAGGGAAAAATATCGAAGCGGGTAAAGCCCAGCCGGGCGCTGACGGCGAAAAAAGCGGTAACCGCCACAAAGCCCGCGATATTCCCGATATGCCCCAGGGCCCCAGTAATTCCCAGGATCGCGCCCCCCTTCCCTTCCGCCGCCAGATTCAGGGAAATAGTGGTACGCACGGGCATAATCACATGCTCCCCGACGCTGAATATCACCATAAAAACAACAACGGGGAACAGCGCCCTTCCGGGAGGATCCCAAGCGGGCATAGCGCAGGCAAGAAGACCGGCTAGGCCTGCCGCCATAAAACCTATGCCGATTTTGAAAACCTTGATCTCGGTAAAGCGGTACATCGCGGCCAGGATCAGCACCACCAGGAGCCCCGGGGTCTCCCTGAAAAATTCGACAATCCCGCGCTGAAAGGCGCTGATCCTGACGATGTCCGCCAGGTAGTTGTCCTGAATACCCCGGTAAAAACCATAACTAACGCCGAAAAGGGTCAGAACGCCCAAAAAGCGGCCCGGTTTAACCCCTTCCTTAAAAGCGCCTTTTGCAAGTAAAAAACGAGGCAAAGCCATAAACGAGATCCCTGTTCAAACAATGGACTTGTTCGATAACCCGGTTGGTTATCTGCCAACCAAAGGTTGGTTCCAAGTCTCCCAAAAAACACGGATTTTTGACAAAATCCATGTTTTTTGTTGTTTTTAAGCGGTGGTTGTTCAAAAACTGGAGTTTCTGAACAACTCTAATCTGTACGGCCATACGGCCGCGGAAAACCCGCATGAGTATACGGTATCCGCGGTAAAGAAAACAGGCCCCCGGGTTTTCCCCGCGCGTAAACAAACGCCGCGTTTTGGGCGGACATGTCCGGCAAACCGGGTTTCAGGATATGTCCATTGAAAGAAGGAAGAATAACGGCTATCCTGTTTGCATGAAACATGTAAAACACTGTGGTATAAAAAAATACGCTGTTCCTGTCCTTGGCCTGATGCTGGCATCTTCGCTTTACGGGCAGACGGCGGACGCGGCCGGCGCGGACAAGACGGATCGGGGCTATGCCTACGGTCTTGTTATCGGTTCCGAACTAAAAAACGCGGGGCTTGAATTCGACTACGACGCTATTTCCCAGGGCATACGGGACGCCTTCGAGGGGCGGGATTCCCGCTTTACGCTGGACGAGGCGGTCGCCCTGCTCCAGCAAAGCTACGCGGTCGTCATGGAACGGCAGACGGAAGAGAACCGCCTGAAAGAAATTCAGTTTCTTGAGGAAAACGGGAAGCGCGGCGGGGTTATCACCACCGAAAGCGGACTTCAGTACGAGGTTCTTCGCGCGGAAGGAAGGGAAAAACCACATTCCCGGTCCGTGGTCCGGGTTAACTACGAGGGGACTTTTACCGACGGAACGGTCTTTGATTCCAGCTTCGAGCGCGGGGAACCATCGGACATTCCCCTCAATATGGTAATCCCCGGCTGGAGCGAAGGGCTCCGTCTGATGGGAGTGGGAGATATCTACACCCTGTACATTCCTTCCCGCCTGGGTTACGGCGAAGAAGGCGCCCAAACAATTGCCCCCTACACGCCTCTGATCTTCAAGGTGGAACTCCTGGAAATACTGGAAGGGGAAGGGGAAGAAGGCTAACCCGCCCCGGGGGCCGCCGCGCCGCCTGTACGCCCCCGCGGTATTCAAAGCTATCGCGGATAATTCAAAGAAGTTTGTCCATAATGTGTCTACATTATGGACAAACTCTAATTAGAGCTGTAGAAACTTTTGGTTTCTGAACAGCAGGCATTAAAAACAGATCATGGTACTACAACTATCACCGGTTGAGTAGTTTTTTTTAAATCTCTATTATTATCCATTATGTTAAGCAAGATGCGGAACATCGGCATTATGGCCCATATTGACGCGGGAAAAACCACCACTACCGAGAGGATCCTCTACTATACCGGCAAAAGCCACCGCATCGGCGAGGTGGACGACGGCGAAGCCATTATGGACTGGATGGAGCAGGAACAGGAGCGGGGGATTACCATCCAGAGCGCCGCCACCACGGCATGGTGGAACGGCCACCAGATCAACATTATCGACACCCCCGGGCATGTGGACTTTATCGCCGAAGTAGAACGGTCCCTGCGGGTACTGGACGGGGCGGTCGCCATATTTGACGCGGTTCACGGCGTGGAACCCCAGACCGAGACAGTCTGGCATCAGGCGGAACGGTACCACGTACCCTGTATCGGCTATGTTAACAAAATGGACCGGCCGGGGGCGGATTTTTTTCAGGTTCTGGAGGATGTAAAGGCAAAACTGAATATTCCCACCGCCCCCATTCAGATACCTATCGGCAAAGAGGGGGCATTTGAGGGGATTATCGATCTTATCACGATGGAAGAGATCCGCTGGGACGGCCCCGAGGGGGAACAGCTTATTCGCGGCCCCATCGGCGCGGAACGGGAAGCCCTGGCCGCCGAGTGGCGGGACAAGCTTATCGACGTACTCTCGGCTGTTTCCGACCTGGTAACCGAACAGTACCTGGGCGGCGGAACGGTCGGCGCGGAACTTGTAAAAAAAGAACTGCGGAAGGCGTCTCTTTCCCGTGCCCTGATGCCCATGCTGGCGGGGGCCTCCCGCCGGAATATGGGAGTTCAGCCCCTCATTGACGCCGTGGTCGATTACCTCCCCGCCCCCGACGAGACAATTCCCGCGGCGGGGTACCATCTGAAAAAAGAGGCGGATATTCCGGTTCCCTGCGATCCCAAGGGCGCTCCCCTGGGCCTGGTGTTCAAAATTCAGAACGACCGGGAAGCGGGCAGCCTGTGTTACGTCAGAATGTATTCCGGAATCCTAAAACCGGGCGCGGTGGTTTACAACATAGGAAAACGGAAACGTGAGCGGGCCAACCGTGTCTTGAGGATGCACTCGAACAAATCGGAACCCCTGGAAGAGCTGGCCGCCGGGGATATTGGGGTTATCATCGGGATGAAGCTGGCCCAGACCGGCGATACTATCGGCAGCGAGGGCTGGCCGGTAATTCTGGAGAAAATGTCGTTTCCCGAACCGGTCATTTCCGTTTCCGTGGAGCCCGGAAACCTTTCCGAGCGGGAAAAACTCAACGAGGCGCTGGCCCTGCTTTCCCGGGAAGACCCCACGTTTACCACGAAGGAAAGCGAGGAAACCGGCCAGCTTATCATCTCCGGCATGGGAGAACTGCACCTGGACGTGCTGGTAACCCGGATACAAAAGGAATACGGCCTTCAGGCGAATATTGGAAACCCCCAGGTAACTTACCGGGAATCGGTGGGTAAATCCGTTGAATGGACCGAACGTTATTCCCGTGTTGTCGCGGGAAAGGAAAACAGCGCCGAATTGTCGTTAAAAGTAGAGGGCCTGGAACGGGGATCGGGAAACCGGTATGTCAACGCCGTCAAGGACCGGGATGTGCCTCGGGCCATTTACGATGCGGTGGAACGGGGTATCCTGGGGGCCTTTAATTCCGGCATCGTCCTGGGGTATCCCTGTATCGACGTGGGAGTAACGCTCACGGCCCTAAAGTATTCGGAACTAACCGGAACCGAATTCGCCTTTGAAGCCTGCGCCAGCATGGGTTTTGACGAAGCCTGCCGTAACGCGGAGCCCGTCCTGCTGGAACCTATCATGGCGGTAAACTTTACGTCCCCCCACGAGTTTGTGGGAGACGTGATGAACCTGATAACGGCGCGGGGCGGCCAGGTACTCAGCATGGATTCCCGGCCCGGTTCCGATCACGTAAAGGCCCACGCGCCCATGTCCAGAATGTTCGGCTTTATGACCGCCCTGCGAAGCGCGAGCCAGGGCCGGGCCGGTTTCACCATGGAATTTTCCCACTTCGAGAAAAAAGCGGAGCCCAGGTAGATCGCGCAAAGCGCCAGCGGTATGAACCGGGCCTTCCGGTCAAGGCGCTACTCCCCGGTTCGGAACAGCCTTTTGAAAAACCCGGCCAGCCAGCGAAAAAAACGGCGAAAGGGGCCGGGGTTCCGCAGACGGAAAAGCCGCCGGGAGGCTTCACCGGATTCTTCGGGGTTAAAATCCTGGCGCCGCAGGTTCTCCTCCACCTCGTATTCCAGCGGGGAAATTCCATCGGGAATATCGGCGACTACCGCGTTGATTGTCCGCCAGCCCAGGGATTTGGCCGCTTCCAGCCGTCTGCCGCCGGCGATAAGCACGTTCTTTTTGCTTATCACGATGGGGCTTATCTGTCCGAATTTCCTCAAACTTTCCGCCAGGGCCGCGATATCCCCCATGTCCCGGCGAATCCGGTTTTTAACAACAATGTCTTCAATCGGAGTCTGCATATCCCCTCACTCAAACAGCGGATTGGACAAACCCCGGCCGCTGCCGGTCCGCCAATCACCGGTCCGCGCGCCGGTCTAACCGCCGGCTCCCGCGTCCGTCCGCGGCAATTCCCCGGCGGAGTCCGCCGCCTCACCCGCTGTCTCCCCGGCGCCGGAACGCGGTTCATCATCAAAAACGGTTTCAACCGCGCCGGTTTCGCCCGCGTTCAGCGCGCTTGCGGTTTCGGTTTCGGCGGCGTTCTGTACGTTCGCGGTTTCGCCGGCAGCCTGGGAATCCCAGAAATACCCGGCGTCCCCATCAAGCAGACGGTTTCCGGCGGCGTCCCCGGAACGGGAGGGAAGCCCCGAATATCCTGAAGGAACGCCGGAATTCCGTGCGCCGCGGCCGGTCCCCGTGGTTCCGGATCGTCCGGGAACAAGGCCGGGGGGCAGCGCCGGCAGCGTCAGGGAGTCCAGCAGGGCGTCGCCGTCTATCGCCAGCGTACTGGTCCGCGCAAAGTCCGGGCGGTTCAGATTTGAACGGATAGCGCCGCCGTGAATATTGCAATACTCCGAAGGCTGGGTCCCCTCCAGAAAAGGCAGCGTAACCTCACCCTCGTTACAGGCGGCGGTTTTAAGAAGCCCCGACTTGGCGCAGACTGTTACGTCAATTACCCCGGCAGCCGGGCGGACAAATTCTTTGTAGGGCAGCCCCTGGTGAATATCCCGCATGTAGTCCGCCCAGACAGGACCGGCCAGCGTAGACCCCGTCAGATTCACGCCCAGGGAATTCCCCGGCTTGTCAAAGCCAAACCAAATGGCGGTGGTATAGTAAGGGGAAAAACCCACAGTCCAGGCGTCGGACCAGTTTTGAGGGGTTCCGGTCTTACCCGCCATAGGCATACGGAAACTTTTGCCATTTTCGTCCTTAAACGTGAATTTTGAGCCCCAGGCCGAAGGATTGTAAAGAGTTCCCATTTCCACCGTTTTTTTAAGCATGCTGGTCATCACATAGGCGTTTTGGGGACTTATCACCTGGATGGTCTCCCCCATAACACGTTGTTTCAGCCGCAGCTCCCGTTCCGGGTCCAGAACCACCGCGCCGTTCCGGTTTTCCACGGATCGTATGGCGATAGGGGTAACGGAACGGCCCTGGTTGGCGAAGACCGCGAAGGCTCTGGCCATCCGCAGGGGGGAAGTGGAGATGATGCCCAAGCCCAGGGGATAGACCCGGGGAAAGGTCTCGCGGATCCGGTTGGAATCGGTAATGTCCAGCAGCGCCGCCGCCCGGTTGATGGCGGCGTCGAAACCGATAGTGTCCAGCACCCGCAGGGAGGGGACGTTCATGGACTGGGCCAGCGCGTCGTAGAAAAGCACCGATCCTTTCCATTCGCCCCGAAAATTCAGCGGAATGTAGGGGGTGCCATCTTCGTTATGAAACACGATGGGTACATCGTAGATAAGGGACGCGGGGTTAAATTTGCGGGAATCGATGGCCGCCGAGTAGTACAGAGGCTTAAAAGAGGAGCCGGGCTGAATATTTCCCTGAGTGGCCCGGATAAGCTGGTTGGATTCGTCGTATTTGGATCCCCCGATGATGGCGGTAATATAACCGGTCTCGTTTTCGATTGAAACAAGGGCCCCTTCCACCACATTTTGCTCCGTAGTGGTCTTCAAATCCCCAAAGGCAGCGCCGGTAAGAACTTTAAGATCCTGAATGCCGAAAACCAGGGCCGCCATATCCACCACGGGATTCAACACCTTGGTATAGCGGTTCATGGCCTGCCGCTGGTGCCGGGATTCGGCTGAGGCGTGAATAGCGTCCAGGTCAAAATAGAGAGAAAGAAGCTCGACAACGGGGGTATAAGTGGTGATAGCCTGCAGACTGTTGCTGGTATTGGACCGCTGGTATTCCCGGTTGGCCTTTTCCAGACCCTGCTGCATATAGCGGGCCGCCGCTTCCTGGTGCTTCAGGTTTAGCGTAGTATGGACTGTATACCCGTCCCGGTAGTAGTCCATCGTCCCGTACATCATATCGTCCAATTCCCGGCGTACATACTCACTGAACCAGGGGGCGGCATCCTCCCGGTTATAGTAGGCCGCGATTGAGGCTCTGGTGTAATCGTACCCGTTCCAGTACTCCGCAAACGAAGCGTCCGCCTCCTCCTGGCCGGCATATCCCAGTTCAATCATCTTGGCGAGTACAGAAAGCTGCCGGTCCATAGCCTCGTTGGGATTATTAAGGGGGTTGTAACGGGAAGGATTCGACAACTGGACCGCCAAAAGGGCCGCTTCCGCCAGGCTGATCTCACGGGCGCTGTGTCCGAAAAAATACTGGCTCGCCGCCTCCACCCCGTAAGTGCCCGGACCCATTATCATGTAGTTCAGGTATATTTCCAGAATCTCGTTTTTGGTATACCGCCGCTCCATCTGGAAGGCCCACCAGAGTTCCCGAATCTTCCGGGACAGGGTAATTTCAGTCCGGTCGGTGTAGAGGGTTCCGGCCACCTGCTGAGTGATCGTGGAACCGCCGCCCCAATTTTTGCTGAGGAGCCGGCCTACCGCCGCCCTGGTTATGCCCCGGATACTGAAACCACGGTGGTTATAAAAATCGGGGTCTTCCCGGGCCAGCACCGCGTAGATAAGGTGCCGGGGAAGTTCACCAAGGGAAACAAGTTCCCGTTTTTCATCCGCGGCGAACTCTGTAATCAGAATTCCGTTTACGTCCAGGATTTTGGTGGGCAGGGCGGGGTTAAATTCCTGAAAATTCTCCAGATTCATAATGTTGGCGGTTTCCGCCAGAGACAAACCCAGGCCGGCACCGATCAACACAGCGATAAGAACCATTAAACCTACGAGAAAACGAACCGGTGTAGCGGAAAATATTGAGGATCTGCCTCCCACAGCCATGTTTTAAGCCTACGGGGGGGGATTTTTTTTGTCAAGTGAGGCAAGGCCCAGAACCAGCGCATATACACAACGATATTCACGCGCCGCTTTGGGTCAACCTGCCAATCTGCTCAAGGCCATATAAACCGCCGTCCCTCCAAAAATGCTCAGGAGGGAATTCCGCTTCCGCAGGTGGACCAGAGCCGTAAACAGAGAGGCCGCCAGTATGGGAAAAGCCGCATGGGGGTTCTCCCGGACGGGGCCTGTCATGGCGTTTACCGCCAGGATGGTCATGGTTACCGGGGGGGCGGCTTTTTCCGCCAGGGAACGGAAACGGCTGCCCGGCGTTGGGCCTAATACCGGCTTTTTCCGGCTTTTGTCCCGGAAAAACAGGAAGGGGAAGGCGCGGCAGAAAAAAACCGCCGCGCCCATTGCCGCGGACAGGAAAAGAGCTTCGGATACGCCGGGCATCAGGATGCCTCCCTGCCGGTATCCGGCTCCGGAGCGGCGAAGAGTTGGGTCAATGCCAGGGAGAAAACCAGGGCCGTAAGAAGGGAGAACCGGGAGGGCAGCAAAAAGGAGGCCAGGGCCGCGGCAAGGGAGGAGATGACGAAGGGGGCAGGACGCCTGACGCGGAGTATCTGTTCTATCATAAGGACGATAAAGAGGGCGGTCAGGGCAAAACTTATGCCCTCCAGGTTGAAGGGGATGAGGGTTCCGGCAACGGCGCCGATAATGGAGCCGCAAACCCAGTAGCATTGATTCAGGAGCGCGGTCATACACATGAAGGAAGGCCGGCTGCCGGTTTCCCCCGGCCCGTTACCTTCGGGCAGGGACGAGAGGAGGGCGAAGGTCTCATCCGTAAGGGCATAAATAAGGTAGAACTTAAAGGGGCCTGAAGCGTTGATACGCCTGCCCAGGGTGATGCCGTAGGCTATGTGGCGAATATTGAGTATGAACTGGAGCAGTACGGCCTCGGCAAGCCCCGCGCCTGAGGCAAAGAGGCCCACCGCAAGGTATTGGCCTGCCCCGGCGTACATGAGTATCCCCATGGCAAGCGCCAGATGCCAGGGATACCCCGCGTCCGCAAGGAGGAGGCCGAAGGCTATGCCTGTGGCCATGTACCCCAGAAATACCGGAAAGGTATACCGGACCGCTGCCATAACCGTTCCCACACCCCGTTTCCGCTTTGTCTCTATATACTCAACCGGGTCTTTCATTTCACTCCCTGCCGCATACCGGATACCGTACGCTCATTATTATCCCTCTTGTGTTATTTTTCGCTTTTGGGTAGTGTAACCATACTGTGAGCAGCATACCGGCCCCGGGCGCGGACTTCGTGCCAAGCAAGCAAGCAAGCAAGCAAGCAAGCAAGCAAGCAAGCAAGCAAGCAAGCAAGCAAGCAAGCAAGCAAGCAAGCAAGCAAGCAAGCAATTTTGGGCCTTTTCCAATCTTTGTCAACCCTCTGACAGCTTAATTTCACCTTTTTTTCACTTTTTCTCCGGCAGAAAGAGCTGCCAAATTCCGCTTTGACCCCCTCCCCAAAGAGGGCGTTGAACCGGCGTATTGGCGGCCTTTTTTATATACCTTGGCAAACGCGCCTTGCCGGGACACCCCGCGCGGACGGATTCACCATAAATAAGGAGATGTTATGGCTGAACTTGAACAACTGCGGAACGTGCTGCACGTTATCCGCGCCTAGCTCTACCCGAACTATCTGGAGCATGGGGGCAAGTACATTGCCCGTGTTAAGACCGGGAAG
>JAISLX010000030.1 GCA_031277045.1 Treponema sp.
GAAATTTATTATACTGGCCGGGTACATACCCCGATTCGAAAATCGGGTTACGACATTTTCTGTGGTAGTAAATTTTCCGGAGCAAGCTCCGGGGTATGTACCCGGTCTTCCAATCAAGCGGTTTACCAAATTCATCAAGAGTTTTTTCAAAATCACCAAGAGTTTTTGAAAAATCATTGGGAGATTTTACCAAAATGACCAAGAGTTTTTATCTAAAGGTACGGTGATTTTCTAAATTCATACGGTCATACTATCCAAAGGCTGTATGATTGTATTTATACATAGAGCCAATGGACTTGTTCGATAATCCGGTTGGTTTTGGAGCGGTCTTGTATGGTACAATTCAGGCGGAGGCGCTATGACAAACCCACTTTCAGTTTTTACAAAACCGTGGAAAACACAGTCCCTGGACGAACTGGGGGCGCTGGTAAAAAACATGGGCTTTGACGCTGTGGAGTACCCCCTGCGGGACGGCTACCAGGTACAGCCGGCGGAGGGGGTCCGGGGGATCGTAAGGCTCGCCAGGACTCTGGAAAAGCACGGAGTACGGGTCGCAAGCCTTGCGGCGGGTATTGACGTGCATACCACGGACGGCAAGGGCGAAGCAGCGGGGGTCAACGAGCCGGTTTTTGAAGGCTGCGGGGAGGCGGGGATCCCCATCATCCGTATCTGCCAGGGTTTTAACCGCGCTCTGGGGTTCCACGAGAACATGGACGCCCTGCGGCGGAAGTACGACACAATTCTGCCCTTCTGCGAAAAGTACCGCGTTACCCTGGGAATACAGATGCACTACGGCATGGCGGACATCACCGGTTCTTACGACACCTACATACTCCTTAAGGATTACGATCCGCGCTATATCGCCGCCGTGTGGGACGCGGGACATTCGGGACTTGCCGGGGAAAATCCCCGCTACGCTTTGGACTGCCTGTGGAACCATCTGTGCATGGTGAACTTCAAGGCCGCCCACTGGTTCCGCGAAAACCCCGCCGCTGCGGATGAGGCCGAATGGGGCGTCTACTGGGTTACCGGACGCAGGGGCATGTGCAGTTGGAAGGCTGCGGTGGACTACCTTAAAAACAGGGGCTACACGGGGACCGTCTGCCTTCCCGCCGAGTACAGCGACGAAGCCCGCGTGGAAGCCTGCACGAGGGAAGATGTACAGTACATCAGGGAACTTTTTGGAGACTAAACATGCCCGGCGATACCTTTATACTCAGGCGGCGCGTACTGACAAACGAAGACGGGTATAACCGCTGGATTCTAAAAGAGGAAACCCTGCCTTTGCCGGCCAGCCAGACGGCGCTTGTTGTCGTAGACATGTGGGACCGGCACTGGTCCGCCGGGGCGACGGCGCGCTGCGGGGCCCTTGCCGTAAAAATTAACGGCGCGGTACAACGGGCACGCGCCAGGGGAATACTCATCGTCCACGCTCCGTCGGACACGATGGATTTTTACCGCGGGCATCCGGCCAGGCTGCGGTTCCTTGACGCGGCCAAAAATCCCGGCGGGGAACCTGAAACAATCCCCGAAACGGTCCCCGTCGCCGGCTATCCCGCGCCGGTAGACTCATCCGATGGCGGCAGCGATACTCCCGCCCTGGACGCCTACGCCCCCAACACCAGGGTCTGGAAGCGCCAGACTGAAAAAATCGAAATTGACGGGAACCTGGATCTGATCTGCGGGGATGAGGGGGACGCGCTGCGCTCCGTTCTGCGGGGCCGGGGCGTCAATAACATTATCTACACGGGCGTCCACACGAACATGTGCGTTCTTGGGCGGTCCTTCGGCATCAAAAACATGCTCCGGCACGGGTTTACGGCAATCCTAGTCAGGGACCTGACGGACGCGATGTACAATCCCGAAAAGCCGCCCTACGTGGACCACGACGAGGGCGTCCGGCTGATAGTCGAATACATCGAGAAAATGTACTGTCCTACTACCGGTTCGGACCAGATATAGGGCCGGATTATCAATGCCAAGGGGTTTGCGATGAACAAACTGAAAGTTGTTATGATAGGCGCGGGCGGCAGGGCCAACCAGGTAATCTATCCGTCCTTTAACGATCTGGCCAAAGCCGGAAAAGTCGAAATTGTGGGGATCTGCGACATCGACCCGGAACGGCTCAAGAACACCGCCGGCAAGTACGGAATTAAAAACCGTTACGGGGCGGGCGGCGTATTCGATTACCAAAAAATGGTAGCCGAGACCAGGCCGGATACGGCGGTGGTTATCGGTCAGCCCCACATCATGTATGACATCTGGATGTGGTGCCTGGACCAGGGGCTAAACCTTTACATCGAAAAGCCCCTGGCCCTGTCCATCCACCAGGCGCGGGCGCTGGCGGCGACAGCCCGGCAAAAAGGAGTGGTAACCCAGGTGAGCCTTCAGCGGCGCTACACCCCGATGGTTGCAAAACTCAGGGAGGAATGCCTTAAACGGGGGCAGATGACCCATGTGGTCTGCAAATTCTACAAAAGCGATATTCACAATTTTCTGGGCGCGCGGGATCACATGATGGACGACACGGTTCACGCCCTGGATACCCTGCGCTGGATGGCGGGGGCCGAGATTGCGAAAATTGACAGTATTACCAACAGAATAGGCACCGTGGACATCAACGTTATTATGGCCCAGTTAACCTTCGCCAACGGCTGTATCGGACACCTTATGAACAACTGGAGTTCGGGGAAGCGCATCTTCGCGGTGGAAATGCACGCCCCCGGAATTTTTGCAGAGGCCGAACACGAAACCAAAGGCTACCTTTACGCCGGCGGAAACCTTACGCCCCAGGTTTTTGACGCCGCCGAAGAAGCGGGCAGCAGGGAAGTTCACGTCTGTACCGGGGTTCTGGCCGCGGCGGAAGACTTTGTGAACTGCTGCCTTTCCGGGGGACAGCCTATGGCCTGCTTCGACAACACCCTGAATACGATGAAAGCCGCGGAGATGATCCTTGCCCAGTCCCTTATCCGGGAGGGCTTCTAAAACCGCCGCACGGCGCGTTCAGGACACGGCGCGTGTTTAGGGTTTCAGATCGAAGAATCCTTCCAAAAAAACCGCCACGGCGTCTTCGGCGTTGGAGCCGGTAACCAGTCCGGCGGCGGCTTTTACCATGTCCCTGGCGTTGGCGGGGGCAACGGAAAAACCCGCGGCCCTGAACAGGGGCAGATCGTTTTCCTCGTCCCCAAAAGCTATTACGTCCCGGCTGTCCAGATTCAGAATTTCAAGCGCGGTTTTTAAGCCTTCCCCCTTGGTGGCGCGGGGATTCATGACCTCAAGAAAAGTTCCCAGGGAACCGGCAAGGTAGAGGCTGCCGCCGTAACGTTCCGCGATAACCGGACGGACCTGGGCCTGGGCTTCCGCGGCGGCGATAAACATGGTCTTGATACAGCCCGGAACCTCCGCCAGGGCCGCCTCCATGTCCACAATCTCCGCCTCCATACCGGTGTGCCCCCGGTAGAAGTCCCGCTCAGGGCCCCCGCGCCAGGATACCAGCCGGTGCCGGGGGTCTTCCGGGGAACCGGGAAGGTAGGCCTGAAAGTAAAGCCCGGTTTTCCGGGCCAGGGCCGCGCAAAACAGCGCGGATTCCTTGTCCTGAAGGGTCAGCGCGCGCATCTTCCAGCCGGGCATCTCCGCCACCGCCGCGCCGTTGCAGTACACGTGGGGGCCGGCGGCGCCCAGGGCGGCGCGGTACTTCTCCGCCGCCTGGACAGCCCGTCCGGTACAAAGAATCGGGCGGATACCCCGGTCCGCGCAGGCCCTGACAGCCCTGACGGTCCTTTCGCTCAGACTGTTGTCCGGGCGCAGGGTGGTACCGTCAAGGTCCAGCGCCAGGGCTCTGATGGAACAAGGGCGGGGCCGCGTCATGTTCCCCGGTCAGATCCGCGGACCGGCGGCGCCGGTCCGGGCAGCTTTGTTTTTCATTGCGGCCATCATAGGGAGGTAACGCGGCATTGTCAACGTTTTGTTCAGCGCCGGCGCGTACCGGACCTGGGCTTACGCATCACCGGGCGCAGTATTTCTGCTCGAAATTTTCTGTTTCAGCTCCCCTGTTTTACCGCCGCTTGTGTGAAAAAGCATCCCGTGGTATAAATATTTATGGTTTTGCTTTTCGGGAAAAAGTGGCCCTGTTATATCCTGGCGGCGCATCTTACTCTTGCCATGATGGGAACATTTACCTTCTCGATAGTCGAAAATCTTGACACGTTTAGCCTTATGAACAAGGCGGCTTCCGGCGGATTTTTTACCCTGCAGGACTGCTCAATTGACTGGCTGATTGAAGATACGGCCGTAATCAGCCGGGCCAGCGAATATTCATCGTTTTCCCTGCGCGGCGGAATTGTGCGCGTACTTATGGCGCTTGGCATACAAAGCGCCGGGGCTTTTCTTGTGCAGTCAGCGGTACGGACAACCGGGCGCGCGCAGTATCCCAATATCAAAAATACTATCCTCGTAAAACTCCGAATCTGATACCCGCCGCGGGTTCCAAAATGCCAAATTTCAGGACCCGCTTGTCGCGTCTTTTTCACCATTTTTCATCCCAAATCTGTACACGGCGGGCGGATATGAATTTCCCCGCTGTTTCACAGCGGGCAATGGGTTTTCCCGAAAATTCGCCGTTTGATTGTGTCAGGCGGATATTATCCGGAAACCGGACAAGCAAAGCTTGTCTCCCCAAAAAACCTGGGTTTTGGAACAGTCCTACTCTATTTTATCAGGAGCGTCATCATGGAACGGTTTTGGAATATTTTTTGGAAAGGTTTTGGAATCATAATAATCGCGCTGCTTGCCGCGGGCGCTGCCGGGGGAATTATTATACAGTCCACGGATTTCGCCTACACAGTAATACAGCGGACAATGGCCATCGGGCTGGGAATATGCGGACTTATCGGCTTTGTGGTAGTCCCCCTTGAAATGTACCTTGAGGACAGAAGCCAAACAAAAAAGGCCGATACCGCGGTGTAATACCGGGCTTGTCCGGTAACCCGGCCGGTTATCTGCCAGCCAAAGGCGGACACGGCGCCCCCGCCGCAATAAAAAAAACCCGCCCCCTTACGAGGGCGGGCTGTTCCGGTTACGTTCCGGACGGCTGTTTCTTACGGCTTTACGGCTGCTTTGTCCAGGTGTCGCCGTTCCATGTGTACGTGCCGGCCCCGCCTCCTTCTCCCTGATACAGCCCTTTCAGCGTGCTGCCGCCGGAGACCGCGCCGGAATGAAACGAGGTAACATTGCTGCCTTCAAACGTTATGCTGGTAAGCGCGGTGCAGCCGAGAAAAGCGTGCATCCCGATGCTGGTAACGTTTGCCGGTATGGTTACGCTGGTAAGATAGGTGCAGCCGCCAAAAGCGGTGCTCCCGATTTTGGTAACGCTTTGGGGGAGGATGATGCCTTTGATATACTCATTCTCCATGAAAATATTCATCCCAGTGAAGGTGCCGCCGCCGATATTGACACATTTTACTTCATTGTTCGGAAATCTGCAGGCGCGCAAGTCCAGAATCACGTACCGTCCGGCATTCTGTACCGCCGTGTTCACCTTTCCCCAGTTGCTCTCCGCGGTATCAGTTTCGCTGATGGTAATCGCCGGTACGCGGTACATGTGCGGCGTATCATTAACCGTATTTGCCGCCAGCGCCCCGATTTCCTCTGCAAGTGCGGCGGTGTTAAGAATGACCGGCGGCGTACCGCT
>JAISLX010000146.1 GCA_031277045.1 Treponema sp.
ACCCGCTGCTGCTGCCCCCCGGAAAGCTCCGCGGGGTACCGCTCCAGGTAGTCTTCCATCCCCACCCGCTTGAGGGCCGCCTTTGCCTCCTCCGCCGCCTGGCTGGGTTTTTTCTTCCGTCCCACCCGGAGGCCCAGCTCCACGTTCCGCAGGGCGTTCATATTCCGAAACAGGTTGTACTGCTGAAACACCATGGCCGTTTTCCGCCGGACCTCCAGGGTGTCGCGGCCGGTGTGTTTTTTCAGGGAAACCCGGAAATCATCGATGGCAAGCTCCCCCTCATCGGAATGTTCCAGACAGTTAAGGCAGCGCAGTAAGGTTGTTTTTCCCGAACCGGAAGGGCCGATGACAACGGCGGTTTCCCCATCCTGAATCGTAAGGTCTATGCCCCGAAGCACTTCCTTGCCGTCGAATTGTTTATGCAAATTGGTGATGCGTATCAACTTACTCCCCCTTTCATGTGAAGCCGTACCCGCTTTTCCGTTATCGCGGTCAGCCGTTCTATCAGGATGGTGATGCTCCAATAGATAAGAGCCACCGCGCAGTAGGCTTCCAGATACCGGTAGTTTCCCGCGGTTTTCATATTCGTTCCCTGGATCATTTCGATAATGCCCAAAAGATAGGCCGCCGAAGATCCCTTCACAATGCCAATAAACGAAGACCCCACGATGGGAACCGCCACGGGCAGACTTTGGGGCAGCACGATATGGCGGATTACCTGGAGCGCCGTAAGGCCCACGGAATATCCCGCCTCATATTGCCCCGCCTCCACCGACCGCAGGGCGGATCGAATTCCCTCGGACATAAACCCCGCCGCGTCCAGGGTCAACACAATAACTACCACCGCCAGCTTATTGAGCCGCATTTGATCCAGGCCGAAAACATCGTAGATCGCCTTGGTAACAAAATAGGCCACAAACATCTGGAGCAGCAGCGGGATTGAACGCAGGGTTGTTACATAGCCCTGGGCAAAACGCTGCCAGCCGAAGATATGGTAAATTCGGCACAAGGCCAGGAGGGTTCCCAGGATGATCCCCCCCAGGAGGGGCACGATACTGAGCAGGGTTACTACCGGAAGATAGGACAAAGCAACGGTGATCTCATAAAAAAAGAACGCCGGATCAAAGGACAGTCCCATGGTTCAACCCCGCCTTTGGGAAGGGACATAGCCGCCTCCCCGGTCAAGCCGCCGGGACAAGAGGTTCATGCCCCGTTCCAAAAGCAGACACAGCACAAAAAAGACACAGGCCGCCCCGATATACCCTTCCATTTCCCGGAAGGTGGCGGATAAGACCAAACCGTCCTGACCCCGGAAGGCGGCGCTTGAGTTGGTGGAGGCCATGCCCATAATGTCCAGAATCCCCGCGGCGCTGTAGGCCAGGGACGTGTCTTTAAGCAGGCTTGAAAGGTTGTTCGCCAAACCCGGAACACTAATCCGCACCGCCTGGGGCAGAATGACGTGTACCAGGGTTTGGATTTTGGTTAAGCCCACCGAATAGGCCGCTTCCTGCTGCCCCGCGCCGACCCCGGAAATGGAAGCCCGCAGGGTCTCCGACAAAAAAGCCGCGCTGTTCAGGGCGTAGGCCATGATAACAAACACGATGGGCGGCCAATAACGGCCCGCGTTGTACCCGGTAAGGCGCCAGATAAGACTGGGGAGCAGGAGGTTGCACATGAGGAGCTGGATGAGGATAGGGGTGCCCCGCATAAAGGATATATAAAACCGGGCGATCCGCCACGCCACGGGAACCTTGTATACCTGAACCGCCGCCAGGATAAAAGCCAGGATCAGCCCCGCGGAAAAAGCCCCGGCGGTAATACCCAGGGTAACCGGGACCCGGCCTATGATGCGGAACAGGGTGACCACAAAAAAGGACCAACTAAAAAAATTCATGCCCTATTTCTTCCTTAGATTGATGGAGATTGATGGGAATCCGGAAATTGAGGAAAGTCCGGAAATCGAGGGAACTCGGGGGCAAGCGGTAATGCCGGCCCCCGGCCTTCCTTAATCCTTAACGATATAATCCCCCCCCAGCCATTGGAGGGAAAGCTTTACCAGGGTTCCATCATCTTTCAATTCTTGCAGCGCCGCGTCAAAAATCTGCCGCAGTTCCTCCCCGGTCTGCTTGTTAAACAGGTAGTAGGTATTGGAATTGGCTACCGGGTTGAGGGAGGCTTTGATTTTAGCCTGATATTCGGTTTTATAACTTTCGATGTTTCGTATCATGCTTACCAGCGCGTCCGCCCTGCCGGAAGCGATGTCCTCCAGGGCCAGGGCGGTGGTGGCTTCAAAAATGAGGTTGAAGGGCCGGCCATGATCCTCGTTCCACTTGTTGGTGACATAATAACTGTTACTGGTAGTCCCGGTTAAAACGACGGTTTTCCCCGCGAGGTCCTCGAAACCCTGAATGTCCGCGTCGTCTTCCCGGATCGCCAGGTAGAGGGGGAAGGTGGTGTACCCCGTTTTTCCGTAGAGGTACTTCTGGTCCCGCTCAATGTTGTATTCGTACTGGTGGACCGCCACGTCGATCTTCCCCGATTCCAGAGACAACAGGATGTTGGCAAAATCGTAGATCTGATAGGTCAGGGTGAATTCGGGATGCCGGGCGTCAATTTCGTCCAGCACCGCCTTTTCAAACCCCGTAAGCTGGTTGTTCTCGTCCAGGAACCAGTAGGGGTTGTAGGCCGAACCCGCGCCGATGATGATCTCCCGGGGGCGGTTTTCTTTTTCCTTGGCCCCGCCCGCGTATACGGCCGCCGCCGCCAGAGCCAGCAGCGCCACGGTCAAGACGCCTCTGTTTCCCCATACGGAGCTCCCATTCCCCGCCTTCCGAACCCCGCCCATCCGGGCCGCCTGCGATACACGTGTTTTCATACTGAACCTCCGAACAGATTTTTACACATAGATATTATACCTATATGTTTACTAGGATATTATACAACCCGAACCACTTTGTCAACAACCGCCAATCAAAAAAACCGCTTTTTAGGAGTTTGTTGCGTTTCGCGCATAAAACCCCAAAATCAACCGGGTTTTGGGAAAGCCCCGCTATATTTGATAATTCTCTTCCGGAAGGAAATGCCGCAGAAACTGCTTGGTTCGTTCTTCCTTTGGATGGATAAATACATCCGACGGGGCGCCCTGCTCCACCACCACACCCTTATCCATAAAGATAACTTTGTTGGCCACATCCTGGGCAAAGCTCATCTCGTGGGTTACCACCACCATGGTGACCCCTTCCCGGGCAATGCGTTTGATCACCCCCAGGGTTTCGTTTACCAGTTCCGGGTCCAAGGCGGAAGTCGGCTCATCGAAGAGAATCACCTCGGGGTTAAGGACAATGGCCCGGGCAATGGCGACCCGCTGCTGCTGGCCTCCGGAAAGACGGCTGGGGTAGGAGTCCAGCTTGTCGTTTAGACCCACTTTGGTCAGCGCGGCGGCAGCGGTTTCCTCGGCTTCCCTTTTTGGTATCTTCCGGGCAATCACCAGGCCCTCCGTTACATTTTCAAGGGCGGTTTTGTTGTTGAAAAGGTTAAAACTCTGAAAGACAAAGGCGGTGCGCCGTCTGACCTCGAGAATTTCCTTTTTGGTGGCTTTGGTAAAATCCAGCGTCGTATCCCCAATGGTAAGGGTTCCTCTGTCGGCTTTTTCCAGAAAATTGATGCACCGCAAAAGGGTGGTTTTGCCGGAACCGCTGGGGCCTATCACCACGATCACGTCTCCCCGTTCCACCCGGAGATCAACCCCTTTAAGAACTTCGTTTTTACCAAAGGATTTGTGAATCCCTTTAACTTCAATCATACTGCTGTTCTCCTGAAGCGGCCCAGTTGACGTTCCAACAGCCTGGAAATTTTCGCGATAATAAGGCAGATTCCCCAATAAATAAGAGCGGCGGCAATATAAGCTTCAAGGAATTTGTAATTTGCCGTTGCCGGGATCATGCAGGTATTGAGTATGTCCATAACCGCGATAAAGTACAAAATAGAGGATGTTTTAACGAACACGATCAGATTGTTGCAAAGTACCGGCACCGCCACGGGGATCACCTGGGGCAGAATGATGCGCCGCAGGGTCTGCCAGCCGGTGAGTCCGACGGAATAGGCCCCTTCGTACTGGCCCCGGTGTACGGACATAAAACTGCCCCTGATGGTTTCGGAAACCGTGATGGAGCCGGTGAACGAAAGGACAATGATGCCAATCGTATTAACATTGATAATACTGGAATTAACGTCGAGATGAAGGGACTGGGCCAGGAAATTGAAGCCATCGACAATAAGGAAATAGAATATGTACAGGATAAGGACGCCTGGAACAGCCTTTATCACATCGGCAAAAATTTTGAATGCCGGCGCGAAGAAACGGATGTTGTAGACCCGCAAAACCGCGATGGCGGTACCGAAAAACAGGCTTACCACAAAGGACGTGAGTGCAATTCTGGCGGTAAGCGGCGCCGCGCCTATTCCTACTTTTACTGTCGCCAGCATGAAACCAAAATCAAAACCCATATCAATCTCCGGTCCGCATGATCTTTGCCCTGAGCCGTTTTTCGGCCAGGCCGAAAAGATGGTTCAAAAGGAAACTGAGAACCACAAAAATAATCGCCGCGTCCACATAGGCTTCTATCACATGGTAGGTACGGATGCCTATGGCCCTGACCTGGCCTACCACGTCCACGATACCGATGGTAAAACCCAGCGATGTATTCTGCAGCAGGTTCAAAACACTGACGGAAAAACTGGGCAGGGCTATCAGCAGAGCCTGGGGGGCGATGATCCGCCTGAAGGCCTGCCAGTCCGTAAGCCCCACCGACCAGGCCGCCTCCCGCTGTCCCGGATCAACGCCGTTCAAAGCGCCCCGGATAATCTCCGAAAGAAAGGCGCTTATGTTGAGGGAGTAGGTAACATTTACGAAGATAATTTTACTCCACCGCGCCGCGTTAATTCCTATTGCTTTTAACAGTATCGGTATTCCGAAGTACACGACAAAAAGCTGGACTATGATGGGGGTTCCCCGCAGAAAAGAAATTCCCGCAAGGACAATCTGGTTCAGCACCGGAATCTTGTTTATCCGTATAATCGCTGCGATGGTTCCCAGAACCAGTCCGAAACCGGTGGCTATTACCACAATGGAAAGGGTTACCGGGAGCCGGGAGAGAATCAACGGGAAATATTCCAGCATCCGTTTTGCGCTAAAAAAACTATCCATCAAAAGGTTCTCCTTTAAAAATCGTGTTTCAGGGATTCTTTTCTTTTTCCAAAAGATCCCGGGCTGTTCCCGGAAAAGGGGTAAAGCGGGGGTCTTCGGTGTTTTTGAGGAAGCCCAGGGCAAAACCAAGGGTCGCGGCGACTCCCAGGGGCAGAACGCTTTCATCCAGATCGAAAAGGCTGGTGTGAAGATCCGCGCCGCAGCCCAGTTCCGGGTTATCCACCCCCAGGTGGATCATGATCGCGGGAAAAAGTTTCCCCGTGTGGGCCCAGCTGTCGGACGCCATAAGGGGCTCGTAGCTGGCGACAAGGTACTGTTCCCCCAGGTGCTTCCGGATAGCCTCTTGGGAAATCTTTGCCATCAAAGGGTTGTTCAGGGCGGGAGTTCCTTTAAAAGGGCGTTCCATCCGGTAGCCGCAATGGTGGGCCTTGGTGATACTGTCCAAGAGCAGCCCGAATTCAGCAAAAAATCGCTCTACGTTAGCTTCGTTCACCGTCCGGGCGGAACCCTGGAAGTTAAGCTCTCCGGGAATAACATTCCCCTTGTTTCCGTAACTTATGGTTCCCACGGAAAAAGTAAAGTTGTCGAACGGCGAGATGTGCTTAAGCCTGATATCCTTGAGGGACTGATACAGAGAAGCAAAGCAGTCCAGGGGGCTGTTGGCCAAGTCGGGCCGGGAGCCGTGGCCTCCCCTGCCGGTGATGGTTACGTTGAAGCCGCAGGGGGCGGCCATGATCGGCCCGGGGACGGCCACGATTTTTCCGGCGGGAACACCGGGCCGGACATGGATGGCGTGACCCCCGTGAACAGGGATTTTTTTGTCTTCCAGGTAGTAGAGAAGCTGGCGGAAGTTTCCGCCTCCCTCTTCCCCCCGCTCGAACATGAGCAGCGCCCTGCCGGGAATTTTCCCCTCGTACTCTTTGAGGATCTTCCCCACAGTAAGGAGCATCGCCGTGTGGGCATCGTGGCCGCAGGCGTGTTGTACCCCCTCGATTTCTGATATTACCTCCCTTTCCTTTGCCGGATTGCGGGGGTTTTCCCGGATGGGCAGAGCATCAATATCCGCCCGCAGCAACACTGTTTTTCCCCTGCTTTCATCGCCGATGAAGGCAAAAATACCGCCGTCCTCTACTTCCGCGTAGGGGATTCCCATTTTTTCCAGATGGGAACGGATATATTTGAGGGTCTCGAATTCCATCCGGGTCAATTCAGGATGCCGGTGCAGATGCCGCCTGATTTCTACCGTATAATTCTCATTGGCCTTTGCCAGGCTCAAAATATCCATGTCTTCAATGATATTTGCGCCGGACATTTTTGCCCCTCCGGAGATTTTGGTTGAACCTATTTAGTCAGGGTTCTGACCTGGCCCTGGCGTTCCGCTTCCAGTTCCGGAACAAAGGTCGTAAAATCCCGGCCAAGCCATTTAAGACTAAGTTCCCGGAGTTTCCCGTTTTCCCGCAGGGTAATCAGCGCCTTGTCCACATCATCTCTAAGCTGGGTATCCCCCTTGGCGAAGATGTAGTACACATAGCCGGGCAGAAATTCCGGACCTGCCGCCTGTATACGGTTGTTGTAGGTTTTTCGGATCTTGTCAAAATTCCGGATTTCCAGGACAAAGGCGTCAATACGGCCTTCTTCCAGCGCCTTGATTTGGGTTTCCGTGTCAAGGGCGCCGTAAGCCAATTGAACCGGTACCTTTGCGGTGGTGGCGTTGTAAGTTTCAAAATGGTAGGATATGTTATTCCCCGCCGTGGTAGAAAGAGTTTTGCCCTCCATATCCTGAATAGAATTAATATCATTCCGGCCGGCCTTGATCGCCAGTTGATATGCGTAGTGGAGATAGGGTTCCGCCCCGTAGAGGTATTTCTCCTGCCTTTCCGCGTTTTTGGCGTAGTTATGGGCCGCGATGTCGTACTTTCCCGCATCCACGCCCACCAGGATGGTTCTGAACTCCCCACCTTCAAAACTGAACTCATACTGGGGCAGGAGTTCGTCTACTGTGCTCAGGATGTCTAGTTCAAGACCCACCAGGTTCCCCTTGGCGTCCAAAAAGCAGAAATCGTTCATGTCATTTCCCGTACCGACTACCACCTTGCGTACCTTTGCCGGGCTGCCCGCTTTTTCGGATGATCCCCCCGCATTGAGGAACGCCGTTCCCAGCACCAGCATTGCCGCGCTTAACGCAAAAAACCTTTTCATAGAAACCTCCTTGGACCTTTACGGCCAAATAAATTTTTCAATGATGTAGTAAACACATAATATTATTATGTTATTAAATACGTCAAGTTAGTAGGAATTTATCCCAGCCGAATTGCTTTGTCAAGCGAATCGGCCTTATTTTTTCATTTTTTTACGCCTCCCGATTCAGCCCTTCTTTTATCCGCTCTATGGCTTCCGCAAGCCGCGCACGGGTGGTTCCAAAGTTTATCCGCACATATCCCTCAATGCCAAAAGGCTTGCCGTTGTTGGGGAGTATCTTTGCCTTGTCCTGGAGCCACTGGTAGGGATCAGCGATGCCCAGAGGGCGGAAATCTATCCATTGGAGGTAGGTTCCTTCCACATGGGTGAACTTCGCGGCGGGGGCGATTTCCCCAAGCCGTTTTTCAAGATAATCCCGGCTGCCCCGCAAATACTCCACAAGCTGGAGCCGCCAGTCCCTGCACTGGCCGTAAGCGGCTTTTGCCGCGGCAACGTTGAGTATCCCCGGACCGGGCAGAGCATAGCAGGTCCGCTTGAATTCCTCCCGAAGTTCCGGGCTGGGAATGACCGCGAAACCAAAAGGAAGTCCGGCCAGGTTGTAGGTCTTGCCCGGCCCCATGATGGTTATGCTGTGTTCCGCAGCGTAGTCATCCACCGTGAAAAAGGGAATGTGGGGCCGGTCGAAAACCAGACCGCAATGCGCCTCATCGGAAATAACAATCAGGTTTTTCTCTTTGGCAAAAAGGCTCAGTTCCTTTAATTCCCCGTACATGTATACCCGTCCCACCGGGTTGTGGGGATTGCAGAGGTAGAAAAGCCGGACATCCGGTTCAATACGCCGTCTTAGGTCCTCAAAATCCATCTCGTAATATTCACCGGTGTTTTTCAGGGGCGAAAGGATGGTCTCCTTCCCCGCCTTGCCGGGAGCCGCAAGAAGCACATGGTAATTAGGTACATTGATCAGGATCCGCCCTTCCCGGAGACGGCTTACTGCGGCCAGAACCGGCACGATAGCAGGGAGTAATACAATCCAGTCTTCCTGAATTACGGCGTCGTATTCTTCTTGAAACCAGCGTTTTATCACTCCGGGAAATTCCGGGTCCCAGCCATATCCAAAAACGCCGTGGTCGATTTTTGCCTGGATAGCCTCGATAATGGGCGGCGCCGACCTGAAATCCATATCCGCCACGAACATGGGCAGTACGCCGGCGGGAACGGTATCCCATTTAACACTGCCAAAACCCCGCCGGTCCACCGGCTCATCAAAATCGTAGATCATCCCTTATTCCTTATTATCTTTATGGGGTTACTATGATATTTTCGGCGGATTTTGTCAAGAGAGGCTGTTTCACGCGCCGTCAAGGCGGTATTTGCGAATTTATGGGTATTAGGAGCTAAAAGCCCGCAGCAGTTCGCGGGGTTTGGAGCCCTGGGCAGGGCCGACAACGCCATGCTGCTCCATGAGTTCCACGAGGCGGGCGGCCCGGTTGTAGCCGATCTTGAGGCGGCGCTGGATGTAGCTGGCGCTGGCCTTGCCCTGCTGCACAACGATCTCCAGGGCCTTGTCGTAGAGGGGGTCTTCGCCGTCGGAAAAAAGGGAGGGGGACGGATCGTCTTCATC
>JAISLX010000050.1 GCA_031277045.1 Treponema sp.
GACCCGCACCCCACGCCCTCCGGTGTGCCCACCGCCCAGGTAACCGTAGAAACCTTTCTGGCAGGCCGCCATGAATTAGGCGTAAAAATCGTCTACGTTACCGGAAGCCCCGCGGACCCGGCCAACAAAGGCTTCAGGATATGGTACAGCGTCATCGCCCCCGGCGAAACGCCGCCCGCGGACCCCGAAGATCTCCGCAAATCGTTCTACACCACGCGGAAGAAGGACCTGATTGAGTTCGACTTTGGCGACTCAGGCAAGACGGCGTACTTTGCCGTGCAGATAGAGAACGGCGGCAAGAAAGGCCCGTGGGGCCCTATTGTTTCGGCCCTCATACCTTGAAGACGGACATACGGTACGCGCATGGGCTGCGTACAAAATTTATTTTATGAGGAGAAGAAGTATGAAGAAGAATGTGTTTTTAGCAGGAATGGCGGCGCTTGCGCTTGTTTTTGGACTGGTTCTGGCGGGCTGCCCAGAGGACCCCCCCGATGACCCGTTCAATACGCCGGAGACGCCGGATACGGTCCTTGTGGAAGCGGTTAACATCGGCCCGGATGATGACAGGACCAGTGCGTGGGGGAATGCCTTCAAGGCGGCAACAAATAGCAGCAGGTACGTGATTCTGGATTTGAGCCGGTGCACATTCACGGACAATACAGTAACAGGTTCCTTTAACGGCGACAGAGGGATGAATATTTTCAAGAGCAAGTTCTATGTCATAGGCATCATCCTCCCCCAAAGCGTTACCAGCATCGGGACCGCCGCTTTTTGCGACTGCTACAATCTTACCAGCGTAAGCATACCGTCAAATGTTATCAGCATCGGGCAGTATGCTTTTAGAGGCTGCTCCGGGCTTACCGGCATAACCATACCGGCAAGTGTTACCAGCATCGGGCAGTATGCTTTTTCCGGCTGCTCCGGGCTTAGCAGCATAACCATACCGGCAGGCGTTACCAGCATCGAGGAACGCGCTTTTTCCGATACCTCGCTTACAAGCGTGACCATCCCGGCAGGCGTTACCAGCATCGGGAGCTACGCTTTTTCCGGTACCGCGCTTACCGGCGTAAGCATACCGGCAAACGTTACCAGCATCGGGAACTCCGCTTTTTCCGGTACCGCGCTTACCAGCGTAAGCATACCGGCAAACGTTACCAGCATCGGGAACTTCGCTTTTTCCGGCTGCACCGCGCTTACCAGCGTAACGTTTGCCGAGGGCAGCAACATTGCCGATGCGAATTTTGGCAGCTACGCGTTCCCGCAAGGTGAGGATGGGGACGGCGGCAACACGCTGAAAACGGCGTATTCGACAGGCAGGGCCGGCACGTACACGCGGCCCGCGAACGGCGATACCTGGACATAGCAGTAGCAGAACGGCAGGGGCGCATAAGCAGCCCACCCCCTTACGGGGGCGGGCTTGCTTTTTGGGAAACGAAAGGCGGCGGGAATACCGCCGCCGCAAATCTATTACCTTAGGAGGGTAAAATGGAAGAGGCGATAAAAGCTGCGATAGAAAGTATAATAACTAAAAAGATACCCAAGGGAGCGATGTTCGATACCCACGCGGTTATAGAATGTTTAATTCAGGAACATTCCGATACGTATCTTGAGTTCTACAGAATCAACGGAGGCGGCGGGACATCAATACACCATCAAAATATCGCGTTCATTCTTTCTAAATTTAAGGACGGTTTAATTGAGCGGGTAGGGGATGCCAATTCACAAATCTGGTCAATGAACATTCATGGAAATTACAATAAGGATGCTTGCTGGAAGAAAAAATAAGCCCCCCGGTATAGACCTATGCCAGGCATCCTATGCCGGGCATCTTACCGGAACAGCCCGCCCTCGCAAAGGGGGCGGGTTTTTTTACCGGGGGGGGGGGGGCGATTATAACGGCCCGGGAGCGGGGGCCGTCCGTGTTGTTATTGCCGATGTTTCCAGCAGGGCCCTGGTGCAGGGCGCGCGGGGGTTGCTGTAGATTTCTTCCGCGGCCCCCTGTTCCACGATACGGCCATCCTTCATTACCGCGATGCGGTCGCACAGGTAGTACACCATATTGAGGTTGTGGGAGATAAACAGCATCCCAAGTTTCAGGTTGTGGTGGAGTTCCCGGAACAGGTTGAGAATCTGGGCCCCCACGGATACGTCCAGCGCGCTTACCGCCTCGTCGGCGATGATGAGCCGGGGCCGCGGCATCAGGGCGCAGGCGACACAGATCCGCTGTTTTTGCCCTACGGAAAGCTCGTGAACCCGGCGGTTTTTGTAGGAGGGGTCAAGGCCGGCCAGCTCCAGAATTTCGTCAACGCGCCTGCGCCGTTCCGCCCTGCTTCCCATTTTGTTGATCCGCAGGGGCTCCTCCAGAATCCAGCCGGTCTTCCAGGCGGGATTTAGGCTGGCCGAAGGGTCCTGAAACACCGCCTGCACCCGCTTTGCCATCTCCTTCCGGTCCGCCCTTGTTCCCTGCCGCAGGCCGTCGACAAGTATCTCTCCGGAATAATCGATAAGCCCCAGGGCGCACTTCCCCAGCGTGGTTTTTCCGCAGCCCGACTCTCCCACAAGGCCGAGTATCTCCCCTGGGGCGATTTCCAGGTTGATGTCGTGGAGTACGGGTTTTTCACTCCGCCGCCCCAGGCCGCCCAGGGAACGGCTGACATAGCCGCAGGATACCTGCCGCACCGAAAGGAGTTTTTCCATTACGCGCCGTCCCCCTTCCCCGCGCCGGTCCGCACCGGAGCCGCGACACAGGCGGCCGAATGTTCCGGTCCCAAGGGTATCGCCGGAGGAAAGGCTTCCCGGCAGCGCGGAACGGCCCTGGCGCAGCGCGGAGCGAAAGGACAGCCCGGGGGCCGCTCCTTCTCGATGGGGGGCACCCGGCCGGGAATGTTGGCGAGGGGCCGGCCCCGTGAGGACCGGTCCGGTATGGCGCCCAGGAGCCCCTTTGTGTACTCGTGGGCCGGCCGGGTAAAAACATCCGCCGCCGGCCCCCATTCCACGAGCTTTCCTGAGTACATCACGAGGACCCGGCGGCAGATCGCCTGGATCACGCTTAGATCGTGGGAGATAAAGAGGATCGCCGTGCCGGTTTCCCGGTTGATCCGTCTGAGGAGTTCCAGTATTTGAGCCTGGGTACTCGCGTCCAGGGCGGTGGTGGGTTCATCGGCGATAAGGAGCCGGGGGCCGCAGATCATGGCGATGGCGATCATCACGCGCTGGCACATACCCCCGGAAAGCTGGTGGGGGTAGAGGGAGAGGAGTTTTTCCGGTTCCGGAAGCCCCAGGCTTTGCGTCAGGGACAGGGCCTTGTCCCTCATCAGGGTTCTGTCTTTTTCGCCGTGGAGTTCCAGCGCCTCGGTTATCTGTTTCCCGATGCGGAGCAGGGGGTTAAGGGAAAAGCGGGGTTCCTGGAAGATCATGGAGATCTCGGCGCCCCGTATCTTCCGCAGTTCCCGCTCCTGGAGCGTGGTAAGCTCCCGGTCCCGGTAGCGGATGCTCCCCCCGGCAAGACAGGCAGTTTCGGGCAGCAGGCCCGGAATGGAAAGGGCCGTCAGGCTTTTCCCGCAGCCCGATTCTCCCACAATTCCGAGTACTTCCCCCCCGCTCACGGAAAAGCTGATCCCGTCCACCGCGAGGCGGCCCTTGATTCCGATTCGGAGATCCCGTACCTCAAGCAGAGTTTTTTCCCCAGGTTCCATGCGATCCATCATCCTGTCTGCGCTAAAACCCAACAAGTTCCTAGCCCCCCCCCGGAAAACGGCGGCGGATACCTTCGCCCAAAAAGTGGAAGGCCAGGACGGTCAGGACGATCATGAGTCCCGGCGCCAGGGCGCACCAGGGGGCGTTAAAAAGGCAGCTTTGCGATTCAGAAAGCATTCTGCCCCAACTGGGAAGGGGAGGCTGAATACCCAGGCCCAGATAGCTCATTGTGGCTTCCGCCAGAATCGCGTTGGACAGGCCCAGGACCGACGCGGAAAGCAGGGAGGGCAGGACATTGGGGAGGATGTGGACGAAGATAAGCCGCGCGGGGGAGGCCCCCCACAGGCGGGCGGCCTTAACGAAATCCCGGTTTTTGAATTGCAGCATGCCGCTGCGCATGATCCGGGTAAAACTGGGGATAAAAAGGACCAGCAGGGCGATGGTCAGGGCGCCCTCGCTATTACCCAGAAGGGACACCATCACCAGGGCCAGCAGGACCCCCGGAAAGGAACTCAGTGTATCCATAAGCCGCGTCAGAATCTCGTCCGCGGGACCCCCGGCGTAGCCGGAGCTTAGGCCCAGAACGCTTCCCAGGGCGGCGCTCCCGGCCACCGTAACCAGGGCAGTGAGAAGGCTGTAGCGGCCCCCCTCCATGATCCGGGAAAACACGTCCCGGCCAAAGTTATCGGTCCCCAGGATGTGGTCCCTGCCGGGGGGGAGGAAGCGGCGTTCCGCCTCCATGTCGTTGTGGTCATAGGGAACCCAAAAGAGGCTTGCCAGGGAAAGCCCCCCCACCAGAAGCGCCAGAACCGCTCCCGCGCCGAATTCCCCGGCCCCCGGATTTTTCACGGCAGCCTGCCGGAATCCGCGGAGATCCGGGGATCGATGATCCGGATGACGATATCCGCCAGCGTATTCGCCAGTACCACGACAAAGGCCATGTAAACCGCCAGTGTCTGCACCATCGTGTAATCCCGGCTGGTGATGGAACTGATAAGGAGCCGTCCGATGCCGGGAATAGCGAAAACCTGCTCGATTACGATGCTCCCCGCGAAAATTTCCCCAACGATCATCCCCGCCAGGGTTACGCTGGGGATGACGGCGTTTTTCAGCGCGTGGCCGTAGAGGACCCGCCGCCATCCCGCCCCCCTGGCCAGAGCGCTTCGCACGTAGTCCTGCTTAAGCTGTAGCAAAATCTGGGCCCGCAGGAATTTTACCAGAATCGCCGCGTTGGGCAGGGCCAGGGCCAGGGCGGGAAAGACCAGGTAAGCGGCAAAGGCAAGCGGGTCCCGGCGGTAATCGGTATAAGCGCCGGGGACAAACAGCCTAAGGAGGATGCCGAATATCCAGATAAACAACACCCCCAGAAAGAAGCCGGGAAGGGAGATATTCAGGGCCGTCAGCGTGTTGAGGATACGGTCGGCGATTCCCCCTTCCTTTTTGACCGAAAGCAGCACCGAGGGAATGGCGATAAGTAGCATAAAAACAAGGGAAAGGACCGCCAGGCTAAAGGTTACCGGCAGCCGCTCAAGGATCATTCCGGCGACGGGAGCCCCCCGGAAACGGGCGGAATTTCCCAGATTCCCGCTGAGAAATTTTCCCAGCCAGGCCCAGTACCGTTCCGGCAGGCCCTTGTCCAGTCCCATCTCTGTCCGCAGGGCCTGGACCTGTTCATCGCTGGCCTCGATTCCCAGGGCCAGCAGGGCCGGGTCCCCGGGGATAAGGGCGAAGGCAAGAAAGGTTAGCAGGGAAACCAGAAACAGCGTGAGAAGGGTAATGGAAAGCCGCCGCCCCAGGAAAACCCAGATTCCCCCGTCCCGGTTCGCGCGCGGCGCCGCCCCTGTGTTTATCGTGGTTTCCGCCATTTTTGAATTCCGGTTTTTTAACCTTTTGTACAACGCCGCCCCGGACAGGCCGGGGGATTTTTATGTCCCGGTCTCCTGTTCCGGCCCATGCCGGACGCGGGTCAAAGACCGGCGGGGCCAAAAAAACCCGCCTGAAAGGCGGGTAATGGACAGAATATCCGGCGTTTAGACGCCCAGACGTTTTTCGATGGCGTCAAGCTCCGCGTAGAGTTCTTTGGGGAGTTTGTCGCCGAATTTGGGATAGTGGTTCGATCTTACGTCGGCGATTTCTTTTTTCCACCCTTCAATGTCTACGGCGAGAATCTCCGCCATATCCGCCTCGCTGACGCCGGCGGGACGCTGGATAGCATCCGCCGTGGGGAGAATGCCGATGGGAGTGTCAACGGATTTGCCCTTGTTGTCGCAGCGGTCAAAAATCCAAGCCAGGACCCGGCTGTTTTCCCCGTAGCCGGGCCAGACAAACTTGCCGGCGTCGTTTTTGCGGAACCAGTTGACAAAGAAAATCTTGGGCAGTTTTGACTCATCGTGGGTTTTACCGATGTTGATCCAGTGTTTGAAGTAGTCCCCCATGTGGTAACCGCAGAAGGGAAGCATGGCAAAGGGGTCCCGGCGGATAGTACCGGCCTTAACATCCAGGGCGGCGGCGGTAACCTCAGAACCGACGATGGAACCCATAAAGACGCCGTGAATCCAGCTTTTGGCCTGGTTAACCAGGGGTATGGTTTTGGGGCGGCGGCCGCCAAACAGGAACGCGCTGATGGGCACTCCTTTGGGGTCTTCCCATTCTTTGGCTATGGCGGGGCACTGTTTAGCGGGCCCGGTGAAGCGGGAATTGGGATGGGCGGCGGGCTTTTGGTCCTTGTTGCCCTTGTCCTGGACCCATTCGTTGCCGTTCCAGTCGATGAGTTTGCCCGGAGCGTCGTAGCCGATGCCTTCCCACCACACACATTTGTCTTCGGTCAGGGCCACGTTGGTGTAGATGGTGTTGCTCTTGATCGTCTCCATCGCGTTCCGGTTGGAGTCGTTGTTGGTTCCCGGGGCCACGCCAAAGAAACCGGCTTCCGGGTTGATGGCGTAAAGCCGGCCGTCGGCGCCGAATTTCATCCAGGCGATATCATCGCCCACAGTTTCCACCTTCCAGCCGGGGAGGGTGGGGATAAGCATGGCCAGGTTGGTTTTGCCGCAGGCGGAGGGGAAGGCGCCGGTGATGTACTTTACCTCGCCCTGGGGGTTGGTAAGTTTGAGGATGAGCATATGTTCCGCCAGCCAGCCTTCGTCGCGGGCCAGGACACTGGCGATCCGCAGGGCCAGGCACTTTTTCCCCAGCAGGGCGTTCCCGCCGTAGCCTGAGCCATAGGACCAGATTTCCCGCGTTTCCGGGAAGTGGGAGATGTACTTTTTGTCCAGCGGGGCGCAGGGCCACGTACCGTTGTCCTTTTCGCCGGGCCCCAGGGGCTTGCCCACGGAATGGAAACAGGGAACAAAGAAACCGTCGCCTCCCAAAACGTCCAGCACTTTGGTTCCCACCCGGGCCATGATGTGCATATTGGCCACGACGTAGGGGGAATCGGTGATTTCTACGCCGATTTTGGCGATATCCGAACCCACCGGCCCCATCGAGAAGGGGATAACGTACATGGTCCGGCCCTTCATGCTGTTCCGGTACAGTTCCGTCATGGTTTTTTTGAGGTCCGCGGGGTTTATCCAGTGGTTGGTGGGGCCGGCGTCGGATTCGTTTGTGGAGGCGATATAGGTCCGGGCCTCCACACGGGCTACGTCCGAGGGATCCGAACGGAAAAGGTAGCAGTTGGGCAGTTTTTGGGGGTTTAGCGGGGTGGCAAGACCCGCATCAACGGTGATTTGGATCATCCGGTCGTACTCGGCCTTGCTGCCGTCACAGATTTCCACTGAATCCGGCCCCATAAGAGCCGCCGCTTTTTCCACCCATTTTTTTAGGCCGGAATGTTTGAGTTCTTCTAGTTTCATACTTTCTCCTTGGTAGCGCCGCCTGGGGCGGCAAGTAAGGTTCATAACAACCCAACAATCGGGGTTTTATGGCTTTTTTCGACGAAAAACCATAAAGTCCACAAGCGCGACAGACTGATAGAAGTTATGGTCCCTAGTTTTAACCATATAAATCTTATAGGAAGAAGCAGAGGCTGTTCAAGGGGCAGGGCCGCGCGCCGGTCAGGGCCGGCGCATATACTCTGATGATATTACCGCGGGCGGGGAAAAGCCGGGGGGCGGACTGCCAGGACCTGGTCAATGGCGCCTGCAGCGTAGTCCCTGGTTCGTTCGATGATTCCCGCGTCCCCCCGTTCCGGTTCTTTCCGCCTCAGCGCCGCGGCCAGGGGGAGGAGGGTGGCGAGAATCTGGCGGTCTTCGTATCCAAGGCCCGCCAGACAGGCCCCGGCGGAACTTCCGCGGACCTCCAGACCCCGGATCTGTTCCCGGTAGCGGACGAGGAATTCCCGGGCCGGTAAAACCGCCGCGTCGTCATCGCCACGAATGGCGCTGCCTTTTCTAACAAGGCCGCCGGTTTGTTCGGCGCGATCCGGGCCGGCGGCGTTCCGGGGAAGCCGGACTATCCTCGCTCCGGCGATGGGAGCGCCAAGACCGGCGGCGGGAAGCAGACGGGCCTCCATCCGTTCCCCCAGCGTTTCCAGAAATTTCCGGTAACGGGTAAGGGTTTCCGTCTCGTAGTACCATGTTCCGGCGGCGGAGATCCTCTTTTCCAGCGGAGCACGGTAGAGGAACCGCGAAAAGAGGGCTTCCAGGGGTTCCATGCGGTTCTGGCGGGATTCGAAATAAGGAAATATATAGGTTCCCCGGGCGTAGGTTTTCCCCAGGGGGTATGAAAAATCCGCGCCGTACAGCTCAATCTCGGCGGCCCCCAAAGTCTCCGCCAGCGAAACCGCCGCGTGGGTAACGTTGCCCCCGGAGCCGTCGATGCGCGGAAAAGGCCGCCACCGGGCGGCGATATAGGCGCTTAGGGGGTGGCCGGCGGAAAAAAAGACCGGCCGCGCCGTCAGGGAGGCCAGGGAGGGCGGGCTTGCCAGGTCCAGGAACAGGGGAATACGGGACAAGACGGCGCCGGACGAATTCGGGGGGGGGATAAAGTGGCGGTAGCCGATGTGCTGGCAGTCGATGGAGATAACCGCGTCCGGTTCCAGGCCTCCGCTTAAAAGGGCAGGAAGGCTGGTATCGGTGGCGATAAGGAAGGGCGCCCCCGCTTTTCCCCTGTTTTCCGCGATACGGGGAATTTGGGAATCCAGCGAGGGACCGGCCCCGCAGACCACGGCCCGGCGTATCCGGGGCGGCGGCGCGCTGTTTTCCGCCCTCAGCAGGTTACGCAGGGTGTTTTTGAACATCCTCATTCCAAAGTGGGCCTGAACGGAGTAGTCCGCCGTGATCCGGCCTATGGCGGCACGGATGTCATTCGCCGCCTCGTCAAATTCGGCAGTTTCCACCCTGGGCCGCAGGGGCAGGGTTCTGATGGCCCGTGAAAGGGCCGGGAGGTAGAGTTCCGGAATCAGATGTTCCAGAGTTCCGGGCAGGGGGTCCACGAGCAGCCACACCCGCCTGTCCGCTATCACGCCGCGCAGGTCCCGCAGGCCAAGGAGTTCCGCGAAACCCCGGAGTCCGAATTCAACAATGATGATCCGGTCCGTCTCCGGCCGTTTCAGGGCCGCCTCCACATGGTAGCCGGCCCCCAGCCCAAGAAAGATGAGGAAATCTTCCCCGTCCAGCGTGGAGATAAGCCGTTCTCCCTCGCGCCGGGGATCAACCAGGGAGTGCAGGGGCCGGTCCGCTCCCCGCGCCGCGCCGGTTAGCGCGGGAACCGGATCGCCGTTCCGGGCTTCCAGGAACCGGTAGTGGACAGGGGCGGAAAAATCGGGCCGCTGCGCGGAGAGGCGCTCCGCCAGTTCCCGATCCCGGAGGCGCAGGATGCCGATGTTCCCCTCAAAAATGGATTGGGGATCGGTCCTTGTCATGGGTTTCCAGCCGGCAGGTAGGGCCGCGCCAGGGATTCCATTTCGGCCCGGAGTTCGCCGGCTCCGGGAACGGGTTTGCCGGGGAGGATCAGGGGGGCCAGTTCCCCCGTGATGGTTTCCCGGCTGCCGCTGTTCTCAAGAGCGGCCCCAAGAATTTCCAGCGCGCGGGACACGGCATCCGTCTTTTCGCGCCTTTCGCGCGGCGGCGCCCAGGCAAAGTCCGGCCCTCCCTCCGCCGGGGCAGCCGGGCCCCCGCGGGAGTCGGGAACGGCCGGATCGCGCAGACGGGGGAGGCCCGCGAAGAGGGGGTTGTTGGTTCCCAGGGTGTAGAGTCTGCCGCCGTAGGAGCCGAGCCGGGAGGCGAACCATTCGGCGTAAATCCGGTAGCTTCCCCCCTCCCGCGCAGCCATCCGGCGGAAAAAGCTCTGGCTGTACTCGCTCCGAAACCGGGAGGCCCCTTCCCGCCAAAGCCGGTCGAAGCCGTAGGGCCGCGCGTGGGTTCTGATATCCCGGCTGTCCAGGTCCATTCCGGCGATTATGATTTTTCCCCGGCCCAGGGCCAGGGCCAAATCCAGGGCGGTGGCGGTAACGGTTCCCCGCTGGGGCAGGGCCAGGTGGGGGATGCCCAGGCCCCGCAGAACAAGGGTCTGCCAGAGGCTGCCGTCGGCGATGCCCAGCGCCGGAAGACCGCCGCATTGGGACGGGAGGCTGGCGGTAAACCCAACGGCAAGACTGAAAGCCCCTCTGTTGGCCGCTTTCCGGGCCGGTCCGCTTGTTCGGAACAGTTCGTAGAGGTGGAGCGGGGCCCAGCCGCCGCCATCGGTACTTAGGACAAGGTTCGGGACGATTCCCCTGTGGAGCAGGGCCATAACGGAGGATGAGGCGGCAATAATGAAGTGGTTTTGCCCTTCCGCCAGCTTTTTGATAAAGGGAAGGCTTTCCTCAAGGGAGGGACCCGATCCGGTAACCAGGATAGGGGCGTCCGTTTTCCGGAAATCCCGGACCAGCGGGGAACGGCAAAGGACGCGCAGGTTTTTGAGGAAGTTGCGGAACCACCGGCGTCCAAAGGCGTGGAGGGTGCGGCGTTCCGCGTCAAAGCGCCTGATGGCGGCGGCGGCGGCGGAGAGGAGCTTTACGCAGGAATCCCCGTAAAAATCCAGGCTGGGCCGCCATTCAATTATTTTTATTGATTGCGGGCCAAAATCTGGGCCAAAGTTCCTGTCCCTGGTCAGTTCCTCCAGTTCCCGCGCCAAAAAATCTTCCGCCGGAAGCCCGCAGGCAGGGTTCCAGTACACCGTATTTGCCCCGGACCGGCCTGCGCTGTCCCGGCAAACGCGGTTTGCGCTGTCCCCGGACACGTGGAGGACGATAATACGGGCGCCAGGGAAGCGCCGTGATAAAACAGGGATCATGTAGCCCAGACCGGGTTCTATCAGAACAAAACAGCGGATTGCCGGGGAAATAGAGAGGGCGTCCAGGTACCGTTCGGCCTCCCCCTGGGGATTGTACCGGGAATGGAGGGCGGTCATTACAGAAAAGGCCGGATATACTCCACCACGATGTTCGCGTTACTCGCCTGAAACACCAGCGGAACTTCCGTTGCCATGCTTTTGGAAAGGCGGTGGGCCAGGAGTTCCCGGTCAATTAAATTTGAAAAAAGCACCAGAGCATGACGGGGTGAAAGGGGAACCGCGCTGCCAAAGGCGGCGACTATGCGGTTTACCTGTCCGTAAAACGATTCGCCTTCTTTTTTCTCATCGTAATTCGGCGGGTACGCAAGGACAATGCCGTGAACCGACGTATACGTGTCGCAGTACTTGAGTATCTCGTTTCGCAGTTCCCCGGGAATTGTGCGGACCGGGGCGCGGCGGGCCCCGCCGTCTTTTACTGTGCCGGCGGCTTTGTCCAAAAGCCCCATTTAGGCCAGCCCCAGATCCTTGAACAGCTTTTTGTAGGTATCAAAGTACGCGGACTGGGCGAATTCCTCGATTTTTTCATCCGGCAGGGATTCCAGCAGTTGATCCATGTACGAGAGGACCTGCATCAATTCTTTTTTGAAGTTTCCCGAAACACCCGGCAGTTCCGGTTCCGCAGCCGCTTTGACCGCCGCGCCCTTGTTCTCTTCCCGCAGCATGTCCTCGGGGATCTCGTCCAAGGTATCAAGCCCGGCGCCGCCAAAATCCGTCTCCGTCTCATCGTCAAGTTCCTTGACAAGGAAACCTTCCGGAATAATCTGCTCCAGGTCCTCCCCCCGGGAGTCGACTGTCCGCGCGGCGGGCGTTTCCCCGGCGCTTTCTTCCGTCAGGGAGATTTCCCCCGCGTCCTCGATTAGGGCCGGAACCTCCGGTTCTTCCCCGGTTATTGCCGGATATTCCGTGCTCTCCAGCGATTCCTCCAGGGGTTCAAGCGGCTCTTCCAGCGGCTCAGGCGGTTCCTTCAGAATTTCCAGCGGTTCTTCCAGAGATTCAAGTGGCTCTTCCAGAATTTCCAGCGGTTCTTCCAGGGATTCAAGCGGTTCCTCCAGAATTTCAAGCGGCTCTTCCAGGGATTCAGGCAACTCTTCCAGGAGTTCAGGCGGTTCCTCCAGGGATTCAAATGGTTCTTCCAGGGATTCAAGCGGCTCTTCCAGGGATTCAGGCAGCTCTTCCAGAATTTCCAGCGGCGCCTCAGCGGAAACAAGGCCGTTCTCAAGATTGGCCGGCCCCGGTTCTACCGGCGGATTTTCCTGAATCGCTGCCCCAAGATCCGGCTCATCGATTACGGCGCCGCTCAGGTCAAGGACATCTTCCTCAAAATCCTCTATGCTGCTCCCCTTCGGGGATTCCCGCTCCGCGGGGTTCTCCTCCACGGGAAGATCGATGGAAATATCGGGAAGGTCGAAGTCCCCGCCCGTTTCAATGTTTTCCTCCGTAATCATGTCCGGGCTCAAGGAAAGCAGGTTTTCCGCGTCGTCCGGGGATATTCCGGGAAGCTCCTGTTCCTCCGCGGCGCTTTCGGCGGTGATGTCCGCGTCGGTACGATCCGCGTAGGAATCCCCAGCTTCGTCGGGTTCCTCAACCAGGCTAAGTTCCTCTTCCGCCTCATCCGCCGCCGGAAGATCGTTCTGCGCCAAGTCCCCGGAAAAATCGAAGAGCGGGTCCCCGCCGTCCGGAATTTTTTCGTCCTGACGATTTTCTTCCGGAAAGCTTTCATTCTGAAAATTTTCGAAGGGAACATCACCGGAGGGAATTTCGTCCGGGGAAAATTCGGCGGGAAGGCTGAATTCCCCGGTAAAGCCGGTATCCGCGCTTGGGGTGGTATCCGCTTCGGGGGAAAATTCCCCGGGGGCAGCGGGGCTGTTCTCCCCGGAAAAATCCGGGGGGTTTGTTTTTGCGGCGTCCGCCCCGGGTTCCCCGGTAAAGTCCGCCGTGCCGATAATGTTGTTTAGTTCGTCTCCGGTAAGGGCTATTTTGTCGTCGCCGGCGGCGTCAAAAAACCCCCGGGATTCGTCGTGGTCCGCGTTAAAACCGCCCCGGCTTATTGCAAATTCCTGTTTAAGGGCGTTTAACTCCTGGCGAATAGACGCCAGTTCCCCGGCGATTTTCATAAGGAGCTGGGTGGACATGTCGATTCCCGCGGAAGATACCGGTCCGGTTTGGGCCGGTTCCTCAAGTTCCGCCAGGTCCTGGTCGCCGGATATTTCTTCCGCCACATCCAGCAGATCCCCCAGAGCTATGTCGGTAAATTCCTCGCTGTCCCCGGAGGCATGTTCCGCCGGCGTATCGCCGTCAATCGAAGCGTCCGCCTTGTCAATTGACGGGAGCGTATCGTCCTCTCTGCCTAAAACATCCTCTGCCGCGGTGTCCGTGCCCTCCGGCCCTTCCACGGCCATATCAAAATCGTCAAAGTTAAAATCAGCTTCCGGAAGTGAAAAATCCTCGCTGTCCGCGCCGTCCAAAAAATCGGGCAGAGTGTCCAGATCGGCCAGGGATAGCTCGGCGAATGTTTCCGCGCCGCCAGAATCAAGAATCCGGGGTTCGCTTTTTACCCGTACCCCGGCCGGGGATAGCCCTGCGGGTGGTTCCGCGCCGCCAGAATCAAGAATCCGGGGTTCGCTTTTTACCCATACCCCGTATTCATCCAATTCTTCGGCCGAACCTATGGTCCCCCGGTCCTGATATATTGACGGTCTAGTTTTACTTGCCATGTATCTCCCCCGGCGAGCTTTCAAGAGAGGCAATAATACCGGACACGCCCGCCCGGCTTTATGATTCCCCCCTATACCTATCGACCTTTGTCATCGATATTTGTAGTAAAAAATGGTAGCCTAGGGGGGGGGTCCTGTCAATGTAACTTAAGAAGCTCTGTTCCAAGGCCGTAAATGAGAGAATGAGAGCGGTAAAGTACTGTGTGGTCCTGTGGATTCTTGTGACTGTCTACGTGGTGGTGAGCCTTATCGCGGGGGAAAGGGGAATCGCGGCTTACAACGACCTTTTGGAAGAACAAAAAAGACAGGAAACAAACATGAAGGAACTTGAGCGGATCAACATGGAACTGGAAAATACAAAAAACGCCCTGTTGTACGACCGCGATACGATCCTTGTGTATGCCAGAGACCTGGGCTATGGGGAAAAAGACGAAAAATTTGTCCGCATTGTGGGTCTGGATCACAGCCGGAAGGTTTCGCTTTTCCCCGGAGAAGTCGTGGCGGCAGGAAAACGCCGGTACATGAACAATATGAATATCGGAATTATTTCGATTTTCGCCGCGCTGGCGGTTTTTATCGCTTTTCTGGTTCAGGATATACTGGATCTGAATTTAAGCACGGAGCGGAGGGTTCCGCGCCAAAATCCCGCCGGGGTTCGGGGCGTTCCCGTTCGTCCGTTCAGGAGGGTTCCGCGCCCCTTTCCTTCCCAGCCGCTGCCGCCGGATTGACACGGGAACGGCGCGTACAGCAAAAACCGGTTAAGAACCGCGAAGCCCCGCCTCGCGGAAGCTTATCCCCGGACGTTAAAGGCGGCGGAATTCGCGCGCCACATCGCGGTTTATGTCCCGTTCCCGAATATCGGCCCGTTTGTCGTAGAGTTTTTTCCCTTTACACAGCCCCAGTTCCACTTTTACCCGGCTTTTTTTGAAATAAAAGGAAAGGGGTACCAGCGTGTAACCCCGCTCCTCCACTTTCCGGCGCAGTCGTTTTATTTCGTCCCGGTGGAGGAGCAGCCGTTTTTTGCGGTCGGGATCGTGATTGAAGATCGATGAAAACGGGTTTTCCGCCACCCGGAGGGACCGGAGCCACACCTGGTTTCCCTCGATCTCCGCCCAGGAATCGGGAAACGAGATTTTGCCGTCCCGGAAGGACTTTACTTCCGTTCCCTCTAACTCAATGCCGCATTCCAGGCTGTCTTCCACGGCGTAGTCGTGGCGGGCGCGGCGGTTTACGGCAATGATCTTGACCCCTTCGCTCATAGCGGTTCCGCAGGGACGATAACGGGCCGGAAGCCCACAAAAGCCGAACACAGGTCCGGGGGCAGGGAACCCCGCGAACCGGGACGGTGGGCGCCCCGGAGCAGCCGTTCCGGGGAGGAAATCTGTTCAACGGCCCGCCGGTCCGCGGGGAAGCGGCGCAGCGGCGCGTAGGGATCATCACACCATTCCCACAGGCCGGAGGCCGCGGAATCTGACGCGGCAAGGGTATCCCACTCATCTTCCCGGGGCAGCCGGATTTCCCAGCCGTCGAAGACCGGAGGCAGCCGCCCGCCAAGCCATTGGCAGAAAGCCCTGGCGGCGTACCAGGAAACGCCGGTCCGCGCTGCGTTTTCCCCCTCTTGGCCGGCCAGATAATCGCTGTTTACAAGATTCTGCTCCCGCAGGGTTTCAAGGTTTTCCGGATTCCATTCGGGCCGGGCTTTTAGGAAAGAATCCCACGCGCCGGCGTGAACGGGGTTTTCGGCGTAGTAGAAAATCCCCTCGTCCCCGGAGGACATCCGGAAGCGGATCCCCTCGATTTCCGCCGGGGTTTTTCCGCTTGACGGGAGGCCGCCGCGGGGGACCGTGGTTTTTACTAGGGCCAATTCCCCTGCCGCCGTCCGCCCAGCGCTTTGCGCCCATGCGGAATCCCGGACCAGGACCGCCGGTTCGGGGGGAAGGAGTTCCCCAAGCCAGGCCGCGGCCCCCGGGGCGGAGGACAGCCAGCGGGCGATGTCCCCGGCGGACCGGCTAAGGCTGAGGGCCGAGGGAGCAAAACCCCCGTTGTCCAGTAGCAGCTTGGCCCGTCCCAGGTCCCGCAGCGAAGCCTGGGACACCGCGAAACGGGCCGCCGCCCGGATAAGTTCTGCCGCCGCCGTTTGTCCGTCTTCGTCCAGCAGGGGCCCCGCCCGGTAAACACCCTCGGAAAGGCTCAGCGGTACCTGATAGCTTGCCGTGGCTTCCCCGGTAAAGGACCATGCCGCGTAATCTGCGGCGGCGGCGGCCAGGACGGAAACGGGGTCCTCCGTAACGAGTTCCTCGTTTATCCCCAGGCGCTGGGGAAAAAACAACGAAAAAACGGCCCGGCCCGGGACTTCCAGATCAAGGCGCCGGGACTCAAAACCGGGCAGGACGAGTTCGACAGTGTGGGGGCCCCGCTCCAGAAACAATTCCTCCGGCGACGCCCCCAGGGTTACCCCGTCAACGCGGATTGCCGCGCCCTTAGGCCTGGTGGTGAACGACACCACGCTGCCGGGACGGGACAAGCCGGGAAAGAGGCAGAGAAAAAACAGAATTACCAGGATAACCAGGCCGTAGACAACGCTCAGATAAACACCGGGCCGTATACCCAAAACGGACGACAGACGGACCTGATCCTCGGCGGATTCTTCCGGTTTTACGGTTTCCGGCCTTTTACGCATGGGCCGCATTATAGGGTTCCTCTTCCTGCCTTGTCAACGAAGGCGCTTCATGGTAGGTTTTTCCCGAATGGTTCATAAACAGGATGTATTTGACCGGATTCAGGCATTAACCGAAGCCTTTTTAACGCGCAGAAGGCGGATCCGCCGTCAAAAAAAAGAAAAACAGAAGACGAAAAACCCGGTTCTTGACTGGGTGGAAGCCTTTATCTGGGCGGCGGGCTGGGTCCTTTTGATAAACCAGTACCTGTTCCAGGCCTACCGGATCCCCTCGGGTTCAATGATTGACACACTGCTTATCGGCGATCACATTTTTGTAAACAAGTTTATCTACGGCCCGGAACTGCTGCCCGGTTTCGCCAAACTTCCCAGCCCTGTTAAACCCAAGCGGAACGACATTATAATTTTTGAAAACCCCTCGTATATCAGCCGGGGGACGGTCTTTGACGTGGCCCAGCGGGTTATCTACATGCTCACCTTTACGCTGGTAGACATAGACCGGGACGAAAAAGGGGACCCCCGGGTCCACTTTCTTATCAAGCGGGCGGCGGGAGTGGCGGGGGACCGTTTTGTTATTGAGCGGGGGGAAATGAAGATCCTCTTTGCCGGGGAGGACCGCTGGGTGTGGGAGCGGGACTATGCCGGGGAGCGGGGCTGGAATCACCGGCTTAGCCGCCTTATCACCGGGGATGAGTACCCCGCCCAGGAGGCTCTGGGGAAGCTTGAGGGCTACCGGAGTATTGGCCGGGAACCCCCCCAGGCTCTTTCCCTGGCGGCGGGATCGGGCTGGGGATCCATGCGCGATTCCTACGCCGTTGACAAGGCCTGGCTGGAAACCCTGCGTGGGGCCCTGCCCCACGACGCCCGGTACCGCGCGCTTCTTGCCCGCCATAACCAGGGCTGGTACGTACCGGAGGGCCGGATTTTCCCGCTGGGAGACAACCGCGACAATTCCCGGGACGGCCGGTCATTTGGCCCGGTGCGGATAAGCAAAGTTATGGGCCAGGGTTCGCTTATTTATTGGCCCCTGTGGCGTTCCGCCAGCAGGGGAGGGGAAACCGGCGAGGGGGCGCGGGGTATTAACTGGCGGGCCGGACCTATCAGGTAAAACCTATGCCGTTCAATTTTTTTAACAAATCCGTAAAATTTTCTTACGCCGAACAGAAAAGCCAGCGCCACCGGTTCCTGAAGGTACTGTTCTGGGTTGTGGCTTTTTTGCTGCTCTACAACGCCTTTAGCTCGTTCTTTTTTTCGGTAAAGGTACTGGAAAACGATACCATGCGGCCGGGACTGCGGCCGGGGGACCGTTTTGTGCTGTCTTCGTTTTCCCTGTACAACCTGCTTGACCGCCGCGGCTTGTCCGCCGCCAGGCTTCCCCTTAAACGCGGGAATATCGTCTTGGTGGACATGACCCCGGAGGAAAAAGACGGTATGGGCGCCGCTATTCTGGACGGGACGCTGCGCTTTTTTACTGCCCAGCGGGTCTCCCTGGTCAAGCGGGAAGAGCACTTTTACATGAAACGGGTTATCGGGCTGCCGGGAGACGAGGTCTCGTTGACCAACTTCGTTATTCGGATTAAGCCGGAGGGCGGATCCTATGCCCTGACGGAATACGAGGTTTCCGGCCAGGATTACGTGCTGGACATCCCCCAAATTCCTGCCCTCTGGGATGATTCGATTCCCTTTTCGGGGAATATGGACCGGATCATCCTGGGGGAAGGTGAGTGTTTCGTGCTTTCCGATGACAGAAGCAATACCAACGATTCCCGTACCTGGGGACCCATTCCGCTCCGCAGGCTGACGGGAAAAATCCTGTTCCGCTACTGGCCCCCGAACCGCCTGGGCCTGCTTTGAGTCCGGAGCCTTCCGCCGGCGTTTATTCCCTCTACGTCCATGTTCCCTTTTGCCGCTCGTTTTGCGATTACTGCGATTTCTATTCGGTCCGCGCGGAACCTGGGGAAGGCGGAGCGCTGCCGGAACGCTATTTCGGCGTCCTCGCGGCGGACGCCCGCCGGCTTTTTGAGGATTTCCCCCCCGTGGCGATCCCCACAATCTACATCGGCGGGGGTACCCCGTCGGTCCTGGGGGCGGAGGGCATAAGCCGCCTGTTCGCCGCGCTGGGGGAGCTCCCGGCGGGCGCCGGGGACCGGGAATGGACAGTGGAGGCGAATCCCGAATCCCTGGACGCGGAGTTTCTCCGCGCATGCCGGAAGGCCGGGGTGAACCGGCTTTCCCTGGGGGTTCAGAGTTTTTCGCCCCGTTCGCGGGCGCTGGTACACCGGGGCGGCCCGGTGGAGGCGGTTTGCCGCGCCCTGGAACTGGCGGCGGAATTCTTTCCCCGGTCCTTTTCCGCGGACCTTTTGGCGGGGCTTCCCGGCCAGGACGAGGAGGGTTTGCTGGGGGACATAGCCAGGCTCCTTGGCTACAATCCCGCCCACGTATCCCTTTACGCCCTGAGCCTGGAGGAAGGGACCCCCCTGTGGGACCGGGCGGCGGAGCTTCCCCCCCCGGACCAGGCGGACCGCCTGTGGATAAGCGGACGGGACGCTCTTGAGGGCGCGGGTTACCGCCAGTACGAAGTAAGCAATTTTTCCCCGCCGGGGCGGGAATCCCGCCACAACCTGCGTTACTGGGGCATGAAAAACTGGCTGGCCCTGGGGCCTTCGGGGTCCGGAACCCTGATTGACGACCGGGAGGGTACCGGTCTGCGCCTTACCTGGCCCGCGGACCTGGAAAGCTGGCTGGCAGGGGGCCCGGATCGCCTGCGGACGGAACCGCTGGACCGCCTTACGCTGATGAAGGAAAGCCTGTTGATGGGGTTTCGCTGTATCCGCGGGCCTGACGCTCCGCTTTTTAAGCGGCGTTTTGGCTGTTCCCCGGAAGAAGCTATCCCCAAAACCCTGGCGAAATGGCGCGGGCGGGGCCTTGTCATCTCGCGGGACGCCGGTCCCGAACCGGATTCAGGCCCCGCCCTGAACGGCGCGGGGCTCCTTTTTTTGAATGCCTTTCTTGTGGACGCTTTTGAGGAACTGGAACACGGGGCCCGCCGGGGTTTTGCCCCGCGCGGTTCGTCAGCCTGACACCGTTCTGCCGGAGCCAAGGTAGTCCGAAAGCCGTCTGTACACCTGGTTTACGATGTGTTTTTTATTCATATCTACATCGTCCCCCAGTTCGTCGACAAGAGTTTCCAGGCTGGCAAGACTTTCGTTCAGGCTGGTGTGGAAGCCCCGTGAACACTTGAACCAGTAGCTTCCCTGCCCGTCGGTAAAAAGCCCGGTAAAGCCCAGGGTGCCGGAACCCGGCTTCCAGAGGGCGGGGCGCAGCAGGCCGGGCAGCTCTTTCAACAGCGCTTCCAGGCCGGTCCGGGAATTAAACGCGCGTTTTCCCGCCCAGCCGCGTTCCAGCGCCCCGTCCAGGTCCAGTGAGGGGACCAGGGACAGGATAAGGTCGAGTTTTTCCCCCGCCATCAACGTGTAAGTTCCGTTGACGATGATGGTCCCTTTAAGGCCCTTGTAATAGCGCTCCTGCGGCAGATCCTCCCGGATACGTTTAAGCTGTTCCCAGGGCAGCCGCACCTCTTTTTTGCCTTTTACCATTTTAATTTCAAAAACCTCGTCCCGTATTTTGACGCTGTGGGTAAAATCCCGCAGGTTTTTAAGTTTTTCGGTTTTGGGCCGGGGAGAGCGTTCCCGGTCTTTTTCCGCGCCAAGAGACGCGAACAGATCCGGGCTTAGGCGTTCCAGTATCCCCGTCGAGAGGGGGGAAACCGACATGGCGTACATCCGGGTGGTCCGCACAATTTCCCCCGCCACGATGTACCGGGGATCGGTTTTGAACATCACCGAACCGGGGTGAATACTGATCCGGTCGGCGGTCAGGCTGCGGTATGTTTCCCGGCCCTCCCGGACACAGACAAACTGGATCATCCCGCGGGCTACGCAGTACAGGTAGTCGTCCAGGTCCCCGCCGGAAAGAATGGGGATGTTTAAGGCCGACACAATTTCCTCCAGTTGGACTACCACGTTGGAAATTTCCCGCATGGCCCGTTCGTCAAGATAATTTTTTTCGCAGAACCGGGTCTTGCCGGGGGTGTCCGAGTAATTGTTAAAGAGTTTCAGATAAGAAACAAAATCCCCCCGGTTATCACGAAAACCGTGGTGGGCCCGGCGGGCGTCCATTTCTTCCCCCGGCGGCAGCATGTAGGGACTCTGGGTGGAAAGAAAGGCCGCGGCGATCAGGGTTTCCCGCAGAACCTGCGGATAGCGCAGCACCGCCTCCACGATAATCCGGGACTGCCGGGGAGCCAGGGGGAATTCGGTCATCATTTTGCCGGTTTTTGAGAGCGTGCGGTCTTCTTCCAGGGCATCCAGCAGGTTGAGAGTCTCTATGGCGGCCGTTAAGCCGTCCCTGCCGGGCGGGGAAATAAAATCGAATTCCTCAAAATTGGAAAGTCCCAATTCCGCCATTCTGAGCACCACTTCGGATAAATCGGTACGGAATATCTCTTCTGTGGTAAACAGCGGACGGTTTTCAAAGTCCTTGCGGGTGTAAAGCCGGTAACAGCTTCCTTCCCTGGTACGCCCGGCCCGGCCTTTCCGCTGATTTGCCGATGCCTTTGAGATGGGCGCTTCCACCAGGCTGGACGCAAAGCTCCGGGGATTGTAGTAATTCAGCTTGGAAAGCCCTGAATCAATTACCCCGGTAATGCCGTCAATTGTCAGCGATGTTTCGGCGATATTGGTGCTTACCACCACTTTGGTTTTACCCCTGGGAGGATCGTCAAACACCCGTTCCTGTTCTTCCTTGCCCAGTCTGCCGTAAAGGGGAACAAGGTGAAGGTACTTTCCCGCCGGACCCTGCGCGAGGCTTTTTATGCAGTCCTTGATTATTTTTTCGCCGGGAAGGAAAACCAGCAGGTCTCCTTCCCGTTTTTCGCTTACAAAACGCTGAATTATCGTGTCGATTTTGTTGATCAGGAGTTCCTGGGCTGCCAAACCGCCGCGCCCGCCGTCCAAAACCGGGGGATCGTAGATCAGCGTAACCGGATAGGTAACAGCGTCAATTTTTACGACCGGACATTCGCCGAAATATTCGGAAAAAACTTCCGCGTTGATCGTGGCGGAAGAAACAATTACCTTAAAATCCCGCCGGGCTTCCAGAATCCGCTTCAGCAGCCCCAGGATAAAATCAATATTCAGGCTCCGCTCGTGGGCTTCGTCCACCACCAAAAGGCCGTATTTTGAAAGCCAGGGATCAAGTTTCATTTCCTGGAGCAGAATTCCATCGGTCATGATCTTGATTTTCGTGTCCTGGCTGGTCCGGTCCTCAAAACGTATCTTGTATCCCACAAGGCCCGACAGCGGGACTCCCTGCTGGCGGGCGATGAATTCGCTTACCGACAGGGCCGCGATCCGCCGCGGCTGGGTTACGCCGATCATACCGTTTTTCGCGTATCCCGCTTCGTACAGTATTACCGGAAGCTGGGTGGTTTTTCCCGAGCCGGTAGGGCTTTCCACCACGACCGCCTGGCTTGTTTCCAGAGCCTTAAGTACCAGATCTTTGTGCCTGTAGATTGGCAATTCCGAATAATTCATGTGTCATTCCCCTCCACGTTCGCTTTTACCCTGTGTTTATCCGCAGTTCTCCGGGTTTTGAAACAGCCTCATTTTAGAATGAGAAATGAAAACTGTGAAGCCGCACGGGCCCGTAGAGCCGCCAAACGCCCGGATATTTCATGACGCCTGTAAAAAAGACGGCCGCGATCATGGACAAGGGGCGTTTTCCGGGTATTCCGGCAAAAAAAACAAAAAAAGATTGACATTTTTTTTGTTTTCTACTTTCATTGTTTTTGATTAGCTGATATTATTATTGAAATAGCGTAGCGCAAGGAGAAACAAATGAGAAAACTAAAGACCGGATCAAAGAGCGTTTATTTTTTCGGAAACGGCAAGGCCGAAGGCGATGCCGGTATGAAAGAGATACTTGGCGGTAAAGGCGCCAATCTCGCGGAAATGACCACGATGGGCATTCCGGTTCCGCCGGGATTTACCATTTCCGCCGCCGTCTGTGCCGCGTATTATGAAAACCAGAGGAATTTCCCTTCCGGTTTTGAGGCCGAGGTACTGGAAAGCCTTGCCAGGCTTGAAAAAAACATGGGTAAAAAACTCGGAGACGCGCAGGATCCCCTTTTGGTGTCGGTTCGTTCGGGCGCCGCGGTTTCCATGCCCGGCATGATGGATACGATCCTGAATCTGGGGATGAACGACAACGCGGTACGGGGCCTGGCGAATAAAACGGGTAATCCCCGTTTCGCCTGGGACGCCTACCGGCGGTTTATTCAAATGTACGGCGACGTGGTTATGCAGGTTCCCCATGAATTGTTCGAAAAAGCCATCGCGAAGCGGAAAAAAGAGAGGGGCGCGGCTCTTGATACGGACTTGCGCGCCGAGGATCTGGAACGTTTGGCGGACGATTACAAGAAGATTGTGCGCCGTGAAGCGGGCGTTAATTTTCCCCAGGACCCGCTGGAACAGTTGTGGGGTTCCATCCGCGCCGTTTTCGGTTCCTGGATGAACGACAGGGCCATCCGTTACCGGGCTTTGAACGAAATTAAAAGCCTTAAAGGTACTGCCGTCAATATTCAGTCGATGGTATTCGGGAATTTTGGCGAGGATTCCGGTACCGGGGTCTGTTTCAGCCGCGATCCCTCCACTGGCGTCAACAAATTTTACGGCGAATATTTGATGAACGCTCAGGGCGAAGACGTGGTGGCGGGTATTCGCACCCCGGAGGAGATATCCACGCTGGCCCGTAAAAACCCGAAAATATACCAGCAGCTGGTGGATATTAAGGACCGGCTGGAGAATCACTTCCGGGATATGCAGGACATGGAATTTACCGTGCAGCAGGGGGTTCTGTATATTTTGCAGACCCGGAACGGCAAGCGGTCCGGGGCCGCCGCGGTACGCTGCGCCATTGATATGGTAAAAGAAAAACTTATCGACAAAAACACCGCCATTCTCAGGGTCAGTCCCGCCCACCTGGATCAGCTGCTTCACCCGATGGTGAATCCCGCGGCCCTTAAGTCCGCCCGCTCCATAACCAGCGGACTCAACGCGTCTCCCGGCGCCGCTGCCGGAAGAATAGTTTTTACCGCCCAGGACGCCGAAAGCTGGCACGGCCGGGGGGAAAAAGTGCTGCTGGTACGCAAGGATACCAGTCCCGAAGATATTGGCGGTATGGTGGTTTCCCAGGGGGTGCTTACCTCTACCGGCGGCATGACCAGCCACGCCGCAGTGGTTGCGCGGGGAATGGGAATTCCCTGCGTGGCGGGGGCCAAGGGCGTGTCGGTGGCCGGCGGCAAGGTCCACATAGGGGATAAAGTTTTTAGCGAAGGGGACTGGATCACAATTGACGGTTCCACCGGAAATGTGTACGAAGGCGAACTTCCCCTTTCGGCGCCGGAAATCTCGCCGGAGATGAGTACCTTTCTTGACTGGTGCGACAAAGTGCGCGAATCTTCGCGGCGGGGAAAAATCAAAGGTTTTAAGGTCAGAACCAACGCCGATCAGCCCGAAGACGCCAAACGGGCCTTCGCCTTTGGCGCCGAAGGGGTGGGGCTTTGCCGCACGGAACACATGTTTTTCGACAAAGAAAAGCTTATCCACTTCCGCGCGATGATCGTGGCGGACACGGAAGAGGAACGGCGGCTTCAGCTTGGAAAAATACTTCCGCTGCAGCGGCAGGATTTTTTCGGCATTTTCAAGGCTATGGAAGGCCGCCCGGTAACCATCCGCCTGCTGGATCCCCCGCTCCACGAATTTGTGCCCCACACGCGGGAAGAAACTGAGGAACTGGCCGCCTATCTGGGAATCGAGGCAGAAAAACTGTGGCCCAAGATCGAAAGACTCCACGAGGCGAACCCCATGCTGGGGCACCGGGGCTGCCGCCTTGCCATTACCTATCCTGAAATTTACGATATGCAGGTGGAGGCTATCGCGCTGGCCGCCCTGGACTGCGTCAGGCAGAATATTCCGGTGGAGCCGGAGATCATGATCCCCATTGTGGTAACCGCGCGGGAACTGAAATTACTGCGCCCCAACGCGGAAGCCGTTCTGCGGCGGGTATTTGAAAGCGAGGGACTCAGCCTGCCCGCGATTCATATCGGCACGATGATCGAGGTTCCCCGCGCGGCAATCCGTTCAGGGCATATCGCAAAATACGCGGATTTTTTCAGCTTTGGTACCAACGATCTTACGCAGATGACTTTTGCCTTTAGCCGGGACGATGTCGCCTCGTTCCTTCCCGCTTACCTTGAAAAAGGGGTGCTGGACGTGGATCCCTTTAAGTCGATAGACGAGGAGGGGGTGGGCGAATTAATTCGTTTTGCCATTGACGAAGGAAGGGCGGTAAATCCTGAAATCAAAATAGGAATATGCGGGGAACACGGGGGGGATCCCCAGACCATTGATTTTTGTTACCGCGCCGGTTTAAGTTACGTTTCATGTTCACCTTTCCGTGTACCTCTGGCGCGTCTCGCCGGAGCGCAGGCGGTGATAAATAACTCCATGGATGCCACGGATAAATCCGTTGAAGGACCGGGGACCATGGAAAACAAATCCAAACTCCACAAGGAGGCGAATTCGATGAGTGACACAGTGAAGAGGACAGGGGCGAGAAAGCCTGCCGGCAGGAAACCCGCCGCCGCCAAGGCGGCGGCGAAAAAACCGGTCAAAAAGGCCGCGCCCGCGGGCAGGAAAACTACGGCGGCTAAAGCCGGAGCCGCGAAGAAGCCCGGACGGCCCGCCGCGAAAAAGACCACAGCCGCGGGCAGGAAAACTACGGCGGCTAAAGCCGGAGCCGCGAAGAAACCCGGACGGCCCGCCGCGAAAAAAACCACGGCCGCTGCCGGGAAGAAAACCCCAGGCAGGAAGGGGCGGCCTGCCGGCTCAAAGCCTGCCGCCGGGGAAAAAAAAACCGGCAGGAGGGGGCGGCCCGCCGGTTCAAAGAACATAGCCAAAAAACCGGCTGAACAGGAACGGCCTGTTGATTTTCCGCAGGGTTTCGATTCCTCGTTTGGCGGCGGATACGATGACACGCCGCCGGTATCGTCCTGGGATGACGGAGATGGCGGCAACAATTAACGCGCGCTGTTAAGCACAAGCCCGCGGAAAACCTCCGCGGGCTTTTTATTCGGCGGGTAAGCGCTGTTGCCCAGCGGCTTGCGGGGCGCGCGTAGACGATTTCCGGAATTTTTGTTATATTTAGACAATATGAGTAAAGCCAAAGGTTTCCAGGTAAACCAGAAAGTTGTGTACCCCAGCCAGGGGGTCGGCGTTATTACCGCCATCGAAGAAAAAGAATTCAAAAATGAAAAAATTCTCTACTACACGATATACCTTGAAGTATCGGATATGACGATTATGGCGCCTGTGGACAAGGCGGTGGAACTGGGAATCCGCCCGATTGTCCCGTCCAAAGAGGCGCAAAGGGCGCTGGAACTTATCGGTGAGGATTATGAGCCTATTACGTCGGACTGGAAAGAACGGTACAACAAAAACCTGGACCTGCTGAAAAAGGGGAGCGTTACCGATATTGCCCTGATTGTCCGGACCCTGTACCACCGCAGCAAGGTAAAAGAACTGCCCATTTTGGAGCGCAAGCTCTACGATTCCGCGCTTAAACTGCTGGAAGACGAAATTGCCTACTCCCTGCGCAAGACCCGGGAAGAAGTGGAACACATGATCTTTACCCGCCTGGAGTCCCGTTAATGTTCCCACGATGGTTTTTGCCGCGCCGGGCTTTTGAGGGAACTGCCGTGCGCGGTGTCCCGCGAAACCTGTAACCGGATGGGAGCCTCCTTCGCGGCGATAATCACCGCCGCGGGTTCCTCCAGCCGGATGCGCTTCGTGCAGGGGATGTCTGTTCCCGAAGGGCTTCCCGCGAAAAAAGAGTACCTGCCCTTGGGGCCGGATCGCTGTGACAGTGAGGGGAAGCCCCTTACCGTGCTGGGGGCGGCGGTTTTGGCCTTTGCCGGGTTTGACGAAATCGGCGTTATTGTTATCACGGTTCCCGCGGATGGCGAGGCGGCAGCCCGCGCCGCCCTGCCCCGGGAACTGCGCGAACCCCCTGCCGGGACTCCGGGCCCTTCCATCCGGTTTACCGGGGGGGGCTCTACCCGCCGCGCTTCGGTGTACCGGGCCCTGTCCTTTCTGAATTCCCGTGAATATTCCCGGACGCCGCGTGCGCAGACGCCTTTGTGGGTGCTGATCCACGATGGGGCCCGGCCCTGGATTGGCGCGGACCTTATCCGGCGGGTGATGGACGCGGTTATGCGGCACAGCGCGGTTATCCCCCTGGCGCCGCTGCTGGAAACCCCCAAAGAGATCGACGAAGGGGGCTTTATCCGGAAGCATCTGTGCCGTTCCGCCCTGGGCCTTGCCCAGACTCCCCAGGCGTTTGCCTTTCCCCGGATTCTCTGGGCCCATGAGCGGGCAGCGGAACAGGAGGGCGAGTACACCGATGACGCGGAGATTTGGGGGGAATTTTGTGGTCCCGTGGCTACGGTGGCAGGGGACCGGGGGAACCGGAAGATTACCTACGCGGAGGATCTGGCGTGATCCGCGCCGGTCTGGGCCGGGACCTGCACCGTCTTGTGGAGGGCCGGCCTTTCCTGCTGGGAGGTCTGCGAATCGAAGCGGAACGGGGGGAACTGGGCCATTCCGACGGGGATGTACTGGCCCACGCCGTAACCGATGCTCTGTTGGGGGCCGCCGCGCTGGGGGACACCGGCGCCCTGTTCCCCCCTTCGGACCCCCGGTGGAAAGACGCCGATTCGCTGGTCCTGCTGGGGCAGGCCTGGGAGCTGGTGCGCCGTGAAGGCTGGGAACTTGTCAACCTGGACTGCGTGGTGTGCTGCGAAACGCCCCGCCTGCTCCCCCACCGGGACGCGATACGAAATTCCCTGGCCGGGGCTCTGGGAGTGGGGCTGGAGCGGGTTTTTGTAAAGGGTAAGACCGGCGAGGGCCTGGGGCCGGTGGGCCAGGGTCTGGCGGTGGAGGCCTTGGCGCTGTGTCTTTTGGAACGGAAAGACGCGCAGCGGGGGGAACCGTGAGGCGGGACGCGGATGTTCCCTGGGATTCCATCGTGCAAACCCTGGAAACATGGCGCGGAAATATGGATGAGCCATCGGTGAGTACCGTGGCGGAGCGGTACAGCCGGGATCCCTGGGCGGTGCTGGTTTCGACCATCCTGAGCCTCCGTACCAAGGACGAGGTAACCCTGGTAACTTCGGCCCGGCTTTTGGAAAAGGCGAAAAGTCCGGCGGAACTTGACGCGCTTGGCGAGGAAACAGTGGCCGCCCTTGCCTATCCGGCGGGTTTTTACCGTACCAAGGCCGCGAATCTAAAAAAAATCGCTGCCATTCTTTTGGAACGCTACGGCGGCGCGGTGCCTTCCGGCATGGACCAACTGCTTGCCCTGCCGGGCGTGGGGCGCAAAACCGCGAACCTGGTGCTTATTGAAGCGTTCGATCTGCCGGGTATCTGCGTGGATGTCCATGTACACCGGATCTGCAACCGCGCCGGCTGGATTCAGACCAAAGACCCGGAAGAAACCGAGATGACCCTGCGCACGATCCTGCCCCGGAAACACTGGAAGGGGATCAACGCCCTGCTGGTTCTCTACGGCCAGCAGATCTGCCGTCCCGTAAGCCCCTACTGTTCCCGCTGCGTAATCGCCGCTCAGTGCCGGCGGAATGGCGTGGAAAAAAGCCGCTGATCGCGCCCTCAAAGCGCTGCAGTATTAGAGTTATTCGAACCCCATGCAAAACGAGAAAAGTCCACAGGACTTTTTCTTCCGAAGATACCCCGCCGAACCTTTGGTTCGAGTTCCGTGGCGGGGTTTTTCATTCGGCGCCTTGACACCATAACCAAGTCCGGATAATCTATTTGTTTATGCAAGTTTCAAAGGCCCTTCTGAACATCGTTTCGTGGTCTACCCGTGTTTCCGGGGCCTTAACCGGTAAATATTTGTTTACCCCCCCCCCCCCCCTCCCCCAACTTTTTGTAATTTTCCTGCCCTCAAAACAGCCGGAATCCGGCCTTTTACTCCGCGAACCAGCGGCGCGGCACCGGGCAGCCGTAACGTTTCTGAATTTCAGGGCTTCCCCGCAGCTTCAGTTCAAGAACATCTCTTTCGACAAAAAACCGCGGACGCGGCGGGTTTCCGGGAACCGCGCGAAACCGTCCCCCGGCTTAAATACAGGCTTAAACGCTGCCGGATAGACAGCGGAAAATATTTTTTAGGAGGCAATGCGATGAAGAAAGCATTGGGAGGGCTCGGCATCACCCTTGTCCTGATAGGGATGCTGGCGGGGTGCCAGGGTAAATCCGGCCCCGCCGCTTCGGGGGATTCGAGCTTTAGCTTCACCGGATATCCGATGAACGCGCAGGACAAAACCATCACCTGGTTTTCCAGCGGGTCTTATTTGCCAAATACGGCGTATGCCACGGCGGATCAGTCTCCGTTCCATTCCGGTTTGGAGGAAATGCTTGGGGTGAATATCGAGTGGGTCTTCCCCACGGCGGGGACGGACACAAACCAAACGTTTAACCTTATGCTGGCCAGCGATACCCTGCCGGATATTATCAATCACAACCTTATGGCTGACGCCGAACGGTACATCAACGAAGGTACTATCCGGGATCTTTCAGGCCGCATCAAGGAATGGTCCCCGGCTTACTACGCCTGGCTTCAAACAGAGGAGGCCTACGACCGGGCCATGAAGACTGACTCAGGCAAATACTACGGCTACGGTTTCTTCCGGGAAGCCGGCGGCTGGAACGATTCCTACCTGGGGCCGGTAGTCAACAAGACCTGGCTTGACGAGTGCGGACTCCCCCCGCCGGCGACTATTTCCGACTGGGACAAAACCATCCGGACCTTCAAAGATAAATACGGGGCGGTGTTAAGCTTTGCGTGGTCCCGGGTTACCGGTTACGGAACCTTCCTGTCCGGGGCTTTTGGCGCGTACAGTTTTGCCGACTACCGCCTTTACGTTGACAAAAACAGCAAGATACAGCTTGCCAACGTTCAGCCGGAATACCGCACCGAACTGGCCAAGATGAACGAATGGTGGAGCGCGGGGCTTATCGATCAGGATGTGCTGTCCATCAACGATACGATGGCCCGGTCCAACGCGCTGAATAAAAAAATGGGCATTTCCTTTACGTCAATGGGCCAGCTTTCCAACTGGGGTACCGATGCCAAAAACGCCGGCAACGGCGCCGAATGGGTCGGCCTGCAGTATCCCAGGGGGGATGACGGGACCCTGGCGATGGTACCCGGCGGCTACGGTATCGGCAGTGTGGCGGCGGCCGTTTCCACAAGCTGCCCCGATGACAAGCTGGAACTGGTTATGCGGGCTTTGGACTACGCCTATACCGAAGAGGGGAACCTCTACTGGAACTTTGGCAAAAAGGGAGTTTCCTGGGATTACGACGCGTCGGGCAAGCCCGCCTATCTTCCCCTGGTTACCAACGACCCGGACGGGCTTAACAATGCCATCGACAAATACGGCGGGTCCACCTGGAGCGGCTGCTGCATCCAGGCCACAGCCCTGCTCTACATGAAAAATACCCAGCAGGCCATCGACGCCAACGACCTGTGGTTCTACCCCAACGAGGCCGTTACCGCCGCGTGGACCCTGCCCAACGGCATGACCATGACCCCCGAGGAAAGCACCCGCGCCGCGGAACTGAAAAACACTATCAATACCTTTGTGGACGAAGCGGCTATTCAGTTTATCACCGGCCAGAACAGTCTTGCCAACTGGGATAGTTATGTAAACCGGGTAAATTCCATGGGCCTTGCCGAACTGCTCAGCATTTATCAGGCGGCCTACGACCGTTACCTTGCCCGTTAAAGGTACGCGGGGCTTTTTCCAGAACTAACCGGGTTTTGGGAAAAATTCCCCGTAGTTACGTTAAAAACAAGCCCCTGCCCGGGGTTTCCGGATGCCGGGCAGGGGTTTTTCATGACGGAGGACGTATGAGCGGGAAATACGACAACGCGCAGAGAAAACCATCTTTGGCTGTTACCCTGGCCAAAGATTTCTCCCAAAATAAATATAAATACCTTCTTATTCTGCCGGTATTGGTGTACTTTGTGCTTTTTGCCTACAAGCCGATATACGGTCTTTTAATCGCCTTTAAGGAGTTCCGGCCGAATCTTGGCATGGCCCACAGCCCCTGGGTGGGGATGAAGCATTTTGTCAGTTTTTTCCAGGACCTTTACTTTTTCAGGCTTATCCGGAACACCCTTTCCATCAGCCTGCTCAACATTATTTTTGGTTTTCCGGCTCCTATTATTCTGGCCCTGCTTCTTAACGAGATTCACAACGTAGCGTTCAAACGGACCGTCCAGACCATTACTTACATGCCCTATTTTATCTCGATGGTGGTGGTTAGTTCTCTAATCCGCACGTATACCACCGGGGACGGTATTTTCTCCCAGATCGCCGTTTTTTTGGGCGGAACCGGAAAAAATTATCTTATGTATCCCCAGTATTTCTATCCCATTTATGTTATTTCCGATATTTGGCAGGGCATAGGCTGGAATTCGATTATCTACCTGGCGGCGCTGTCGGGCATCGATCAACAGCAGTACGAAGCGGCGATTATTGACGGCGCGGGCAGGTTCCGGCGTATGCTCAACATAACCCTGCCGAACCTTCTGCCCACCATTATGGTCCTTTTTATCCTGCGGATGGGGGGCATTCTAAACGTGGGTTTTGAAAAGATCATCCTTCTCTACAACTCGAACATTTACGAGGTCGCCGATGTAATCTCCACCTACGTGTACCGGCGGGGTATATTAAACGCCGCCTTTAGTTACGCCAGCGCGGTAGGGCTTTTTAACTCCCTGGTCAACGTGGTGTTTTTGGTAACGGCCAATGCCCTAAGCCGGAAATTTACCGAATCAAGCCTGTTTTAAGGAGGGGGATAATGCGGAACCACGTAAGAAAAACCGCCGGCGATATAATTTTTGACGCGGTGAATACCGTCATAATGGTTGCCCTGATGTTTGTTACCCTGTACCCCATGTACTATGTGGTTGTCGCTTCGGTAACCAACAACCTGGACCTGCTGGCAACCCCGGGCTTTCTTTGGTATCCCAAAGGCTTTACTCTGGGTTCCTTTAAGCTTGCCTTTACCCACCCCCTTATCGTAAGCGGTTATAAAAACATTCTTATCATTATGGCGGCGGGGCTCTTTGTGAATATCGTTCTTACCCTCTTTACCGGGTTTTTCCTGGCTTCCAAAAACGTGTATTTCAAAAAGCCCATCCTGTTCATGATTCTTTTTACCATGTTTTTTAACGGCGGGATGATCCCCAACTACCTTAACATCCGCAGCCTGGGGCTTTACGATACCCTGTGGGCGCTGATCCTTCCCGGGGCGGTAAGCGTGTACAACAGCATCATCTGCAGGACGGCCATAGAAGCGATTCCGGAAAGCCTTTCAGAATCCGCCCGGATAGACGGCGCCAACGACCTGACGATACTCTTTAGAATTATCACCCCCCTGATAAAGCCCACTATGGTAGTATTGCTGCTCTACTACGGCATTGGCCACTGGAACTCGTGGTTTTCCGCTTCCATTTACATTCGGGACAACTACAAGCTGCCCATCCAGAACATACTCCGGGCCATCCTTATCGCCAATTCGGACATTCTCAATTCCGCCGCCACCGAAAACGACCAAATTAACCAGTTTGCCGAAACCATAAAATACGCCGCCATTGTAATTACTACCGTACCGATATTGTTTATCTATCCCTTCCTGCAGCGGTACTTTGTCAAGGGCGTCATGATTGGGGCGGTTAAAGGTTAGCGGTCCGCCGCGCCAGGGCGCGGCGCCGTTAATTTTGCCGGTAGTGTTCCAGAAAAACTCCCAGACGGTGCAGGGCATCCGACAGGGTGTCCTTGTCCGGAAGAAAAACAATACGAAAGTGATCCGGATCCTTCCAGTTAAAGCCCGTGCCGTGGACCAAAAGAATGCGCTGTTCCCGCAGCAGGTCCATGATAAAACGCTCGTCATTGGAAATATTGAAACGCTGTATGTCAATTTTGGGGAAACAGTACAGGGCCCCGCGCGGTTCCACCACCGAAAGGCCGCCGATGCTGTTCACCAGGCGCACCGCCGTGTCCCGCTGTTCTTTAAGGCGGCCTCCCGGAAGCACCAGATCGTTGATGCTCTGGTAGCCCCCCAGGGCGGTTTGAATGGCGTACTGGGCGGGCACGTTGGCGCAGAGCCGCATGTTGCAGAGCATCTCCAGCCCGTCTATGTACCCGGCGGCATCCTTCTTGTTCCCCGAAAGAACCATCCAGCCGGAGCGGAAACCCGCGGCCCGGTAGGCCTTGCTCAGGCCATTAAACGTAACCGTTAGAATGTCCCCCGCGACAGACGCCATCATGATGTGCTGTGCCCCGTCGTAGGTGATCCGGCCGTAGATCTCGTCGGCGTAGACGATAAGCCCGTGTTCCCGCGCAATGGCGGCAATTCCTTCCAGCGTAGCCCGGCCGTAAACGGCCCCCGTGGGGTTGTTGGGGTTAATCACGACAATAGCTTTGGTCCGTTCAGTCAGCCTGGAGCGAATATCGTCCAAATCGGGATCCCATCCGGCGCTTTCATCGCAGAAATAGTGCACCGCCTTTCCCCCCGCCAGGGTAACCGCGGCGGTCCACAGGGGGTAGTCTGGCATGGGGATAAGAACCTCGTCCCCGGTGTCCAAAAGCCCCTGCATGGCAATCATGATAAGTTCGCTTACCCCGTTGCCTATCCAGATGTCATCGATCTCCACATCCAGGATGCCTTTGGACTGGAAATCCTGCATGACCGCTTTCCGCGCGGAAAAGAGGCCGCGGGAATCGCAGTAACCCTGGGCGTTGTGCAGGTTAATGATCATGTCGTGGATAATCTCGTCGGGGGCGTTAAACCCAAAGGACGCGGGATTCCCGATGTTCAGTTTAAGGATGCGGAACCCCTCGTCTTCCATGCGCTTGGCTTCTTTCAGCACTGGTCCCCGAATATCATAACAGACATTATCCAGCTTGGTGGATTTGTCAAAACTTTTCATGTTGTACCATCCTGCGTCTGGTATATCCAATTTTCCGCGTCATTGATATACCTCCGCACGATTGCTGCGTAAATCCCGGTTTCGGTTTTGGCAATCTCCCGTTCCCAGTTTTTCCGCCGTTTTAAAACACCGCGGATTCGCTCCCGCGCGGCGGCGGCTTCCTCCAGGAGCGAAGCGTCCGCGGTTTTGGAAAGATTATCCGCAAGAAACCACGCGGCCAGGGCTGCCACCACGGGGTCCCGGGCTTCCCGCGCAAGGAAGCTGAATTTTTCCCCCGCGTCCGGAAACCGCATTGCCAGCAGCAGGGAAAAACCGTGATACCAGGCGATCCACTGCCTTGAGCGGCTGCCGTTAAAAAAGGACGGAAAACTATTTCCAATATCCCCCTTGTCGCGGGCGGCGAAAAAACGCAGGGCCCCGTCGTAATCTTTAGCCAGGATATGGGCGGCTCCAAAGGCAAGAGCGTTGCGTTCCACCAGGGCGGGTTTTGCCAGCGCAAGTCTGTTTTCCAGGTCCAGCACCGACCGGGTATCGGACATGATCAGGCAGGTGTTCACAAAAAGCCGCGTTAAGCGCGCGGAATAGCGGCCCCGCCGCAGAAACCGGATTTCCAGATACGACAAAAGGGCCGGCCAGTCTTCGCGTTCAAGCAGACGGAAAAGTTTTTGGTTGAAAAGCCAGTAAATATCCAATGCGATAAGAACGGCGGCAAGGATCGCCGCCGGCAGCCGCAGGGACATCCACGGGCCGCTGTCCCGAAAAGCAGACGAAATATCCCCCGAAATTATCATGGGCGCAAAAAAGATAACCGATATAAAAGTAGCGATGACAAAATTAAAAAAAAGGAAAATAAATTTGAACCTCAAAAAGAATTCTCCTGTACCAAGAGGCTGCGCTGCGCCAAAGTTTGGGGCAGCCCCGTATTTTTTTAACAGCGGAGGCTTTCCCAAAATTTCAGTTTTTGGGAAGACAAGCGAAGCTTGCCAGGCTGCCCTGAATTTGTATGAAAAAGCGGACTTTGGACCGCTTTTTCGCTTAACAATAGCGAAGAACGTGGATTTCGTCAGGGAATTCACGTCCTGTGGAGACCCGGAACCGGCCCTTGACCAGCAAAAAACCAGCCGGGTTGTCAAACAAGGCCGGGGAACGGGGAACCCATGACAAATTCCATGATAGAAGATTGGAAAGTTCTGTCAATAACAGGTTCCAGAACGCGGAAGCCGGAGAATTATTGATGAAAATTTATGCTGTTAAAGACATTCCGCCCAACTGCTTTTTTACCGAACCCGTATACCTGGACGGCGAATTTATGCTTGCCGCGCCGGAAATGCCCTTTACGAAAGAACTTATTCAAATTTTGTCGGACTGGGATTTTCGGGAAGTTTTGAGCGAAGGGGAGCCCAGGGAAAGCTATTTTGACAAGCCAAGGGAAGAAGGGGGGGCGTTTATTAACCAGGCCCAGGCTGCCGCCCTGGCGGACGCGGAAAAAATAAAATGGGCGGGGAATTTTTGCCGTGAATTAATGGTCTATGTAAACGACCTTTTTTCCGCGATCTTTATGGGGGAACCTGTCAGTTTTAACCGGGCGGCGGAACGGGTAAAGGGTTTTCTGGACCGGATCCGGGAGGATCAGCGTTACCTGCTGCGGGCGCTTAAAGACATGGAAAGCGCCAAGGAAGATTACCTTATCGCCCACACGGTAAAATCGACAATTATCGCCATTATCATCGGATTCTACATCAAGCTGCCCCAGCACAGGCTTGTTGAACTTGGAGTCGCGGCCTTGTTCCACGAAACCGGCATGATCAAACTCCCCGTGAAGGTTTACCTTAATCCCCGCGCCTTGTCCCCGGCGGAATGGAAGATAATTTACGCCCACCCCATTTTGGGCTACAACACCCTTAAAAAATACGGCTTTCCCCCGGCCGTAAGTTTAGCCGCCTTGGAACACCACGAGCGGGAAAACGGCGCCGGTTATCCCCGGCGCCTTACCGCCGGCAAAATCAGCCTGTACGCCAAAATTATCGCCGTGGCCTGTTCCTACGATGGCATTTCCTCCTCCCGGTCCTACCGGGAAGTCCAGGGCGAATACACAGGAATAGTAGAGTTGCTTAAAAACGAGGAAAAGCAGTATGATGACATTATTATTCGTGCGCTGGTTTATTCCCTTTCAATTTACCCCATCGGGCTTTACGTCCTGCTTTCCAACGGGGAAAAAGGGCAGGTGGTGGATGTTAACCCCGAAAACCCCCGCTTTCCCATAGTGCAGATTTTTGGGGAACAGGACCCCGGCGGGAAAAACAAAACATTGGAAACTTCCCCGGAAGGCCCGCGGATCCTCCGGCCCCTTACCCGCGAGGAGATCGGTAACTGATGGACGAACTTACCCCGTTAGCCAGTTTGTGGCCGTGGATACTGGCTATTTTTGTCATTGTCGTGCTGGGAAGCTTCTTTGCCCTCATCGAGATGGCCTTTGGTTCCATCCGCAAGGGCCGCCTGCGTTCCCTGGCCGAGGGGGGGGACCAGAGCTGTCTGCGGGCGCTGGAGGCGGCCGGCGATGCGGGGTTCTACCTGCAGGTATGCCGAATCTGGATTGCCGTTTTGTGGATCCTGGCGGGCGTGCTGGGGGGCTTTTTGGTCCGGCCCCTGGGGGATGATATCCTCGCGTCAGTGGGGACAGAGTTTCTGGGGGATCTGGCCGCCGCCGCGGCGGTAATCCTGATTCTGAGTCTGGCGGTAGTGGTTCTGGGGATATTCATCCCCCGGATCATCGCCGCCGCCGCCCCGGAAAAGGTAATCGCCCGGTTCCTTCCCGCCGTCCGCCTTTTTTCCCTGCCCTGCCGGCCCCTGCTGGGTTTTTACGGCCTTATCAACACCGCCGCCCGGCGGCTTTTTCACCTGGACAAGGCGGAAACCACGGGCATGACAGAGGACGAACTGCGGGGAGCCCTGGCGGAGGGGGAAAAATCCGGGGTGGTGGAAAGCAAAGAGCGCACCATGGTGGAAGGGGTCTTTTACCTGGGGGACCGCCCCGCCGGAGCTTTTATGACCCACCGTTCGGAAATTGAGTGGCTGGATATTCACGCGAGCCCCCAGGAAATTCGGGAACTCATTCAGAAAGGACAGAACCAGGGCTGTTTCCCCGTGGCGGAAGATACGCTGGACAATATCCTGGGGGCTCTGTACCGGGAGGATCTTCTCCGCGCCCTGGTGGAAGACCCGTCCTGGGAATTTCGGCAGGATCTTGACCAGGGCCTAAAAATCCTTATCCGCAGGGTATCCTTTATTCCGGAGACCATGTCCGCCCTTAAAGCTTTTGAGGCGTTTCGCAGGGGAAACACGGATTACCTGTTTGTGATGGACGAATACGGCGGATTTTCCGGTATTTTGTCTGTCCGGGACCTGGTTGAAGAGATTGTGGGAGAATTTTCCGCCGCCGCCGGGGAAGACGAGGAGATCCGCCCCCAGGAAGGCGGCGGCTGGATCGCCGGGGGCAGCGTTAATATTGACGACGCCATCAAAGTGCTGGGGCTGGACAGCCTGGCGGAAGAGGATCACCCGGATTTTCACACTCTGGCGGGTTTTATCCTGTCCATCGCGGAAGAAATACCCCGGCCAGGGGCCCGTTTTGTGTACGGAAACTTCGAATTCAAAATTTTGAACATGGACGGCAACCGGATCGACCGGGTACTCATATCCCCGCTGAAAGAACCGGCCTTGCTGCCCTCGTAAACCCGCCGGCCCGGCGCGTTCCCCAAAATCCAGGCGGATTTTCAGGTAGATGCGGGAACATCTTCGCGCGTCTGCCCTGTATCAGGCGCCGCGATTCGTCCGCGGTAAAGTTCCTTGGGGTACACCGTAAGGCCCAGCCGCTTTTCAATCAGGGCAAGACGGCGCATTTCCACCTCGTCCCCTATGCTTACCATAACCCCCCGTTTTCCCGCCCGTCCGGTACGGCCCGCCCGGTGGGTGTAGAGATCGGCCTCCGGGGGTACGTCCAGGGCGATTACGTGGGTAATTCCCGGTATATCAAGGCCCCGTGCGGCCAGATCGCTGGAAACCAGCACCCGTATCCTGCCCGCACGGAACGCGGTAACCGCTTCGCGGCGCCGTTTTTTTTCCATGCGGCCGTAAAGGGCGGCGGCGGACAGGTGGTCCAGGCGGGAAACAATATGTTCCGCGTCCCAGGAACGTCCGGTAAAAACCAGGGCCTTCGCGGGTTTTACTGCCGCCAAAAAAGAACGGAGGGTTTCCGCTTTCCGGCGGCTCTCGCTCCAAATGGCCCAGTGCTGGATCCGTTCCCGCAGAATCTCCCGCTCATCGGTTTCGACAAGCATCATGTCCTTCCCCATAAAGGGAAGCAGAGCTTCCATGTTTTTCAGGGACAGGGTGGCGGAACAGGCGGCGCGGACAAAGCCCGGACTTTCGTTTTTCCGGTTCCGGCTAATAAATTCCAGAAGTTCCAGTGTTTCCCCCCGCAGGTCATCCGCCGCAAGCCGGTCCCCTTCGTCAAACACCAGGGAACGGAGGGCGCCGAATCTGAGCTTTCCCATTTTGGCCAGAAGAAGGATCCTGCCGGGATTCCCCGCGACCACGCCGGGACGGTCTTTTTTCAGCGTCTCGATCTGCCGTTTAAGATTCCCCGACCCGATAAGGAGCCCGGTTGACGGAAGCGCTCCCCCGGCCGGGCTGCCCGCCGGATCCTCCTGCGAAACCTGGCTGCCCAGCGGAAGCGCGGGCGCGCCAAGCAAGAAATCCGCCTCGGCCCTGATCTGGGAACACAATTCACAGGTGGGGGCAAGGACCAGAATCGCGGGCCCTGCGTATCCGCCCGGCGTCCCCGGAACCGGACGGGCCCCGGCAATAAGCCGCTGAACCAGGGGAATAAGGTAGGCGAAGGTTTTGCCCGTTCCGGTGGCGGAACGAAAGGCCACAGACCGGCCTTCCAGCAGTTCCGGTATGATTTTTTGCTGAATATCCGTAGGTCTATGTATATTCCGCTCCTCAAGACGGGAGGAAAAGAAGGGCGAAACGCCAAGTTCTCCAAACGTTACCACACCTCACTATAAACGCGGGGAGGGGAAAAGTGAAGGGAACGCGAATACGGCGAAACTACTTTGGGGCAGGCCCTGAACTGCCAAAGTGGTCCCAATTTTTTTGTTCAATGCCCCCTGTCCAAAACACATCCGCTGCCGGCCAAAAATTCCCGGTCTTTTTCCGCCCATTCTCCAGGCGTGTCATTATGGCCCATGATACTTCTCTTATGACCCACCAGGTATGTTTTGACCCAAAAATGTTTCCCGCCCTGCAGGAAAAAGACGCGGTGGGACCGAATCCTCCGGTCAGGACCGGCGGCGGAGGGCCTTGAGGCTGCGCTAACTCCTTGTGGTATAAGGAATTACGTTACATGCCTGTTTTTTTGCCGCGAAACACGAAAAAAGGTCAAAGTTGGCACGGTTTTTGCATATCTATAGGTGTTGACGGGAAAAACGGAAACCACAGGCCCCACAGGGGCCGGGGTTCCAGGACGGGCCATGAAACCCCGTTGGGGCGCCGGGTATCCGGCTTGGCCTTCCCCGGACGCCGTGAGGTTCCAAGGGTATTCCGAAAGGATACCACAGGAACCGGGTCCGGAAATTAATGCCCGCCGAACAGGAGTTATGCCATGAAAGCTTTAACCATGTACCGCCCCCTTAACATCGGAGACGCGCTGAGCGATTTTGATCACTATCTGGAATCCTTCTTTGGGGATTCCGCGCTGACCCCGGTTGAACGGGTTTTCAACCGCCTTCCCGCGGTGGATGTGCGGGAGAAAGAAGACGCCTACATTCTGGAGGCGGAACTGCCCGGCTATGACGAAAAAGATATTCAGGTTCATGTGGACGGCGGGAATCTTACCATCGAGTCCCGGCAGAACGAGGAAAAGGAGCGGAAGGAAAACGGCAAGGACGCCAAAAACGGCGCCTATCTGATCCGGGAACGCCGGACCAGCTCTTTTAGCCGTTCCTTCAAACTGCCGGATAACGCCGACCCCGAGCAGGTAAACGCCACCTTCAAGAACGGCATCCTGAGCATGGAGATCAAAAAACGGAGCGAAGCCCAGAAGCGGCTTATCCGGATCAACGCCCAATAAACGCGCGGCGGAGTTTGCTCCGTGATCCGAACCGCCCCCGGCGGTCTGTTGCGCCCGCGAGTGTTACGTGTGCGGCGCGGCAAACCGCCGGGGCATTTTTTTGCCCTGCGCCGGAAACCCGCAGCGATTTTACCGGAGGTCCGCAGGACCGCGCGAAAACCCCGCCGGACGGCGCGACAGCCCGGGACTACAGTTTCCCCTCCACCCAGTTGTTGATAAGGCGCCGGGATACGGAACCGGGGCCGGGAAGTTTGGGAAGGGCGCCGGCTTTGAACCAGCGGGCGTCCAGAATCTCCCTGCCGTCGGGCCGGATGTCCCCGCCGGCATACCGGGCGGTAAAACCCAGCATAAGGGAGTTGGGGAAGGGCCAGGGCTGGCTGGCGGCGTAGCGGATATCTTTTACTTCCAGGCCAACTTCTTCGCGGATTTCCCTGACCGCGGTGGCCTCCAGATTTTCCCCGGCTTCGTTAAAGCCCGCGATAAGGCTGTAGACTCCCTCCGCGAATGCGCGGTTATGGGCCAGCAGGGCTTCGCCTCTGTCGTTGATAACGATGGTGATTACCGCCGGCGATATGCGGGGATATTCCCGTCTGCCGCAGCAGGGACAAAGCCGGGCAACTTCGTCGGGGGCATCGGCATTTTTTGCCCCGCAGCTGCCGCAGTAAACTGAATCCCGCCGCCATTGGGCCACGTGATAGGCCCGGAACAGCCGCCCCGCCGGGCCCGCGGTTTCCCCGGTGGTTTCTCCGGCGCCGATCAGGGAGAGGCCCTGCCGCACGGGAAGGGCCCGCCAGCGGGGGGGCAGGGCGCGGCCGTCTTCCAGCGAGAAACCCCGTATCGTACCGGGGGTATCCAGCGCGGGGATCTCAAAGCTGTCAATGCCGGAACGGTCCGCTACGGCGCCGGGGGATTCCGCGGCCATGCCGCGAATATCATCGAGAAGTTCCACCGGAAGCCCCAGCGCCAGATCGGCGTCGGGAATATCCTCCCTAAGCAGAATCGAGTCCTTTTGAAACACATACGCACAACCGGCCGTGCAATCAGCCGCGCGCCGTCCGCTGGTAGTGGAACTCACAACGCCCCTCCCGCGTGTTATGGTATCCCCGCGGGGTGGAAGATTCAATCTTCGTTGCCCCATTCGCGGCCGGAGTGTTATAGTGGATATATGAGCATTGCCAGTTATTTGGAAGCCCTGCCCCTAAGCGAGATTACCGCGTATGCCAAAGGGCCCCCCAAAGACAGTGTCCCCTTTACCGGATACCCCCGGCAGCATCCATCGGAAAAAGGTAAGCTTATCCTTATTTACGATCCACTGGGGGACAGTCCGTCGATTCTGGAATTCAAGATAGAAGATGTGGTCCACGTTGACGAACTGCATTCCGCGGTAAACCAGGCCGGCGAGGGGGTGCCCCTGGTTAAGCTTTGGATCCGCCGGGGAGCCCACGGGGTCATTATGGAGCCTTTTCAGGTAAACGATCCCGTGCAGTTTTCCGACAAGCGGGAAGAACTGCGGGACCGGTTTAACAAGATCCGTTTCCACTCGCCCGGCGCGGCGATGAACGGGGCGGTAACTTAGCGGCCTGTTGCATCTGTGGATTTTTTGCGCTTGATGCCGCAGAAAATCCCGGTTACCGGGGCGGCTTACGCAGTTTGCGGGGCAGAGACCGGTTTTCAGCCAATTTTGGGGGGCGTATGCGTGAAGCGCGGCAAACTGCCGGCCCGGCGGCCTGTCCGGAAAGCGGGAAGGCTCTCCGCTGTACCCTCTGCCATCATCGCTGTCTTATTCCGCCGGGAGGCCTGGGCCGCTGCGGCGTTAGGGAAAACAGTGCGGGGGCTTCCGGCGGGAACGTGGTTTTCTCCGGGGGATTTTCCCTGCCCTATTACGGGTATGTTACCGCTGCCGCCGTTGATCCTATCGAGAAAAAGCCCCTCTACCACTTCCGCCCCGGTTCCCGTGTCTTTTCCCTGGGTTTCGCGGGCTGCAATCTGCGCTGCCCTTTCTGCCAGAACTGGCATATTTCCCAGCTTAAAGATGGCCGGGCCGCGCCGGGCCGCCGGATGAGCCCTGAAGAGGTCCTGTCCGCCCTTCCACCGGATCCTGACGCGCGGCAGATAGCCTACACCTATTCGGAACCCCTTATCCATATCGAGTACCTCAAGGACTGCATGGAACTGGCCCATCAACGGGGCATTGCCAATATCCTGGTAAGCAACGGCTGCGTTAACCTTGAAAAGGCCCAGGAAATTCTGCCCCTTGTTGACGCCGCCAATATCGACCTCAAATGCTTTTCCGAAACGACATACCGGCAGGTTCTGGGGGGTAATCTGGAAACGGCGCTGGATTTCATTAAATTTCTGGTGGCGATCCACAAAGTATGATGGGGGAATGAACCTCCGCAGGGCAAGCCCTGCGGTATCGACAAAATTTTTCGTTGTTTGATGTGTGTTACGTATTCAGCACTATCAAAATATGCAGATTGCTCATAATGCCAAGATATTTTTAAATTGCTATTCAAATTCAGTCTGTTTACAGCCGCGGCAAGCCGCGGGGTATTAAACCGTATAGGCTACGCCTAATAAAAAAGTACGGCACCAAGGCAGTGTTGCGAACCCCCACCGGCGATTCGGTGTATGACCCAGAGAATGATGTATACATAGAATCCTATGACGAATATCAGGGGGTTTGCCTTGTAACGAATTATATTGAACAAAATATTGATGGCACACTTATAAAGGAGACGGACAAAAGACTGCTTTGTATATTTCCAGTTGAGCCAACTATCGGAGTAGGGTTAATTGATGTGTATAAACGTACAGGGCAACTTGATAAGACATATCACGTAGTTAATTGTAGCCCGTTAGCGCCGGATTCAACTACTATCATCTTATATCGAGTACAGGGGAGGACGTGATGATTTATGACTGCTTTTTAGGCCGTCCACCCTTCGAGACTTCTCGAATTAAGTCCACAACGTCTTCACTATATATGTTTGTCTTTCCGGCGTGTGTTTTGGGCTCAATTTTGGCCGTTCTAAGCCTTAAAAACGCCGCCTCTGGTGTGATTTTCAATATTTCGGCAATTTCCCTTATGGTTAAACCGTTCATACTCATAATATCGGCATTTTTGCTTATTTTCTTAGAAAAATCAATAGTATGTCCTATTAGGTTATTGACTAAACAGGATAGGATATGCTATGATGTTTTTAAGGAGACAAAAAACATGGTTATAAATATTAAAGGGCAAAACATCCTTATTGATGATGATATGTATGATTATATCATATCTAAAAAGTGGCATTTTACAAAAGATGGATACATTTATAGACATGAAAAAGAAAAGTCCGTATATTTACATAAAATTATTATGAATTGTCCAGAACATTTGACGGTGGATCATATAAATCATAATAAAAATGATTTGCGTAGAGAGAATTTAAGAATTTGTACGATACATGAAAATCAGATGAACAAGAATTTGCAATGTAATAACACAACAGGATATAAAGGAGTTACTTTTAATAAAAGGGCTAATAGATATATAGCGAAAATAACCGTTAATAGAAAGGTTATATATATAGGCATATATTTAACCGGGACAGAAGCGGCTGACGCTTATAATAAAAAGGGGAAAGAATTATTTGGGGAATATTTCAAAGAATCGGTCTATCACAAAGAATTAGATCAGAGCGATCCAAGGTCTAATGATTTTTATTATCCGCCAAGAAAGAAACCGTCTTCTTCTGGACTTGTTGGCGCATATGCTAAAAATAACAAATATTATGCTGCAATAGGCGTATCTGGGAAGCAAGTATATTTAGGGTGTATTTGATACAGCAGAGGAAGCGCATAAAGCATATTGCGAAGCGGTAAAAAAGTATC
>JAISLX010000066.1 GCA_031277045.1 Treponema sp.
ACCCCGGTGGGGGAGGGGAGGGTCCCTTCCCGGGAGGAAGTGGAGGCGGCGCTTTCCGGCTTCCGGGGGAAGATACTCCAGAAGCCGCCTGAGTATTCGGCGGTCCATCTGGGCGGCAAACGGGCCTACGAGCTTGCCCGGTCCGGGGAAGTTCCGGAAATGAAAGAGCGGCCGGTTACGGTTTACAAACTGGAACTCCTCTCCTGGGAAGTCCCTTGCGCCTCCGTCCTTGTCCGCTGTTCCGCCGGGACCTATATCCGTTCCCTGGCCCGGGACATTGCCCTGGCCGCCGGAAGCAGGGCCCACCTCGGCGCCCTGACGCGGACCAGAATCGGGGGCTTCCGCCTGGAGGATGCCTTTGAGCCCCCGGCCGGCGAAGAAGGGCCGGACGCCGGAATCACCCTGGCGGCAGCGGTACAGCCTATTACCGCCGGGACCTTCACCGCTCTGGGAATCCCCCGCTTTGACGGGGACCGGTCCCTGCTGGCCCCCCTGATCCACGGCCGGCCCCTGGGGCCCCTGCTTGCCGGCCTGGAACTTAACGATTCGCCCGGGGGGGAGCCCCCGGCGGCGGCGGTTTTCGCGGGGGGACAGTTCGCCGCCCTGGTAAAACGGTCCGGCGGCGGGGGCTGGAGCTACGGCTTTGTGTACGCCCGGCTTCCCGTGCCTGGAGGGGTCCATGCGGATCCTTGACTGGGACACCTTTGTCCGCGAGGGGAAGGGCGGGGTTCCGGCCCCCTCCCTGGCGCTAAGTATCGGGGTCTTCGACGGGGTACACCGGGGCCATCAAAAGCTTATCGAAAAAATACGGAACCACGCCGCGAAACACGGAGGGTTGGCGGGGCTCGTTACGTTTATCCAGAATCCCCGCCGCGTTCTCCATCCCGCAGGTTATCCGGGGGATATCTACCCCCTTCCCCAAAAGCTCAAGACCCTGGAAGGGCTGGGGGTCGATTTTACGGTACTCATTGACTTTTCAGGTGATATTAGTAAAATGATGGGAAGTGAATTTGTGGCCCTTATGGGGCTTGGGCGGGTCAGTTATATGGCCTTGGGCGCCAATTTTCGTTGTGGTTACCGTCTGGATACGGATGGGGGGGCCATTCGGGATATGGCGGCGCCGTTTGGGACCTTTACCGAACTGGTACCCCAGGTCAGGCGGGGAGGGGCGCCGGTCAGTTCAAGCCGTATACGGCGGGAACTTTTGGCCGGGAATATAGCCGCCGCCGCCGCGCTGCTGGGCCGTCCGTTTACAGTGGACCTGGAGGGCCTGCGCCCGGAAGAAACCGCGAACGGCCGCTGTTATGACCTTGGAAACGCGGGACGGGTTTTGCCCCCCGGCGGGCGGTATTCCGGCAGAATTTATCCGGCAAATTCCAGCAAAGAACTGGAAACGCCTGTTACGCTGGATTCCGGGCGCTTGTTTATTCCGGTTCCCGTGAATTTCAACGCGGTATCCGTTGAGTTATGTGGTTCCCAATAGGAGAGTAACTATATATGGCTTTAAGTAAAGAAGAATCGGCGTCTGTTATTTCCAAATTTGGAAAATCCGAAAAGGATTCAGGCGCGCCGGAGGTCCAGATTGCCCTGCTTACCGAGCGGATCAATCACCTTACGGATCATTGCAGGCAGTTCAAGAATGACAAATCCAGTCAGCGGGGTTTGCTTATCCTGGTCGGAAAGCGCAGAAGACTTTTGAAGTACATTCAGCGGACCAATCTTGAAGGATACCGTTCTCTTATCAAGGATCTGGGTTTACGTAAATAATGACACAACAAGTAACATTACAAATCGGCGGAAAGGACCTTATCCTGGAAACCGGCAGGATCGCGAAACAGGCAAACGGCGCTGTTTTCGCCCAGTACGCGGGTTCGGCGGTTATAGCGACCGTCTGTTCTTCCCGGGACTCTGTGGAGGGCTTGGACTACGTGCCCCTTACGGTTGATTACAACGAAAAGTACTACGCCGCCGGGAAAATCCCAGGCGGTTTTATCAAGCGGGAAGGCCGCCCCAAAGACAAGGAAATCCTGGTATCCCGGCTTATCGACCGGCCCATGCGGCCCCTCTTTGACAAGAGCTTTGGCCGGGAAATCCAGGTGGTGCCCACCACGCTTTCCGCCGATCAGGTGAATCCTCCGGACATACTTGCCATCATCGCCAGTTCCGCGGCGGTTCACATCTCGGATATCCCCTTTGGCGGGCCTGTCGCCGGAGTGCGTATCTGCCAGGTAGACGGTCTCCTGGTGGTAAACCCCACCTACCAGGAAATTGAAAAATCGACCCTGGAGATCGTAGTGGCCGGTACCAAAGACGGCATCACGATGGTGGAGGGCGGGGCCAGGGAAGTGGGCGAGGACCTCATGGTGGAGGCTCTGGAAAAGGCCCACCGGATGATCGTGGAAATATGCGCCCTTCAGGACAAGCTGCGGGAACTGGCGGGAAAGCCCAAGCTGCCCCTCGCCGCCCAGAGCTGTTGTCTGGAAAACGCTGAGGCCATCCGTTCCGCCGCCCGGCCGAAACTGGAAGAAGCCTGTTTCCTCAAAGGGAAACTGGAACGCCGGGAGGCTATCAACGGGGTAAAGGCCGGCCTTGCTGCCGAATACGCCGCCCAGCTTGAGGACGAAAATCAGAAAAAGCTTTTTGACGCTCTTTTTGAAGAAATAGAATACTCGATTCTCCGTTCTTCCATCCTGGACAAGGGCCGGCGGGTAGACGGCAGGGGGACCGAGGATATTCGGGACATTACCTGCGAGGTGGGGATCCTGCCCAGGACCCACGGATCGGCTCTTTTTACGCGGGGTGAAACCCAGGCCCTTGTGGTAACTACGCTGGGGACCGTGTTTGACGAGCAGATTTTTGACGATATCGACGGGGACAAGCGGGAAAACTTTATCCTCCACTACAATTTCCCCCCCTATTCCGTGGGCGAGGTGGGACGCCTGGGTACCGGCCGCCGGGAGATTGGTCATGGCAACCTGGCCCGCAGGTCCCTGGAGGCTATGGTCCCCGACAAGGAAGAATTTCCCTATACCGTCCGGGTAGTTTCCGAGGTCATGGAATCCAACGGCTCCTCCTCTATGGCTACAGTCTGTGGAGGAACCCTTGCCATGCTCCACGCCGGGGTGCCCATGAAAAAACCGGTGGCGGGGATCGCTATGGGCCTTATCACCGAAAGCAACGAACCCGGCAGCCGTTACGCGGTACTTTCGGACATTCTGGGTGAGGAAGATCACTTGGGGGATATGGACTTCAAAGTAGCCGGAACTGAGGACGGGATCACCGGCTTCCAGATGGATATTAAAATTGCCGGGGTAAGCCCGGAAATTATGCGGAAGGCTCTGGACCAGGCCAAACGGGGCAGGCTCCATATCCTTTCGATTATGAACAAAACCATCAACAGGCCCGCGGCTTCTATCAGCGAATTTGCCCCTAAGATCGTTACAATGAAGATCGAGGTGGATAAAATTGGCGCCCTTATCGGCCCCGGCGGGAAGAACGTCAAAGCCCTGTGCGAACAGTACAGCGTTACGATCAATACCGAAAATGACGGAACCGTAACTATCTACGGAAAAAACGCCAAAGACGCCGAAGAGGCCAGAATGGCGGTCCAGGGGATCGTGTCGGACCCGGAGACCGGCCGCGTTTACAACGGCGTGGTTAAGCGGATTATGGATTTTGGCGCTTTTGTGGAAATTCTTCCCGGCAAGGAAGGGCTGGTGCATATCAGCAAGCTTTCCCGCCAGCGGATAGCCCAGGTAACCGATGTGGTAAAAGAAGGGCAGGAAATCCCCGTTAAGCTGCTGGAAGTTGACAAAATGGGCCGTCTTAACCTTTCCTATGTCGACGCCATCGATCCGGACGGCGCTCCCCCCGTGGAGCATAACGCCGGGGCCCGGCATGACGACCAGCCCAGGGGCGGACGCCGTTTCTAGCTTATGGATAAAGGGCCGCTCGTAAAGGTACAACGGCAGGATCCCGCGCTCCCCCTCCCGCGTTACGAAAGCGCGGGGGCGGCAGGGATGGATTTGCGCGCCCGGCTGTCTGAACCTCTTTCCATCCCCCCCCTGGGGCGCGCCGTAATTCCCACAGGCCTTGCGCTGGAAATTCCGGCGGGTTACGAGGCGCAGGTACGGCCCCGTTCGGGGCTTGCCGCTTCCTCGGGGCTTACGATACTCAATGCCCCGGGGACCATTGATTCCGATTACCGGGGGGAACTTAGGGTCATCCTGGTCAACCTGGGTTCCGATCCCTGTTGGGTTAAAAACGGGGACCGGATAGCCCAACTGGTTTTTGCTCCGGTGGTTTACGCGGAGCTTGAGGCCGCGGATAGCCTAAACGAAACGCCGCGGGGCGGCGGCGGTTTTGGTTCTACCGGGCGCTGACGCGGGGCATGGGGGCCGCGGCGGTTTCTGTTAAAGGCGGGCCGGAGGTGCGCATGGTTCATTCCCGTTCCATTTCCTGGACCCTGTTCCGTTATGTCGTTACCGAGGCGCTGCTATCTTTTTTTGTCTCGTTCCTGTTTTTTTTCTTTATCTTTTTTGTTAATCAACTGCTCCTGCTGGCCCAGGATATTCTTACCAAGCAGGTGCCTTTTGGCCAGGTCGCGCTGCTGGTTTTTTACGCCCTGCCCCAGGTAGTCGCCCTTGCGGCCCCCTTCGCCTCGATGGTAGGTATTCTGATGACGGTGGGCCGCATGTCCAGCGACAACGAAATTCTCGTCATGCTTTCATCAGGGCTTTCTTACCGGGCCCTCTATGTTCCCGCCATTGTGGTGGGGATTCTTATTTCAGTTTTTTCTTTTTTGACCAATGATATACTCCTTCCGGCGGGGACCATACAGTTCAACAAGCTGTACCGTCTTATCGCGATTTCTACCCCGGCCCTTGAATTGGAGGCCAATTCGGTTAAACGGTTCAAGGATACGATCATCGTAACGGGGGAAGTGGAGGGGAACAGCATTGGGAGTGTTCTGATACTGGACCGGACGGGGGACGGGGAACGGCGTGTTATACTCGCTAAAAACGCAGAACTAAAAGATTGGGGCGGCGAGGGGTTGAGCCTGGATCTGGAAGCCGCCTTTATTCAGTCCTCAAAAGAGATGGCCCGCTCCGATTATGATTACGCCTCCAGTTCCTTTCTCCGCTACTGGGTTCCCCATGATGACATTATCCAGACGGTTTCTTCGATCACGCCCAAGGAAATGAGTTCTACCGATGTGTTAGCGGAGATACGGGAAAAACAGTTTAACCTTAACCACCTTCTGGAAGAACGGCTTGGCTGGATCAACCTTCGTATCCTGGAGGCCGAAACGACCCTGCGTCAGGGGCCGAACCATGAAAGATGGAACCGCCGGAATTCCCTGCTTGCGGACATACAGCGGGAGATTCAGGAATACCGGTCCATGAAGCGGGACCGTACCCTGTTTTACTACCTTTTGGAATATTACAAGAAATTTTCTATCCCTTTGGGGGCCTTTTCGTTCGTGTTTCTCTCGGTTGCCCTGGGGCTTATGGCAAAAAAAAGCGGGCAAACCGTGGGCTTTATCCTGGGGCTTATTATCGCCGTCCTGTACTGGGCCTTGATCCTGGGGGGACAAACCGTGGGGCTCCGCCTGGGCTTTTCCCCATTCTGGTCCATGTGGACCCCCAATATCCTGGCCATAACGGCGGGAATCATCTTTAGCGCCGTCAGGATCCGCAAATGATTCTGGACAAATACCTGGTTAAACAGTTTTTTCCCATTTTTGTTATGGCCATTTCCATGTTCATGCTGCTTCTTGCCCTTATCGATCTGTTCGCCAATATTTTCCGGTATCTGAATTACCAAGTACCTGTTCTGGAAATACTAAAGATAAGCCTTTTTTACCTGCCCAAGTGCGTTTCTTATGCCCTGCCCATTTCCCTGCTCTTCGCGTCCGCCTATACCCTGGGAGATCTGTACGCCCGGAACGAGCTTACCGCAATATTGTCGTCCGGTATTCCCTTTTGGCGTTTTAGCCTGCCTCTGGCGGTCATCGGCGTTTTCGCCTCGTTTTTCGCCTTTGGCTTTGAGGACACCGTGGTCATTCCCACGCTTGCGGTTAAGAATTCCCTTTCCCGGAACTATCTGCGCCAGGACCGGCGGGAAAGCAACTCCGACGTGGTAATCAAGACCAAGGGCGGGAATCTTGTCTATGCCGTGGATTATTTTGACTACCGGGCGCTGGTACTTAACGGGATAAGCATTGTTGAACATGACGACAAGGGGGCCTTTATTTCCCAGGTTCGTTCCCCCCAGGCTGTGTGGACCGGCGAATACTGGCGCCTCTCCGATCCGGTGATTTACAAGTGGGAGGGTGATATGCTGCGGGTCCGGCCCCTGGGCGAAACCGATGTGTACCGGGAACATCCCGATACGTTCCGCCGCAACACCGTGGAAGTGGAGGATCTCCGCGTCCGGGATGTCCGGCTTCTGGCGGATGACCTCGCGCTTGCGGGGCTCCCCATTGTTCAGGTCCTGTCGGATTACTACCACCGTTTTTCCTTTTCCGCCGCGAGCCTGGTTGTCATGATACTTTCAATCTCTATGGGGGGCCGCTTCAAAAAAAATATCCTGCTGATGAGTCTGTTGACCAGTCTTTCATCGGCGGTGATTTTTTACGTCATGGAGATGATCTCCATGCTGATGGCCCGTCTGGGCTACATCCCCCCCATCGTGGGGGCATGGTTCCCGGTAGGAATTTTTATTGTTATAGGGCTTTCGCTGCTCGGCAGCGTAAAAACCTGACGGACGTGATAAACTGGATGTTTGATGCCTAATAGAGTTGTTCAGAAACTTCAGTTTCTGAACAACAACCGCTTAAAAACAACAAAAAACACGGATTTTGTCCGAAATCCGTGTTTTTTGGGAGACTTCTGAGATAACCAACCAGGTTATCGAACAAGTCCCAATGAGCGTTTCCCAAAACCAGCTAGGTTTTGGGAAACGCTCGGACCGGCAGGGAGGAAATGTGATGGAAAAGCAAAATTACTATCTGGCTGTCGACATGGGCGCCTCCGGGGGAAGGCTTATTCTGGGACATGTTGAGGATGAAAAACTTATCCTGGAAGAAGTCCACCGCTTTGCCAACGCCCCGCTGCCAAAGGGCGCTTCCCTTATCTGGGATACGGACCGGCTTTTTGACGAGATTGTGAGGGGGATTAAACGCTGCGGCGAGCTGGGGAAGTTCCCCGCTTACATCGGCATTGACACCTGGGGGGTTGATTATGTGCTGGTAGACAAGCAGGGGCGGCCCCTGGAACCTGCCTATTCTTACAGGGATTCCCGTACCGCTCCTTTCCTCGATACCATCCCTCCTTTTGAGGAACTTTACCAGGTTACCGGCATCGCCCGGCAGTCTTTTAATACGGTGTACCAGCTTTTGGCCGACAAGGCGGCAGGAAGGCTTAAAGACGCCGCATCCATGTTCTTTTTGCCGGAGTATTTTTCGTACCGCCTGACCGGGGGTTTTAGCGGGAAACAGCGCTGCGAATACACCGAAGCTTCCACATCGGGTCTGCTGGACGCGCAAAAGCGGTCCTGGGCCTTTCCCCTTATCGAGCGGCTGGGACTTCCCCCCGGCCTGTTTGATCCCCCGCGGGAACCCCCTTACGCGGTCGGGGTCCTGGATGAAAAACTGGGGGCGGGCCGCGGCGCGGAGATTCTTATGATCGCAAGCCACGACACCGCCTCCGCGGTTTCCGTTGTCGATGAAGGGCGGCTCTACATCAGTTCCGGCACCTGGAGCCTTCTGGGCATCCAGTCTTCCCCCATTTTAACGGAAGCCGCCCGGAACGCGGGTTACACCAACGAAGGAGCCCTGAACGGCAAAATCCGCTTTTTGAAAAACATCATGGGCCTGTGGATTCTCCAGCAGACGCGGCATGAACTGGGCGATGTCCACAGTTTCGCGGAACTTGAATCCCTGGCCCGGGAAGCGGCGGCCCGGAATGAAAATATCCGCCCCATTGATGTCAACCTCCCCAGGTTCCTCAGCCCCGCCTCCATGATACACGAGATTAAAGACGAGTGCCGGGGCGGCTGGATACCGGAAAGCCCCGGCGAACTGGCCTATTGTATTTATGTAAGCCTTGCTTCAAGCTACAAAAAAGCTGTGGAGGATCTGGAGGATATTACCGGGACAAAGTACCCGGCCATATCGGTTATCGGCGGGGGCAGCAAGGACGGCTACCTTAATGATCTTACCGCCCGCTACACCGGCAAAGAGATCCACGCCGGGCCCGCCGAGGCGACAGCCATCGGGAATATTTTACTACAGATGAAACACGCGGGCCAGGAACGGCCCCGGCGGGGTTTTGCTGAAACAGTGATAAAACTTTAACGGAGGCTGCGATGTATAACCAAGCGAAGACCGCGTACCAAAACTGGGGCGTGGATACGGAAGACGCCATTGTCCGCTGCGCCGCTATTCCCCTTTCCCTGCACTGCTGGCAGGGAGACGATGTAACGGGTTTCGAGAACCCTTCCGGCGCCCTTTCGGGGGGCATACAAGCCACGGGGAACTACCCCGGCAAGGCCCGCTGCAAGGACGACCTTTTTAAGGATTTGGAGTTCGTTTATTCCCTTATTCCCGGGAAAAAACGGCTCAACCTCCACGCCATCTACGGCATCAGCGATAAGCCCGTCAAACGGGACGAGCCGGAGATCGCCCATTTTGAACCCTGGCTTGCCTGGGCTCTGCCCCGCGGCATCGGGCTGGATTTTAACCCCACCCTTTTTTCCCACCCTATGGCGGCGGAGGGGCTTACCCTTTCCCACCCGGACAGGAAAGTCCGGGATTTCTGGATTCGCCACGTAAAAGCCACGCGGCGCATCGCCGCGTACCTTGGTGAAAAACAGGGCAGCCCCTGCCTCCACAACATTTGGATTCCGGACGGCCTTAAGGACGTTCCCGCCGACCGGCTTGGCCCGCGGGAACGGCTGCGGGAATCCCTGGACGAGATTTTTTCGGTAAGCTACGACAGATCGTTCATCATCGATGTGCTGGAAAGCAAGGTTTTTGGCATCGGGCTTGAAAGCTACACCGTGGGTTCCTCGGACTTTTACCTAAGCTATGCCGCCAAGCGGGGCCTTTACCCGCTGCTTGACAACGGTCACTACCATCCCACGGAACTGGTCTCGGACAAGATATCCTCCGTGCTGTCCCTTTTTGACAAGATGGCCCTTCACGTTACCCGCCCGGTACGCTGGGATTCCGATCACGTGCCCCTTTTTGAGGATGAAATTAAGGAAATTGCCAGGGAAATTATACGCTGCCGCGGCGAGGACCGGGTTTTTATCGGCCTGGATTACTTTGACGCCAGTATTAACCGTATCGCCGCCTGGGTTACCGGGGCGCGGAACATGCAGAAAGCCCTGCTCTACGCCCTGCTTCAGCCCCATGATGAGCTTAAAAAAATGCAGAACGCCCAGAATTTTACCAAACTCCTGGTATGGCAGGAGGAACTCAAGACGCTGCCCTTCGGCGCGGTCTGGGGGGAGTACCTGCGCCGCCAGAACTGCCCGGGGGATCGCTGGTTTTCCGCTGTTGAACAGTACGAGGCGGACGTTCTGCGGAAAAGGGCCTAGCGGTGAAAACCGCGCCGGAACCCGGACGCGCCGCCGCGCCCCATGCCTGTGAGTTTTTTTACCGTTACGCATAGGGACCGGGGGGCGCGGACCGGGGAACTGGAACTGCCCCACGGGAAGCTTGCCACCCCCGTGTTCATGCCCGTAGGGACCAACGGCGCCGTCAAAGCCCTTTCCAACGGCGATCTGGAAGAAATCGGCTTTAACATTATCCTGGCCAATACCTATCATCTGTACCTGCGGCCCGGGACCAGCGTTATCGGCGCCGCCGGGGGGCTTCACCGCTTTACAGGCTGGGGGGGCAATTTTCTTACCGATTCCGGCGGCTTTCAGATATTTTCCCTGGCTCCGTTTCGCCGCGTTACGGAAGAAGGCGCCCTGTTCCGCTCCCACATCGACGGTTCAAGCCATTTTCTGTCCCCCGAAAAGGCGGTTGATATTCAAAGTGTCCTGGAAAGCGATATTCAGATGGCCCTTGACATCTGCACCGGCTGGGGGACCCCCGCCGGGGAAGCGGCAAAAGCCCTGGAACTAACCGCCCGCTGGCTTGAACGGGCCAGACTGCGCTGGGATTATAACCGGGACGCGGGAACCTGCCGGGGGTTCCTGTTTGGCATTGTCCAGGGGGGTTTTTTCCCCGAACTCCGTCGGCAAAGCGCGGAACTTACCATCGCCCAGGATACACCGGGAATCGCCATCGGGGGGCTTTCCGTGGGGGAGCCGCCTGAGGTATTTGCCGAAATCCTGGCGCATACCGCCGCCCTCCTGCCCGGAGACAAACCCCGCTATGTCATGGGCATCGGGACGCCCCGGTATATTCTTGGGGCCATAGCGAACGGCATTGATATGTTTGACTGCGTAGCCCCCACACGGGAGGGCCGGAACGGCCGGGCCTATACCCGCCGGGGTCCCCTTTCGATAAAAAGGGCGGAATGTCTTACGGATTTTTCGCCGATAGATGAGGAGTGCGGCTGCAATGTCTGCCGGACCTACAGCCGCGCCTATTTAAGACACCTTTTTAAGACCCGGGAGATCCTCTGTTCCATGTTGTTGAGTTATCATAACCTGTACTTTCTTCACGAACTGGTTAAAAAGGCGGGAGAGGCAATAGCCGCCGGCCGTTTCGATTCCTTTTCGGGGGAATTCCTGTCCAGGTATCAGGAGGGGAGAGGTGAGTAGTTTGTTCGCCGGGGTTTCCGCCCCCGCGCCGGGACTGAGTTCTCCGGACCGCGCGATCCGGTTCCTCGTCCTGGCGGCGGCGCTTTGTTTTTCGCCTGGTTCTCTTGCCGTCCGGGCCGATTCCGCCGAAGCGGAAACTGAGCCGGCCCGGCTTGCCACCATCAATTACGGCACGGAAACCGAAATCGCCGCCCTTATCGAATCCCTTCAAAACGAGCAGACGGATTCCCTAGACAGTGAACTGATTGTCCTGGCGCGGGACACCCGGAACCGGAGTATCCTGCAAAAACTTTTTGACTTTTTTGGGAGCCGCGATAAGACCGGTCTGGAAGAGCGGGCCATTCGGTCCATAGAGGAACGGGATCAGGAGACTAACGAGACAGTTATTGCCGCGGTAAACTACCTTGGCAGAATAAAGGCGAAAGACGCGGTGGAGCCGCTGCGAAAACTTGTCGCCGCCAAGGAACGGCGCTTCATGGTATCCGCTATTCAGGCTCTGGGCAAGGTATCGGCGGCGGACCGGGGAACCGCGGACGAGACAGCCGAATTTCTTGCCGCGTATTACACAGGCGAGGAACCGCCGGACGAGTACCGCCGGGACATAATCGTTGCCATTGGGGAAACCACGTCCACTGTTGGTATTCCTTTTCTTGCCGGCATTGTGTCCGGTATGGAAAACCGCGTTACCCTCCGCATGGCCGCTCTGGACGCTCTTTCAAAAATTGGGGACAAGGAGGGGCTGCCGGTGATTATTGCCGCCGTATCCGACACTGACCCCAACGCGCGTTCCAGCGCTGTCGCCGCCCTGGGGCCTTTCGCGGGAGATGACGTGGATAAGGCAATTCTGGAAGCTTTTCGGGATTCCTACTACCGTACCCGTGTCAGCGCGGCCCAGGCCAGCCGGGCCCGCCGGCTTGAGGCGGCTATTCCTTACCTCAAATTCCGCTGCGAACACGATGATGTTCCCCAGGTCCGGGACGAAGCCATCCGGGCCCTGGGCGCCATAAACACCCGCGAAGCCGCCGGCATCCTTACGGCCCTGTTTGAGAACCGGAAAAGTTCCGATGCCGTGCGGATCCGGGCCGCGGAGATGCTGATAGCAAACGACGCGGAAGCCTGTATCGAAAAGGTTATCGCCGAACTGGATGACGCGAAATCCCGGAATCAAAGCACGCTGTACAACGGCCTGCTTAAAATCGCCGGCGCCGCGAAATCTAACCAACTGGAATCCCTGGCCCGCCGTTTTCTTGGTTCCGGGGACATTATTGAATGTTCGTTCGCCCTGGACATAGCCGCCAATAATAACTTTCGCGGCCTTGTGGAAGAGATTAGGCCCCTTACGGAAAGCAAAAACGCCAGCCTGGCCCGCAAAGCCCGGCTTGCGCTGGATACACTAGGCCAATAGAGCCAATCTCAAGCCATAGTTTGGCTGGAAGCGCGCGGAATTTGGGCGGGTTGTTGTTCAGCGGCTGTTGTTCAAAAGCCGAGGTTTTTGTGTCGCCGCCGGCTCTCTGATCTTGACAGATTTGCCGAATCCAGGAGAAAAACGGGCTTTTTTCAGCTTAATTGTTGTATTTTTATTCAAAATAGGTTATGATTACTAAATATAGGATTTCCCCAAAAAAATCTTATAATCCGCTATTCTTAGGGGACTGGTTATGTACGCAGGGAGCCAGGGGAATGTTCAATAACTACCGGCGTTCTGCCGCGTTCGGCGATTTTTTCTTGCGGCGGTTTTTTATGTTGTCCTGCGCCTCCGCCGCTCTTTTGTCTTTACCGGTTGAACCTGTACCTCCCAATGGAACTGCTTTTAGAAAAGCGGGGGGTGGGCCGGATGAGTAATTTTAAGGCAAGGCTTTATGAAGCGAGGCAGACAGATTTTATTATGCTGGGAATAATTTTCATGTTGTTTATTATGACTTTGATAATCCGGCCTTCCCCTGAACGGAGCCGGGGAATTAACAGCAATTATGAGAATGTATATCATGAAACGGGCACAATAACGCTGCAGAACGGCGCTGCGCTGACCGTGGGGACCAGCCTTGCCATGACGGAGGTTACCGTGGAAGGCGCCGGGGGATTTAAGAAAACGAACAGGATAATTTACGGTGATGACGGAGACCCTGGCGTTAATACGGTATTATCGGAATTCACGGAAGTTCCCTGACTGTAACATGAGGCCGGGCGGCGGCCTGGGCAGTAATACTGCCGGCGGCCGGGGACAAGGGAATAGAGTTATTCGGAAACCGGAGTTTTCGAATAACAAACCTGAAAAACAGCGAAAAGCGTGAATCTTGTCAGAAAATCCACGCTTTTTGGAGACTTGGAACCAGGCTGCGGCCGGTACACAAGTCCCTTGATATCGCTCACTGTTATGGGGGAGTTCACGTGAAAGCCAGGTTGTGGGTTAAGGGCAGCGTAATAGTCCGGGTTCTGGATAAGGACGGGGAGATAAAACCCCGGCCTCTTGCGGGCTGCGGACTTTTTTCCGGTAACGCCTCTGCCAAGAGGCCGTTTTTACCGGAGAGCTTCCGCCGTTTATTTCATCTTTCAGAACGGCTCATGGAAGGGCGCTTTCACCATGTCATTATACCGGAATGGGGCGTCCTGATTGCCGGCGCCCTGCTGAGTACCGAAGGCTGTGTCCAGGTGGGGACAGGAGGAACAGCGGAGAGAGTGAATGTCAGTACCCGCTGCCGGCGTCCCGCCCCCGCGGGGAGTATGCAAATTCTGGATGATGGATATCCGGCTTTGGAATGGGACGCGGGCGCCGGCGAGGATGATACGACTATTACCTACCGTGCGACCTTTCCGGCGGGTTCCTTGAACGTCGGCGGCATCAACGAGGTGTGTCTGCTCGACAGCGGCGACTCCCGCGCAGACTGCCTGGCTTACGCGCGCTTTAGTCCGGCGGTTGACGTAAACTCCGGTGATACGCTGCAGATAGTGTGGGAAATTACCGTATGTGGTGGCGGGCGTGATTTGCGGGCATGAGAAAGTTTTTTCCAAACCTTTGTTTTTTGGGAAAGTTGCTTTGAATTCACATGAGAAAGCGGGCCGCAGACCGCCTGGATTTGACGTAAAAAAAAAGCGCGTGATCAGCACGGGGAACACAGCTTTTCTGATTGGTTTTTTTTACGCCTTTTTTGTTAACCCGGTTATTTCCGCTCAAACCTCTCTCAGGGTACTCACGGTCCCAACAGTGCGTATTTACATTGCCCCGATGGAAAGCGGAACGCGGGAAGAGCAGAAATACCTCATGGCCCTTGTGAAAACGGAGTTTGCCAACGCCGCGTACGAGGTGGTGGATACGCTGGAAGAATCGGATTATAACGTTAGTCTGTTTGTTTCCAGCAGGGAGCCGGATCCTGCCGGGGGGCTGCCCAACACCGCTGTCTTAACCCTTTTTGACACAATAAGCGGTCAGGAATTGGTCAGCCTGAGCCGGGACTATGACAAGGTTTCCGATATGGATACGTGGAATCCGCGTCTAATCGCCCAGGTAAGGGCGAATACGCCTGTCATAAAAATACCTTCCGGGACGGAAGGAAGTCCGGCGTTTAGGCCGCGGTTCTACCTGGGGGCACGGGCGGGCGGTTCCCTTAACATTTCCACATTCCAAACTCCCGGGGAATTTAAAACTACAACTGAAAAGGTGGAGCCGTATAAGGGGGGGACAACCCAGAGCTTTGGCGGCGAGGCGGCGGTGACGGTGGAATTTCGCCCTTTCCGGTTTTTAAGCTTTCAGGCGGAAGCGGTGTTTATGTACGATGCGTTTAACGCAACGAGACGAACCCAAAACCCGGACACAAGGGAACTTGTCCAGGAAACCGGCGCTTTTCAGTCCGTGTCTCTGATGTTCCCCCTGCTCGTAAAAGTACCTGTGGAGTTGGGCAAATTTACCCTGTCTCCTTTTGCGGGGGCCTATTATGTTACGCCCCTGGGGCCGACGAATATCACGTTTAACGATTCGGCAAAGACGGCCGCTTATGGTATAGACCTGCCTCTGGGCATAAGCCTTGGGATTGACGCGGGATTGGCCCTGAAAACCGGGGAGATTTTTGCGGGCCTGCGTTTTGACCAAAATATCGGCATGACCATACCGCTGGAGGGACAAAAAGAGCCGCGGTATTCCCGGTACAAGCTGGGGCTGTCCGTGGGTTATAAATTCTTTCTTGGGGGAAAACAGCGCGATAGTAACGCGCCGGGGACGGAAGACGGACAGCCAGAGACAGAAGGTGAACAGCCGGGGACAGAAGATGAACAGGGAGCGGAAGGGGATGAGGAAGCGGTCTAAAATCCCGCAGGTCCGCCTGAATTCAAGGCCCGCGGCCGGCGGATGTTTTTAGATGAGTGAGATGTTGTGAAAACCGTTGAGGGTTAAGCGGGGAAATTCTGAAAATGGGCGAAATAACCAGTATAATCAAGGAATTTCGGGAACTCGCGGAAATAAGCGCCGCCGATACCGCCGGGGAACTTAATGTTCCCCTGACAGAATACGAAAAATACGAAGCCGGGAATTCGGACATTCCCATCGGCGTTCTTTACCGGATGGCAGGGCGCTTCGGGGTTGATGTTGAGGCGGTGCTTACAAACAAGAAATCCCAAACAAAAATTGCCATTGTGTGCCCGGCCGGCGGGGATATCGAAGTGATCCGTAATCCGCCCCCGGATTTGGCCGGGGACGGTAAAACCACCGGTTCTTTCGCCGGGTCTGAAAAAGAAAGCGGCCATTCGAGGGGCGATGACAAGGACGCCTCCGGAAACAAACAGAATCAGGCGGGCGGATCGGGTTACTCAAACGGGCCGCTCACTGATCCGAAGAAACGAATAATCGAATGGCAGCGGACATATTCGACAGGCATTAGTTTTTTTGACGAGCAGCACAAGGAATTTATCAGCCTAATCAACGAACTGCATACGGCCAGGCAAATGGGCTGGAAACAGTCCCAAACGGCCTTTATGCAGGTAATTCGTTACGCGATGCGGTACTTTCAGACAGACCTTAAAAACGAGGAACAGATAATGGAGCGGGTGGGTTACCCAGAGTACAAAGCGCACAAAAGGGAACATGCCGTTTTTTTAAAGAGAATACTTGACCAGGCGATGGCCTTCAAAGAGGGCCGGAAGACCGACAGCAAGGAGTTTGTCCTGTTTCTGAGGGACTGGATTCTGTCCCATGTGTGTATCCGCGACAGAAAATTGGGTCTGTACCTTGTGAAATTAAAAAAAGAAGGGAATTTAAGCGGGATTATTATGCGCGTAAAAATGGGCGCGGACCAGCGGTTGATTATAAAACATGGTTAGATGAGCTAAATCTAAGAAAGCTGTTCCAAAAACTGAAGTTTTGGAACAGCCTCAGATCTGAAAAAATGAGCCTCCGCGAAGCAAGCTCCGGGGTATTAAACCAGACTTTGCGAATAAGGCGCTTCCAAAATATCAAATTTTGGAAGCGCGGCCCGTAAAAAACAGCGGCGCCGGGGTTGAACACGGGGCGCCGTAATATCAGGCGGCTACTTTGACTGCATTATTTCTACCCCGTTCCAGTCCGGCGGGGGAGGGCTGGTCAGATATGTCTTGCAGCGGTTAAACAGACTGCGGGCGTTGAAATCGTTGGGGAGCGCGGCCATTACCGCGTGGAACTGTTCCGCCGCTTCCCGGAACTGCCCGCGATAGTAATGCTCCATAGCCTGGTTGTGAATGTTCCAGGCCAGTTGTTCTTTGGGCTCGATGTTTTGTTTTACCGTGTAGATTCTAACCCCCTGGGTTTTCCCTTTTACCGCCACGGTGTCGAGGAGCCTGAAACTTAGGGCTGCCGCGGGACTGCCGCCGGCGGTGCCGGATTGCGGCTCCCGCAGTTTTTCGTAGAGACCCTGGGTAATCAGGAGTTCCGCGTGGTAGGTTTTGGTCAGCCCTTCCATTCGTGAGGCAAGATTCACGTTATCGCCGATGACCGTGTAGTCCATTTTCCGCTCGCTGCCGATATTTCCTGCCGTGGCCAGTCCATAGTTGATCCCCACGCCGATGCGGAATTCCTTCAGGCCAAAACGCCGCTGGGTTTCGTTAAAGCTGTCCAGTGCGCTGACCATCTCCAGAGCGGCCAGCACCGCCTGCAAGGCGTCATCGTCCCGCTGTACCGGCGCGCCCCAAAAGGCCATGATGGCGTCCCCGATGTACTTATCCACAATGCCGTTCCGGTTCATGATAATGTCCACCTGGCCGGAAAAATAGCGGTTCAGCGATTCTACCAGGCGTTCCGGCGCATTGGCATAATCTTCGGAGATGGTAGTAAAACCCCGGATGTCGGAAAAGAGAATCGCCAGCGTGGCATTTTTGCCCCGCAGTATGTTGGGATCCGGGGAACTGAAAAATTCCTCGATGACGCCGCGGGGAACATACTTTTGAAAGATGCCGCGGATTCGCTGTTCCTTTTTGCCCGCCAGCACCGCCTGGAACGCGTAGCGTTTGATCCCGGCCCAGGCTCGTTCCAGTTCCGCGGTCATCCGGTTAAAGGTATGGGCAAGTTCCCCGGTTTCGTCCTGGTATTCCACTTCCACCCGTTCGGAAAGATCGCCTGAACTGATTATCCTGTTCATGGCCTGTACGATCCGGGCCAGGGGGCTGGTAAGGAACCGTGAAAAAAAGACAAGGAGCAGTACCGCCGCGGCGGAGGCGCAGGCCGCCGTAATAACGGTGAGGGACGTGATAGCTTCCGCGTCCCGGTAAAAACTGTCCCGTTCTTCGGAAATGATGATGTGCCGGCTGAACGGGGTAAACCAAAACGACCGGAAAATCCGGTCCTTCCCGCCGAGCCGGGCCTGGAGCAGGCCGGGATTCTCGTCTTCCAGCAGTTTGAGGAAGCCCTCTTTTTCTTCCGGCAGAATCTCCAGGTCAAAGGTTTTCATGGAGAGGTCCCCGGTTCCGTCAACGGCGAAGATGATCTCCGTCTCGTCGACAATAATACTGCGGGCGTAGGTTTCTACCGCGAGCCGCGCAGCCTCTACCATGTCGCTCCGTCCCGCGTAGCCGTTTTCAACCAGAAGGGACCACTGGTTTTCCGCGTATTTCTGGAGTTCCGCGATCTTAAAATTGAGGAATTCCTGGGCCGCGCGATCGATGCCCCGCACAGCGGCGGAATAGGATGCCGCCTGGGAGATACAGAGGGGCAGAATGATGAGCGGCAGAACCACCAGAAATATTTTTACACGGATTTTCATAGTGTTAGTTTATGGTATTACTCCCCGGATTCAACTGACAAGTGCAACACCGCCGCGTTAATCTTACTTACAACTTTACCGGTGCTTTTCCGCGTTGTCAATTCAGGAATCACCGTTATTTTGTTGTTTTTTAAGCGGCTGCTGTTCAGAAACCGAAGTTTTTGAACAGATCTGATTTATGCCGTATAAGGCTTTCACAAAACTTCAGCTTTTGGAAAGCCAATCGAAGCTTGTCAAGTTACCCTGAATTTATTTCCGTCACGAAAAAGCAAGCGCCGTTACCCTGACCAGGGGCCGGCTACACCGGACTCCGGCGGACGGTGAATTCGGTCCTGACGGTTTGCGGGGAACCGGCGGCGGCCCGGGAAAGCAGGTACTCCTGCACCCGAAAGGGGCTTTCCCCCGGGGCAGGGCTCAGCCGTTTCCAGTTCCCGCTGTTGTCCTGACTCCATGACTGGGTATTGTCCCGAAAATAGGCTTCCAGCGTATGCTTTAACCGCTCTCGGATATCGTCCTGCGGGACCGGAAACATCAGCTCCACGCGGCGTTCCAGATTCCGGGGCATCCAGTCGGCGCTGGAAAGAAAAATTTCCTCCGCGCCGCCGTTGGCAAAGTAGAAAATCCGGGAATGTTCCAGATACCGGTCTATGATGCCGGTAACGCGGATATTTTCCGAAAGCCCCGGCGCGCCGGGAACCAGGGTGCAGATGCCCCGGACGCAGAGGAAAATTTTCACCCCCGCCCGGGACGCGCGGTACAGGGCATCGATGATGTCCGTGTCCGCCAGGGAATTTATTTTCGCCATAATTTTTCCGGGGTACTCCTGGGTGGACCGCCCCGTCTCCCGGTCTATCAGTTCCAGCAGGCGGCGTTTGAGGTTCGTGGGGGCGATGACCAGGCGGCGCATGGGCTGGATGGCCGAATACCCGGTGATCATGTTGAACAGCAGCCCCGCATCAAAGGCGATGTCCTCCCGGCAGGTAAAGAGGCCTATGTCTTCGTAAAGCCGGGCGGTCTTATCGTTGTAGTTGCCGGTGGCAAGGTGGACGTACCGCTTCATCTGTTCGCTTTCCCGGCGGACCACCAGGGCGATCTTGGCGTGAACCTTGAGCCGAGCAAGGCCGTAGACCACAATCACCCCGGCCTTTTCCAGTTGGTTGGCCCAGGAAATGTTCCGTTCCTCGTCAAACCGGGCCTTGAGTTCCACCAGGGCCGTCACGTGCTTGCCGTTCAGGGCCGCTTCCTCCAGGGCCCGGATTATGGGCGAATTGCCGCTGGTTCGGTAAAGGGCGGTTTTAATCGAAAGAACCTGGGGATCCGCGGCGGCTTCCTGAAAAAAACGGACCACCGGATCGAAGGACTGGTAGGGCAGGTGTATCATCACATCCCCCTGGCTTATCCGGTCCCAGATGGGCTCGTCCCCGGCAAAGGCGGGGTTTGGGTAGATCCGCCGGGGCCGTTCCCGGAGTTTTTCAAAGCCCGGCGCATTCACCAGTTCCAGCAGTTCCCCCATGTTCAGGGGCCCCTCTATGCCGTATAAATCATCGGCCTCCAGAGCAAGCCGCCGGGCCAGTTCGTCCCGGAGCCGGATGCTCCCCGGCGAATAGACCATCCGCACCGCCGTGGATTTTTCCCGGCTTTCCAGCACTTCCTCCATAGCTTCAATAAAGTCCTCGTCCCGTCTTTCGTCCACCGAAAAATCCGCGTCCCGGTTTACCTTAAAGAGCATACGCTCCCGGACGCTCAGGCCGGGGAACAGGCTGCCCCCCCAGGTAAGGACCAGGTCCTCCAGCAGGGCCCAGGGGGCGGCTTTTTCCCCGGCGGCGCTTTCTCCGGGAAGCCGGATGATCCGGTTCAGCCCCTGGGGAATCCGCACCATGGCGATAAGGCCGCCCGGTTCTTCCCCGGCTTCGGGGGAACAGGGCTCTTCCGGGACCAGGAGAAAGGCGGCGTTCATGCTGAAGCTGTCTATGGACGGCAGGGGCTCGGCCTCCTCAATCCGCAGGGGGGTGAGGATGGGGTAGATCCGGTTCATAAAAAAGGATTCAAGGTAATCCGACTGGGCCTGCGTGTAGGAGCCGGGCCGCACCAGTTCAAGGCCCCCCCGGGCCAGGGCGGGAAGGACCTCGTTCAGCAGGCAGGCGTGCTGGCCGCTGATAATGGCCCGGACTTTTTCGGAAACCTCCCGGAGCTGTTCCGCGGGGCTCAGGCCCGAAGGGTCCGGGTTTTCCCCGCCGCTCCGCAGGGCCTGTTTCATCGCCGCCACCCGGACCATAAAAAATTCATCAAAATTGGAGGACACGATGGCGAGAAAACGGAACCGTTCCAGGGGGGCCGGTTCCTTGCGAAGCCCCTCCTCCAGCACCCGCCGGTTAAAATCTATCCAGGAAAGGTCCCGGTTAAAATACCTGCCGTTCAACACCGCAATATCCTGCCTTTGTCCCTTAGTTCAGAACAACCTTATATCCAAAGACATCCTGAAACAGGCCGGCCTTTTGTTCAATACCGATTTGTTCCAGCGACAGATCGTGGACTCCCCCGGCATGGATCAGCAGGGTCTCCGCCCGCCGTTCCAGGCTGATCTTTTTTATCCGCTGGGTATGGCCCCGGTCCAGGGCATCCGCCACCCGGAGCAGGGCCGCCAATTTAAGGACCAGAATCCGCTCCTCCCGCTGCAAGGTGATGTATTCAATATCGCTCTGGGCGGGAGGGTCCCCCCGGTGGTAACGGATCACATTGGCGATAATATCGATCTCGTCCCCGTGGAGGCCGAAAATTTCCGAATTGGACACAATGTACTGGCCGTGTTTCTGGTGGCCCGAACCCCGGATAAACATACCGATGTCGTGGAGGATCGCCGCGGTCTCCAGCATCATCCGCTCCCGGCGGCCCATACCGTGATCCCGGCCCAAAGCGTCAAAAAGAAGGACGCTCAGATCCGCCACGTGCCGGCTGTGGGGCTCGTCATAATGGTACTTCCGCCCCAGGCTCACCGCCGATGCGATAATCTGGGAAAGAAATTCTTCCTGAAGTTCCGAATCTATCCCCATGACCAGATCGATAAGAAAGCCTTCCCGGATGGAAACCAGGGGCACCACCACCTGGGCGGCATCGGTCTGTTCAAGGAAAAGTTTGTACACCAAAATGCCCGGAATAAGCCCCTCCGCATCGCTGTAGGGAATGTTGAATTTCCTCACGCAGTCCTCAAGGCTGTAATTCTGAATCTGTTCGGCGAAGGCGATAAAGGCCTGCCGGTCTATGATCCGGCAGTTTTCGTTCAGCTCCGTACCGGCAAGCTCCGCCGCCAGCCGGGCATCGGAACCCGTTACTGCCAGGGTCCGCACATGGGCCAGGTCCATTTCGGCGCTTAAAAAGCCCGCGGTGTTCCGAATGCTTTCGTTTAAGTACCGTTCCTGAAACCGGCCCGAACCGGGCCCCAGCCGGGCCTGC
>JAISLX010000081.1 GCA_031277045.1 Treponema sp.
TTGCTTGCCTTCAATGTGTGGCTTGGCATCGGCGCGGCCGCAGTTATTCTTGCGATTATACCTTTTGGAAAATGGTTACGGAAGCACGCCCAGCGGGAATCCCACAAGCGCCAGGAGCAGAACGAAAATCTTACCAAAGCGGTGCTGGATTTTACCGAAGGCATCGGAATCATTAAAACCTACAACCTGCTGGGTGAAAAATCGAAGGAACTTTCCGATAACTTCCGGGAGACCTGCCATACCAGCCTGGAACTGGAAAAAGCCCTTATACCGCCCATGTCCTGGATCGATTCGGTTTTCGCCCTGGGGACCGCGGGCCTTATCGCCCTTTCCCTGTACCTCAATGCTGCGGGGATCATCGGCGCCATCTTTGTGGCGGGGGTCCTGCTCTTTGTGTTCGACGTATTCGCCCCCCTCAAAGCATTTTACAGCCAAAGCCCCCGGCTTACGGTGATGAATAGCTGCCTTGACCGCCTGGAAGCGGTCTTTGCCGAAAAACAGCTTCCCGACGAGGGGAAGGATCACATTCCCCCGCAAAGCAAAACTGCGGAAATTGAATTTGAAGACGTAAGTTTTGGCTACGGCGAAAAGGAAGTGATCCGCCATGTTTCATTTTCCCTGGAAAAAAACAACATGCTTGCCCTGGTCGGCCCATCAGGCGGCGGGAAGACCACGATTGCGAACCTCCTCGCCCGGTTTTGGGATGTCCAGTCCGGCAGGGTGCTTATCCGCGGCAAGGATATTAGGGAGGTGCCCTTACGCGATGTGATGGCCCATATCAGCATGGTGTTCCAGCGGGTGTACCTGTTTAAGGATACGATTTACAACAACATCAGCATGGGCCGCCCGGACGCATCCGAGGCGGATGTGATCGAGGCCGCAAAAAAAGCGCGGTGCTACGACTTTATCATGGCCCTGCCCAATGGCTTCAATACGATAATCGGCGAAGGGGGCGCGACCCTTTCGGGGGGCGAAAAACAGCGCATCTCCATTGCCCGCTGTATCCTGAAAGACGCGCCCATCATCATCCTGGACGAGGCGACCGCCAGCGTGGACGCGGACAACGAAAGTTATATCCAGGAGGCGATAAGCGAGCTTTGCCGGGGCAAAACCCTGCTGGTTATCGCCCACCGTCTTAACACCATACGCCACGCGGACAGGATACTGGTCATCGCGGACGGAACGGTCGCCCGGCAGGGAACCCACGATGAGCTTATGGCCCAGGGCGGCATATACCGGGACTTTGTCAGGGCCCGGGAATCGAGCCGGGGCTGGAGCGGAAGAAAGGCGGCGGGGTAGGGGACGGTACGGTCCTGGGTGTGGTCGTATGGGCATGATCCATTTTTTGGATATGGGTTTCAAGCCCATGAATATCAGCTTCATAGCCGCCTCGCCGTTCGGGAATGACAGGCGGTGTTTTATGATATTTTGAATGGTGTAGTTCACCGATTCTATGGCGTTGGTGGTTACACCGCCTTCCTGATTTCCGGGGAGAACGTGAAAAACGGAATAATTTCGGCCCGGAGGCGGTAACGGCCTTGCGGTCTTTGTAGGGGACGAACCGGAGCGAAGGCGATATATGGATAGGGCTTATGAGGCTGTCTATCCTGCCGGTCTCTACCGGGAGTACCTCGCTTGATTTTATGGGTCAAGTTTAGGGCATAGCCGGGGTTCTTCATTGGAGGCGCAAAATCCACAAGCGCAACAGGCTGCTAGCGGTTGCGGCGTTCCTCGGCAATTTTACATTCGATACACATAAGGGCGTAGGGAATCGCCGCCAGCCGGTCCTGGGGGATCCGTTTGCCGCACTTAATACAAAGCCCGTATTTGCCCTGCTGGATCCGCGTCAAGGCGGAATCGATCAGTTTGAGCCGTTTTAGTTCCTGGGAGCCGATAGCCTCGATCATCTTACGGTCAATATCATCGGAGGCAATGTCCGCCAGGTCTTTGGGGTCCATGCCTTCCACAATTTCCTTAAAGTCTTCACTGTTGGTCATCAGATTACCGATGATCTCGGTCTTGAGCTCCGTCAGGGATTTTTCCATTCTTTCGATAAAGGTCTGTTCCATATCCCTCTCCGTTCAGGTTATACCGGACTAAAACAACTGATCCGGCGTAAGGGTATCCAAAAATTTAAGCTCATCCGAAAAAACCGGACTTTCGAATGTATATCCCCGATTTGGTTTGCGTACAGTGCCGTATGTTGGATTTTTTGTCAAGCCGTTTTACGCCGTTTCACGGTACAGGTTGAGCCCTGGAAGGGTTGGGATCGTTTTAGAACGCCTTTTGCGGAGGGACGCTCCGCTGTACAATGTTTCCGGAGGTTTTTATGACTAAAAAAGCGCTTGTTTTGCTGGCTCAGGGCTTTGAGGAGGTGGAGGCGGTAACTCCTATTGACTATCTGCGCCGGGCGGGGCTGGACGTTACCGCCGCCGCCGTTGGGGAAACGCGCCTGGTAACCGGTTCCCACGGCATAAGCATCCAGGCGGACACTACGCTGGCGGAACTGGCGGAGAAAGCCGGCGGCATTTCCCGGCTCTGCCTGAGTTTGGACGCCCTTCTGCTTCCCGGCGGCCTTCCGGGAGCCCCGAATCTGGCGGCTTCCGGAGACGTAACGGCTCTTACCGGGGCAATGGTCCGGGGCGGCAAAATTACCGCCGCCATCTGCGCCTCCCCGGCGCTGGTTTTGGCCCCCCTGGGGCTTCTGGAGGGCAGGCGATTTACCTGTTATCCGGGAATGGAAAAGGACATTGCCGGGGGTTTTTGGTCGGAGGAGCCGGTTGTTATTGACGGGAAACTTATCACCAGCCGGGGCGCTGGAACAGCCGCCTCCTTCGCCGTGGCGATTATTGGGGAATTGCTGGGGGAAGCGGCGGGAAGGAACATAGCCCGGTCCGTACTGCTGCCGCAGGCAGCCGGCTTATGAAAAAGCGGTCAAAAGGACCGCTTTCCCATAAGCGCGGCAGGCTAAAAGCCTATGCCAAACGCGAGGGCAAAGAGAATTTTGCCCTTTGTTAAGTCGTTAAAAGGCGCGTTGTATTTAACGGCCGCCTTGAATTCCGTCGCCGCCAGCCCGCCTACCGACCGGCTGAGCGGAATAACCTCAAACCCGACGCTGCTTGCCGGATCAGCACCCTGCACACCGAAACCCAGCGTAGCCCGGACTTTGGGCAGGAACGTGTACTTTAACAGCAGGAAATTGTCGCTGACAGTAGCACTTTCGGTCAATGTCTGAATACCGGCGCTCAGTTTGTCGCTTACCCTGATGTTAAGGCCGAAAAGCGCGGGCATTTTTTGGCCGCCGCCTGTAGCAGCCAGGCTCCAGCCCGGCGCGTAGCCGATGTCAATGGACAAGTACTGGAACTCCGCGTTTTCCGCAGTCTGGGCCTCCGTCGAAAGGGGGAGCAGGATCAGAACCAGCGCAGCCGCCGCAATAAAACTTTTTCTCACGTCATCCTCCTGAGTAGATGCAGTTACTGTTCAGAAACTGAAGTTCTGGGGGGTTTTAAGCCCCCTTCAAATAATTTTTCGTGCGAATGATACAGGTAATGCCACGATGACAATTCCCCCGTGATACCGGGTTTTTCTTAAGGTGTTTGGATTGTTACGTGAAAATTTCGGGGGAAATTACTTAACGGACGTGGGGGGGGGTAAAGACTAATAAAACGATAAAGTTGTCCGGAAACTGAGCTTTTTGAAGAACAACCGCTTAAAATATTAGTCATTGAACCTTAATTCTCCTCTGGCAACTACAACTGGGTGCAGTATACCGGGTCTCCAATAATGTCGTCAAGCGCAAATTCCGCCGGAAAGGCGGCGCCGTGTCCGGGGCTTCATTTGGAAGGCAGGGCCCATACAACGCGCGTCAGGCCCGCGTGTGCCTTGCTCCGGCGTCTTCACGAACGTGCGGCGGGCGGCCTTATGCCCTGTTCAGCGGTTTTCCCAAGGCGGCGATTCTTGCGCGGTTTACTGCGGCGCCGGGGACTGTCAGCGTTTCCCGGGCAACTTTATTGCCCAGGGAGGCGCATTCCCCCGGAGTTCTGCCCCGGATCCAGGCGGAAAGGAAAGCCGCGCAAAAGGCGTCCCCCGCGCCGGTACTGTCCCTGGGTTTTACCGCGAAGACATTTTCCCGGTGGATTCTTCCCGCGGCGAACACCACGGCCCCCCGTTTCCCGCGTTTAATCGCCACGATGGGGAACAGTTCGTTGGCCGTAAGGCCCCGGAAAAAATCGGACATCTCCCCGTCAAGTTCCTCCCCGCCGCCGGCGTCCTCATGGCTGCTTATGGTCCGGAAAAAGGCCCCCGCCTCATCCTCGTTCATAAACAGGATCAGCGGGTAGACGCGGCTGTAGGTAAGTATTTCGTGCGCCCGTTCCCGGGCTATCGGTACGGAACTCAGGTCCAGGGCCACTGTAGTACCGCAGTGGTTTGCCGTTTCCAAAATATAGCGGACCAGCTTTTGGCGGCCCATCAGATAGCCGTCGATGACCACCGCGGCGGCGTCCCGAATATCCTCCCTGTCGATGTCATCCGCGTCCAGTTCCAGCGCGGCGGCGGGGGCCGCCGCGATACGGACGGCGTCTCCCAGTTTTAGTATGAGGCAGCGGCCGGTGGGGGTTTTCCGGGGGAGAAGGTTCAGGCGCACCCCTGCCTCCTTCAGTTCCCCCGCGAAAAAACGGCCCGGTTCATCGGTTCCCAGCGCCCCGGTAAAGTGTACCCTGGTCCCCAGCAGGGCCGCGATCTTCGCCACATTGGCGGCCCCCCCGCCGGAACAGGAAACCGCTTCCGGCAATTCCCCGATAGCCGCCGCAAGACGGCTGTGTTCAATGTGCTGTACCGGCTCGTTAATACCGTAACGGCGGGCAAATTCCTCGTCCGCGGAGGCGAAAGAATCCACCATAACGTTGCCGACACAGAACAGTTTTGGAGCAAGATTTGGTTCCAGCATAGCTACCCCGTAAACCAGCCCCTAGCGGGGAAGGGCGATGATCTCCTTAAGTTCCGGATGCTTGGCAAGTTCCGCGCCAAGCCCCGCCGCCCGGCCCTTGTTCACGTAGTCCTTGCTTTGGAACGAATAGGTAAATTCGGTGTGAACTTTGTACGTCCCCGACATCAGGGCGTAGGCATCCTCGGTCATTACCAGTTCCTCGTCGGTAGGGATGATGTAAATGGGGATTTTGGACTCCGCCTTGCTGATAATTGTTTCCGCGTTCCGGGTATGGGACATCTCGTTCTTTTTGGGATCGTAAACCACGCCGATGCCTTCAAGGCCGTTGAGTATCTTTTCCCGCATAAACCAGGCGAATTCCCCCACCCCCGCGGTAAAGACCAGGGCGTCCACCCGGCCCAGTACCGCCTGGTACGCGCCGATGTACTTTTTAACCCGGTGGGCTTCCATATCCTGGGCCAGCAGGGCCCGCTTGTCGCCTTCCAGCTTGGCCTTCTGAATGTCCCGCCGGTCCGCGTACTTACCCGTAATCCCCAAAAGCCCGCTTTTTTTGTTCAGGGCGTTTTCCACCTCCGCCGCGTTCATGCCGGTCTTGCGCATCACATAGAAGGGCATCGCCATGTCCGCGTCCCCGGAACGAGTCCCCATCACAAGGCCCTCAAGCGGCGTAATACCCATTGATGTGTCAAAAGAACAGCCGTTTTTTACCGCGTTAATCGAGGAACCGTTCCCCAGGTGGCAGATGATCAGGTTGGTTGTAAAAGGGTCCTTCCCCAGCAGGGCCGCCGCCCGTTTGGCGGTGTAAAGAAAACTAGTCCCGTGAAAACCGTAGCGCCGTACCGAATATTTTTCGTACCACTCGTAGGGTACCGCGTAGAGGAACGATTCCGGCGGCATGGTCTGGTGCCAGGCCGTATCCATGACGGCGCAGTGGGGGATTGTGGGCAGTACCTTCTTGGCCGCCTCTATCCCCATGATGTTGGCCGGGTTGTGCAGGGGTCCCAGGTCCTTTACTTCGTTAAAAGCCCGCATCGCCGCGTCATCCACAATCACGCTCTGGGTAAACTTGTCCCCGCCGTGGAGTACCCGGTGGCCCACCGCCCCAATCATGCCCATATCGCCGATAACGCCGTGTTCTTTGCTGGTCAGGGTCTTGATGATAAGATCTACCGCGTCCGTATGGGTAGGGCAGTCCTGGTTGAACGTAATTTCTTCCCTGCCCTTTACCTTGTGGCTGATGAACGACCCGCCCAGCGTAACCTTTTCCACAATACCTACCGCCAGAATGTCCCTGGCTTCCCAGTCGTATACCTGATACTTGGCGGATGAAGACCCGCAGTTCAACGTCAAAATAACCATGTCGCTACCTCGTTATCTCAAAATTTATACTGGGGGTCCAACCCCCTTTCGAATAAAGCTGTCCGGAAACGCCGGTTTCTAAACAGCAGCCGGGGGAACGGCGCTGCCGCGCCAACCGGGTTTTAAAACCGGTTATTCTACCTGAGTGTAGCACAAACCCCGGTTTTTGCATAAGGGTTGGGCGCGGGCGGCCCGGCGTTTGTCAAAAATCCGTGTTTTTTGGAAGACTCGTGAGATAACCAACCGGGTTATCGAACAAGTCCATTATACCACGGTTTCGTTCCTGGGAACGATGGCTTGGTTCCACGGCGCGGAGGTTTGGTGCCACGGAACCAGGGCTTGGTTCCCAGGAACGATGACTTGGGGCCGCGGAACCAGGGCTTGGGGCCGCGGAACGTAACTTTGCGGCCACGGCCCCTATATGGGGACACCCTCTCACCCATAGTGGGGAGACTCTCTCACGCGGTCAAAGGTAAGGGTATGCGGGGGAATTTGGGAGGTCTGCCGCCGGCGCCAGAGTTCCCGCGCCTGGCAGAGTCGGGTTTCCTGCCGACGTCATATGCTGCCACGCCTATTGTATTCGTAGGGTGTATCCAGTCGTATCATGGTTTCCCCTATCATTCCCAACCGCTCTGCTGTTTCTTTGTCAGCGGTTCGTCTCCGTGATACTCATATTCATGATAGGGAAATCTCATTGTTTTTTCGTATCTGACCGGCTCATATCTTAATTTTTCTGAATAGGGGAAAAAACGGGTCCCTGTCATCCTTCTCCTGTCAATAGTTACATTATAAACTATTATATGATTAGTCGTAGGATCATCCGGATCTTCACGACCTAAATGCCAATAGAAAAAATAGGTTGAATTATGATTCTCTATTACATAGGCGGATTGCCATTCACTGCTTATTATTTCTCCATTAGACTTTCTTCCAATGTCTGTAAATATGTAATTCCCATCAGGCAGTTTTTCAACCTTGATACCAATAGGAGAAGCCACTCCTCCCAAATAAATCCCTTCTATAGAGTCCTCTGTTGTAGATTGTCCCAAGAGCTTTTCTAATAACAATAATAGAAGACAAAAAACAACAATACATTTCTTCTGGTTCATAGTTTCATTTCCCCTTTGCTGCCCGTTTCCGTTCGTATTTCTATATCTCTACCACACAGTAGGGGTTTACGCTTTGAATAAACGCGCAAATTTTCTTTACTTTCGAATGTTCAAAAAACGCTGCCATCATCCAAGCTTTCCCTGCCTTTGATCCATCGTTAAAGTAAAAAAAATATGTACCCCAATTGTGGCATACTACTGCGCTAATAGACATGGTTGGTATTTTCCATACAAAAGAGAACCAATGCATAGTACAATAATTTTTATCAAATGTATAATACGAAAAAAATGAAGAGAATGAACCACAACAAAGCAGTATAGCTACAATTAAAGAAAGGAATGAAAAGTTAACAGCAAGGGTGGACACCAAAACCACAAGCCCAGCCATCAATCCAAGCGTTGCCATTACTTTATTCCCCTTTGGGTTGAACTTGATTTGATAACCATCAGTTATTGAATTCATTTTGGCTGCCCAAACAACTGGTCCTCCAGTTCTCTCGTTTTAGTAGACACCAATTCACTTACCTTCATGCCCGCCACGCCACCAAGAATAACAGCAGATACAGTACCGATACCTCCCAGTCCCGGCAAGAGCATACCCAGCTCCTATCGCCATTTTTGTCGCAGTATCTACAATGTCCGGAGGCTCATTATTGATTACCCGCAAAGACGCATCTTTTACGCCAGCATCAACGGC
>JAISLX010000089.1 GCA_031277045.1 Treponema sp.
CATTGAATGTACATTTTTATATACAATCCGGTAAGCTTTATTCGAAGGGAGTCGAATGCTCAAGAATCCGCTCGCCGGCTCGCGGGGGAACGTTTGGGCGGTTCAATTTCTACACCAATGATGGCGGGGTTGAGACCTCCCCTGTGCAAAATGAGAGAAGTCCGTAGGACTTTTTCTTCTCGAACGAAGAACCCCGCCGGTCCGCGCCGGGGTAATTCATCCCCGTTATATAGAGGGGCGGAAAGGCGTTTTTACATGGTTTTTTCGCGGTTTTTTGAGATTTTTACCGCGCCGACCGGGATTCCACCTTCAGAATGCCTGCGGACGGCGTTTTGCCGTGGTACGGGCCTGTTTTCGGAACATAGAATAGAGCTGTTCAGAAACCTCAGTTTCTGAACAACCACCGCTTAAAAACAACAAAAAACACGGATTTTGTCCGAAATCCGTGTTTTTTTGAGAGACTTGGAACCAACCTTTGGCTGGCAGATAACCAACCGGGTTATCGAACAAGTCCAATACATTGCGTTAGCGCGTGAATCAGTGCATACTTTAAGGAGATGGCAGAAAATGACAATTATCCCAGTTTGCTTTCGCAGGCTTTGCAGGCCCGGGCGGACTGGATTGAAAAATCCGAGCTGGTCAATTTTAAAGAAGACTTGCGAACCTTCCAGATTTCCTACACTACGCTTTACAATGTTTTTCTAAAAAAAGGGCTTATCCACGAGGACCCCTACAAGCAGGAAGCCAGAATCAGCGAACTGGAAGTGCCGGAATCCGCCGCCTTTAACGAGGCGGAGCGGATAGAACAGTTAAGCATCCGCCTTGCCAACTACGACAACCAATTGGACTTTCTGGTCAACTTTTACCAGTTCAACATAGAATTCCTCAATCTGGACCGGATCAAACGGATACTGGGTCTTATAAAATTCATTGACTGGTCCCACCTTTCGATAGATTCCCCCTTCCCCATGACCAAGGCGGTAATGGAATTGATCTTGTCGGCGAAAAACGGTCTGGACCCCATGACCGCCAGCTTTTTTAACGAATCCCTCGGCAAGATTTCCAAGACCACGAACACCATCATGGGGCATCTTAAAGCGCTCAGCGATTATCACCGGGAGTCCTACAAGTTCAACCTCCGGGCCGCGCTGACAGCGGACATGAGTCCCGAAGAAGCCACGCTGGGGAACATCAAAAAGAAATTCAATTCCGTCCTGCCCGGCAGGATCTTTTACCCCGAACTGACGGAAGAAGTCATTAAAGAAGACTATTCAAAGGACGGGCCGGCGCTGAGGGAAAAGGTGTTGAAATACCTCCAGGTGGAGGAAACCAAGCCAAAGCCTGAAAAACCGGAGGCTTCTTTTAAGCAAATTCTGCTGGACGGCCTGCAGGTTATCGGAAATACCGGAACCACCATGTCGGAAATCGCCCCCAAACTGGACGAAAACGAGGCGCTGCTCTCCAGCCGGAAAAAAACCGTCTGGCAAAAACTCCGGCGCCTTATGCAGCAGATCATGGGCAAAGAACCGGACCCGGTCGTTTTTCCGCTCAGGTACATGGACAATATCCGGGGCATCATGGTACAGGAGAATGTCAACTATTCCGTATTTCGCGCGGAGATGAACAAGCGGATCCGGATTGTAACAAGCTATGCCGCCCACGGACCGGCCGCCGCGAAGCTGGCGGACATGACCGATGAACAGCTGACCCAGATACTGGATCGTCTGATCCGGGATGTGCAAAATACCCACAGGCTCCTTGGCGCTATGGATGATTACTTTAAGGCCGAGGCCGCCGATGGGGAACGGGATAAGGTGAAAGGTATTAGACCGGAACTGGCCACAATTAAGAACGCCATTATCCGGGCAAACCAGATCCGTCACGAATACAATGCCAGGAAAGAGGAAGAGGAGCAAATGAAAAGACTGGGTATTGCTCCGGGAGCGTAACATGGTTTGGTCGTATCGTTTTTCTTGTGCCGCGCTGATTATCCTGTTCGCTTTGGGCGCCTGCCAGACGCCGCCGGCGGAGCTTCCGGAAACGGTTCTTTCCAAACCGGAAAGCCCGGACCAGGAGAACAGGGGCCCCGGCGCCGCGGAAACCCGGCCCCGGCAGATCCGGCGGGACCAGATTACCATCACCCTTAGCAGAGGGGAACTGGAACTGGACCCCCGCAAATCGTTTATCGCCAGTGAGGCCCAATTGTACACCGCCCTTTACGAGGGGCTTTTTTCCTACCACCCCTACACGATGGAACCCGTACCCGGCGCGGCGGAAAAATGGGAACTGTCGGAAGACAAAAAAACCTGGACTTTCCACATCCGGGACGGCGCCCGGTATTGGAACGGGGATCCCCTGCGCGCGCAGGATTTTCGTGACGCCTGGATTTCCCTGCTGGCGCCCCGGCGGGAATCCCCCTATTCAAGCCTTTTTGACGTGATAAAGGGGGCGCGGGAGTACCGTACCGGTCAAACGGCGGACTCCTCCGGTATCGGCATCGAAACGGCGGGGGACAAGACCCTTATCGTCCGCCTAACGGCGCCGGCCTCGTTTTTTCCCGCCATGCTGTGCCACCACTCTTTTAGTCCGGTACATCCTTCCATGCTGAACAAGGACGACTGGTCCGGCGCTCCCCCCATATCCAATGGACCTTTTTACATATCCGGTCCCAATCGCATCGGGGCGGAACCGGATTCCCTGGTCCTGGCCAAAAATACCCAGTACTGGGACTCCCGGCAGGTAAACCTGAACCAGATCACGGTCCTCTACATCGACGACGCCGGCGAGGCTTCGGCCCGGTGGAATTCCGGGGAGGTCCGCTGGATCAGCGGCGTCGTGGATCTTGAAACCCTGACGGATCGATCCGGCATCGTCGTAAACCCCATGTTCGCCACCCACTACTACTTTATCCGGTCCGCGGAAGAGCCCTGGAACGATTACCGCCTTCGCCGGGCCCTTATTTTAGCCTTGCCCTGGGAGAACCTGCGGGAAGGATACTATCTGCCCGCCAAAACCCTTATCTACCCTATCCTGGGCTACCCCGAAGTCGAGGGACTGGAAAACACCGATATTGAAGAGGCCCTCCGCCTGCTGGAAGACGCGGGTTTCCCCCGGGGGGAAGGCCTGCCGGAACTGGTGATTCGCCTTGCCGCCTACCCGGAATCCACCCGGATTGGGGAACTGATGGCCGTAGCCTGGAACGAACACCTGGGGGTGCCGGTACGAATCGAGGTAGTACCCGACCGCCTGTACCTTCAGTCCCTCAAGACCCCCGGTTACGGGGTAGGTTTTTCCACCTGGATCGGCGATTTTGCCGATCCCTACACGTTCCTGCAAATATGGCGCCGGGACTCCAACCTGAACGACGCCGGCCTGAATGACGCGGATTACGAGGAACTGATGGAAAAATCCATGTCCCAGGACGGCACGGAACGCTACGCCACCCTGGCGGCGGCGGAAAAACTGCTCCTGAACCGGGGCACGGTGATCCCCATTTCCCACAGCCCGGCGATAAACATCGTTGACACCGGCGAACTGGACGGCTGGTATCCCAACGCCCTGGACATCCACCCCTTCAAATACTTTTCGTTCAAAGCCTTCCGCCCCCTGCCGGGTGTGGCGGCGCTGAAATAGCATAACAGGGTTGTTCAGAAACTGAAGTTTTTAAACAACAGCCGCTTAAAAAATTGTTCTCTTGTGGTCTTACTACTATCTTGTAACATCTAAAACTTCACATGCGATGAGGGAAACAGTAGTATTTTTGATACGAACCAAGCAAAACATAACACTCACCCCGAAAGAACGGCATGAGCGGGAAGCTTTTACACAATCCGGAAAATGGAGCGTCAACTTACACCCTATTTGAAGGACTACCGGTGTATCCCCCCGCAACACAACGGCGCGTTTGTGGCAGCCATGAAGGACATACCGGCCGTCTATGCCCAGCCCTATGATGAAACCCGCCCGGTAGTCTGTATGGACGAGAAACCCTCAATTGCTTGGGCAGGCGGGAGCCGTTACCGGTACAACCCGGCCACACCGAAAACGTCGATACTGCATACCGGCGAAACGGGACCCGCAGCATGTTCACCGAACCCCTGGCCGGATGACGGCATGTGGAAGCGTTATCAAGAAGGGCAAAACAATTGAGCGCGCCAACGAAGATACCCAGGAGCTTGCTCCTGGGTATCTTCGTTAGATAGGAAATTTATTATACTGGTCGGTTCCATACCTCGATCCGAAAATTCGGGTACAACTTTTTCAGTGGTGGTAAATTTTCCGGAACAGGCTCTGGGGCATGGACGGCCCTCCAATCAAGAAGGAAAAACGCTCTGGTTGTTTACGACGGTTTAGGAATGTTTAGACCGAAAATCCGTTCACAGCGTCGTACTTTCGGTACGAGAGCAGAGCCGCCTATCGGCGGCGCCCCCGGCGGGAACTGAGGCACATGTCTTATAATTTATTTTGTGTAAACGATAGATCATAGGGGAACTCTGTCTTCCCCGTAAATGATTGCTTTTTATGACTATTAAAATGTTTCCGAAATCAATTGTTTATAAGTGATTGTGCTTGTTGAGGAACAGGCACAGAGGAGACGGTCAAATAACTGGGCAGTGAAAAACCGGCGGTTTATTCGGTAGCAGAATTCATCCAGATATGCCTGGAGATGTGTACCATCCAATCCGTGATAGGTCCCTGAGCTTGTTCCAAAACTCCTAAATGAATAATTGGAGATACTTCAGGGCGGCCAGACATATTACCGCAACCATTAAAACAAACGATACTTTCTGGTAACCTTTCACCTATATTGAACGGGGAATAAGACTGTCTTTCAAATGGGAATTTGCCCGTTCTACCGTTGTTCGTATGTTATATCGTTCCTGTTTCGCCGGGTCCGGCGGAGGACGGTCATTGTCTTTCCGTTTGTTCGGATTACTTATCGGTATGCGGCCGCGCCCTCTGATGTATTCGTCAATCGTTTTGGAATCATAGGCACTGTCCATGAGGCTGTAACAAAAACAAACGAAGGTGATCTAAAAAGTATGATAAGGGGGTAAAGACAACAGGGGCACAAGGAAATACTATGGAATGATGCAAATCACCATAGAAATCAAGTGCCCCCATTGCCACAGCCCTAACATAACCAGAAATGGGAAAAAGAACAAGAGCAAACAAAATTACCGCTGCAAAAATTGCGGTCGTCAAT
>JAISLX010000162.1 GCA_031277045.1 Treponema sp.
TAGTCAGCGCCGATGCTTTCCATCGTCCGGTACTCCCGCAGGTATTTCAAGGTGATATACAACTTGTCCTCAATGGTCAGTTTCGGCGGTTTCCCTCCGCGTCTGTGCAAAATATCGAACACTTTTTGGAGAATTGACCGCATCTTTTCAAATGTATCAGGTTTTACCCCGTACAGCCGCTTAAATGATTCAACCTTGGCGTCAGGCGCCTTTTTCCCTTTTCCCATGTCTCGATTATATCACTTTAGACGGTTAGCGAACAAGTCTAATATTCATCTATAGTATTTATTATATGATCATTAATTCGAACAATTATATCATTTTTTACAATATTTGCATAAAATGCAGGGCTGTTTTTTATGACAACATATACTATTGCGCCTGTATTTCTATGAAAAATTTGGCGATCATTATTGTCTAAATCTGTTAGTCGCCAGCCAAATACTGGAATAAATGTCCTTTGAACAAAATAATATACACCGTAATCATATCTTCGAATATTATAACTACTTACATAACTGCCAGATGAATATATTCCAGAACGAGTATCTGTATAACTTTTATCATAAATTGCGAGCGTAGCGCCATTTATTTTACATTGTCTTTTTATATCAGCTACTATATTATCATCAGGTCCGTTAAAACTTGTAGTCCCAATACATATATAATTATTCGATAATATTTCAAAAAAATCATCGTCTAAATTATTACTTCTACTAATTTTCGGTTCTTCACCTTCCTTTAATGTAATGATATTTTGTAAAACATTTGTATCCTGCCATTGATCATAAAAACTACTAAAAGTTTCACATGAGAAAAAGAGTGCAATTGAAAAAACAAGTACGGATTTAAATACTTTCATAATATTCTCCATAAAAGAACATTGCCATCTTTTTATATTTTTGTCAAGTATTTTAGCCAACTATTTCAAAAAAACTTGCGTATAACACCCGGTGTGATACGTATATAGGTATGTCTGATGATAAGGGGAGAAACTATGACGGAGACATACAAGAGCGAAGCTTTTATGATTATTCACGATCCGGCGGCGGACAAGGGGCGCTCTTACACCGGCAGGGCCTGGGGCAGGGGCAGCAGAATCCGCAGGATAAACCACGTTTCCTCGACGTTGACGGTCATGGAGCCGCCGTATTTTTCGGCGGTGTAACGTATGCTTTTTAGGCCAAAGCCGTGGCCGCCCTTGCCGGTTTTGGTTGTACCGGGCAGGCCGTTTTCCAGCCGGATTTCCCCTTCAAAGTAATTCTCAAAACGCATCAGGATAAATTTGTTCTGGGAATACAGGGCAACCCGGATAAGCCGCTTGTCCGGGTCCGCCGTGGTAAGAGCCCCCGCGACGGCATTGTCCAGGGCGTTGCCGAAAATCGAACAAATATCCATCACGTCCATAAAGTCCAGCAGGGACCCGTCGGCGACACAGGTCAGGGAAATGCCGTTTTTCCTGCAGATCATGCCCTGGGCGGCAAGCACCGTGTCCAGTACGCCGTTGCCGGTTTTGTTCTGAATCTCGTACTGCTCGATCTCACGGTTTATCGCGTCAAGGTATGCCGACCGTTTGGCCGGATCTCCTTCGGCGCGGATAACCGCAATTTGATGTTTCATGTCATGGTATTTACGGTTGATAATATCCATGCTTTCCCGGGAGTGCTGGTATTGGGCGAATTGGCGCTGCAAGACGCTTTCCATCGCCTTCAGTTCCAGTTGAAGCTGCATTTCCCGGCGCTGTTCCTGATGCGTATAGAGAATAACCAGTCCGCAAAAATCCACCAGGGTGCGGATATAAAACAGTTCCGGTACCAGGCGGCTGCTAAAGGGGGTGTTGGCGGTTACAAAGCTGATATTACTCATCACAAAGGTTGCCGCGGCGATAAGGGCCGCGGCCCATAGTTCTTTGCGGCGGACCAGGAGCCTGCCCCCGGGTTCCATGTGGCGGCGTTCAAAAAAGAACATAAACACAAAAACAGCCCCGTACACCAGCAGGGTAAACAAAACGCCCGCGGGGGTAACAGCGCTGGTACGCGCCGCGAAAAAGTAACAATGCAGCTGCCAGCTTAGGGATGCGGCGAATTCCGCCAGAATAAAGGCGTTTACGCAGCAGTATCCCGCGTCCCGCGGGGCAACGCCGGAATTGGCGCGGATCATGCCGTACATGCCCGCCGCCGCCGCGATCATGCCGGGTATCCAAAACGCCAGGGGAAGAGCCCCGGCGGCGCACTGGATCATCGCCTGGAAGGGCAGGCCCAGGACGATGCCCAGAACCATCCGGAAGCCGGAAAAACGTTTTTTTAATATCAGGATATAAACCGCGCAGGCGGCCCATTCCGCCAGGGCAGTGTAAAGCCGGGGTATATCGGGAAGGGATTCGGCGCTCATGCAAGACTGCCCCCAAAATAGTCTGTCAGGGCCTTCATAAAAGCCTTCTTTTTGGGGCGGCTGACGGACAGCCGGTATTTTCCCACCAGGACAAAGTTATTCTTAAGCTCCGTTACATAGGCCAGGTTGACGATATAACCGGAGTTACAGCGGAAAAATTGTCCGCCCTCCAGCCGGGCCTCCATGTCTTTAATCGTCCCCACTGCGGAGTAGACATGGTGTTCCATATATACCAGAACCCGGTGCCGGTCCCGTTCCACATACAAAATCTTCATCATTTCCAGCCGGATAAATCCGTTTTCATTGTACAGGGTAAGATACCGGGTTTTGTTTTTTCGCAGGCGCTGCAGGGAACGTTTTATTTCCCGGGAAAAGGCGAAATAGGGAACCGGTTTAAGCAGATAGCTAAGGGCGTCCACCTCGTACCCTTTGATTGCGTACTGCCCCATGTTGGTAACGAAAATAAAAACCGCGTGTTCATCAACCGCCCGGATATGTTTTGCCGCGGTAAAACCATCCATGTTTTCCATCTGCACATCGAACAGTATTATATCGAACCGGTTCTGGTAATCCTGGATAATTTCCGCGCCGTCCCGGAACGAGATGATCTCAAAAGCTTCCTGGTTTTCCGCCCCGTAACGGCGCAGATAATCCCGCAAAAGCCCCTGAGCGGCAAAATCATCTTCTACAATAGCGACCCGTGTCATAATCGGATGCCATTTCTCCCCCGCGGCGGGGCTTCTCCGGCAGTTTGCCGCTTCGCGCATACGACACCAAAAACCGGTTTTCATCCGGTTTTTTGCCCCGCAAACTGCTAAGGAACCGCTTTTGGCGTCCCAAGGACGCCCGATAATCAGACTCCCGGCGCGGTTACGCGGCGGCGCCAAACGGCGTTCCGGATAACCGCGCGGCAGGCCGTTAGATCGCCAGGCCCGCCTCCGCGGAAGAACCGTAGTTTTCCTCCAGGTAGCCCCGCGGTATGGGCGCGGGACGCTGGAAAGTGCTGGTCATGGTGTAGGACTGCCGGGTTTCACAGCTTTTGTAGAGGCCCAGCAGAAGTTCCAGGCCGTGAAATGCCATTTCCTTGCTCGTCCGGGGACGGCGGCCGTTTCGCAGCGACCATGCCAGTTCCGCCGGACCAATGCCCCGGCTGTTTTTGGAGAAAGCGTGGGTACACGGCAGGGTAACAGGCTCGGGGTGGCCTTTAAGGACAACCTTGACTTCGCCGCCAAACTGGTTTGGATCGGGCAGGTAGAGGATACCCTCGGTACCAAAAATGGTGATCTGGGGTTTTTCGTTCCCGATGCTGGAGGAATTGAAGTGGAGGGCCCCGAAAACGCCGGAAGCAAAGCGGAAACTCCCTACCACAAGGTTTTCCGCCTGGAGCCGGAATTTTTCCCCAAAATCCGGCTTTTCCGGAATATAGTGGGTCCGTTCGGGGTTCACTGTGGTAACAAGGCCGGAAACCTCGGTAACGGGGCCCAGCAGACTGAGTATGGCGGTAATGTAGTAAACGCCCACGTCAAGGCCGATGCCCCCGCCGGGGAGGGCGGTAAACGGGTAACGTTCCGCCAAAAGACCGGAATCCCGGTTCAGCGTGGCGGTTACCGAGGTAACGTCGCCAATAAGACCGGAATCCAGGTAGAACCGGGCGGTCTGGATGGCCTGGCCCATGAAGGTATCCGGGGCGTTACCGTAAAGCAGATTGTTTTTATCGGCAAGCTGTACCAGCCCGCGGGCGGCCTCTATCGAAAGATCGATAGGTTTTTCGGAGTAGAGGTGCTTTCCCGCGTTAAGAACCTGGCTGGACACCAGGTGGTGATTCACCGGGTCCGTAATGTTCAGCACCAGTTCAATATTCTTGTCGTTAAGAATCTCCTCAATGACCATCTGCTTAATGTTGAACTGGCCGGCCCGCCGCTCCATCCGTTCCTTAATGATGTCGCAGCAGCCCACCACGTCCAGAATTTCAAACTTGCTGGTCATATTGGTAAGGTAAATCTCGCTGATAACGCCGCAGCCTACCACCGCAACCTTGACTTTTTTGATTGCTCCCATAAGTTCCCCCTTCATGCGGACTTATTTTCAAACGGTTATTGTCCGGAAACTGAAACTCCTGAACAACTTTGAGCTTTTCCCAAAACCCGGTTAGTTTTGGAAAAAGCTCCTCTACCCGGCTCTTCCCGTCTGCCCCGCGGACGGACATTGCCGAGCGGGGATTCACTTACACTAAAGCCAAGAGCCGGAAAACACAAGTCTCAAAACGGGGCGGGCATACACGATGCGATATTCCATAGGCGGGAAAAGCAGAGGTTAACCGCCGGCCCTGTCTGTCCGCGGCGTAACCGGCTTTGCGGGCAAACGCTAAATAAGTTTATGCTCGCGGGCGGCCAGGCTGAGGGCGCCGTTCCAGTAGGGCTGGGTAAGGTAAGACTGCCGTATCCTGGGATCATCAATCCTGCTTGCCCGGCGCTGGAGCCGCTTAAAAGCCTTGCTGACCGCGGTGTTCATGTCCACCTGGGCCGCGCCGGATTCTTTGAGTACCTGGTACCATGCGTAGAAATAAAAGGCGTCGAAGGGATCCATCTCCGAAAACCGCTCGTTCCGCATGACCCGCTGCATGATCCCAAGGGCCTCCGTCCCGCCGGCGGCGGAAAGGCGGCACAGGGCCAGCGCCCGGTACACCGAGACCATCCGGTCCCAGAATTCCCGGACGGGGAGAAGCAGGAATTCACATTGGGCGAAACCGCTGTGCCAATCGGGCTGCTCTGTGTGGATAAGGGATTCTTCGGGCGGGGTTTCCATCAGGGCCGCCGCCAGATCAGCGGTCCGCGCGTAATCCCCGGCCAGGTAGGCGCCCTCAAGTTCGAAAAGACCCGTATCAACGCCGCCGGGAGGCTTGGGCAGCAGGGGATTCCGGGAGTAAAGCCGCGCCCGGTACGCCCAGGCTTCCAGCAGCGAGAGCTTGTCCACCGAGGAGTTCCCCGCGGGATTCCCCGTGATAGCCTGGAAGATCCGCAGGGCATCCTGGTAGCAGCCCAGGTCAAAGGCGATTTTACCCTGGAAAAAGCGGGCGCGGTCGACCCATTCCATCCGCCCTGCCGTAACGGCATGGTTTTCCGCCGCGACCGCGAGTTGTTCGGCCCGGGAAAGATTTCCGCAGAGGGTTTGGACGGCGGCGGCATAGTAGGACGCCACGGCCAGTTCCCCATGGTTGGCGGTTTTTTCCGCGTGATCCACCGCAAAATCCGCATAATCCACGGTTTCCTCCATGCGCTGTTTGACCAGGTTAACCAGCGAAAAAAGGCGGTTGGATTGGGCAAGCCCGGTCCAGGGCGTCTGTTGGCTTAGGATAAAAGCCGTTTTAGTGGTATTAAGGGCGGCATCAATGTCCCGAATTCCAAGCTGGTAGGCCGCGGTATTCACCAGCACCTGGGCCCTAAAGGGGGGATAGATCCAGTTCTCCCCAGGGGGATCGCGGAAAGCCTCCCTAATATCCTTGTCATTCCCGTTCAGCAGGGCGCCGAGAATCTTGTACAGATAGGCCACGGTAGGGGCCCGCTGAGGCCCCACGACAGACTCAAGCCTTCCCTCCCTAACCGCTTCCCCAATTCCGGCAAAGGTGCCGTTGGTCATGTCGGTAACGACCGATTGCAGGATAAGTTCATCCCCCCGCGCGATGTTCATGAAAATCCCCGCCCCGTCCCCCATATCCGCAAGAGCCTCCAGCAGGGCGAAACAGGGGCGCAGGCGGTCGGAAAACACCCAATCCAACAGACGGTTCCGGACCATGCCGCGGATCAGCTCTTTCCGTTCACCAAGAATCTCCTCCGCCCGGGAAATAAAATGGGCAATCCGGGGCCGGGGATCCTGAGGGGTATCCACGATGCCGGCCCGGGTCAGCATAGCCAGGGCCCGGGAGATCGTGCCTGGGGACTTGCCCTCTTCGGCCAACAACTGCGGAAACAGAATACCGGGAAAATAACGGCCCAGCAGGGCAAAAGCGTAGGATATTTCCCACAGATCCCGGGACATGTCGGGGTTATAACCGGCCCCCTCCCCTTCCATGCGGATAACCTGGGAGAAAAAACGGTCCCAGGAAGGGGAAAGATTTTCCCCGGCGGACGAGGTCCCGTAAATTTCGAGCCGCGGCGCGAGCGGTCCTGTAACCACGTATGGCTCCAGGGCCTCCTGCACGACCTGGGCGGCGCTTTCCGGCGCATTGTCAATATTTTCCAAAATCAAGACGGATCTAAGCCCCCGGGAAGCGGAAACCTCAAGGTACGAATCTATGAGCAGGACCAAGAAACGGCGGGCCCGCCGCAAAAGAAACAGGGGCGCTTCCCCGTGGAGCCGGTCCCGGAACAGGCTGTTCCACAGGGCTTCCAGTTCCCCGGAAAACACGGGGACGCCCCCCGGCCCCCGCTGGTCTTCGGGAGACGGTTCAGCAAGAAAAGCGCGAATCGCCGGACTGTAGGCATCGGAAACAGCGGCCAAACCCTTGCCCGCGGTAAACCGAAGCGTCAGCGGCGGGGCGCCGCCGGCGCAAAACTCGTAGAGTCCCGCCCGCTTTCCCGAAAATTCCGGCCCCAGGACAAGAACGTCTTTCCGGCCACCCAGTTCCAGCTTTTTGACAATATCAGCGCGCCGGGCCTGTTCCGCCTCAACGGAAGGCTGGGATCCAAAACCTTCCGGGACTTTGAAGGCTTTAAAACGGGCATATCCGGCTTCCGGCCCGGACGGATTCCGGCCGGGGGGATCAAATTGGAGGTAATAACCAAGAATTTTCCGCACTTCATCATCGCAGTACAGACCGGAATCCAGGGGGGATGAGAAAAGTCTACAGAGCCTCCCGGCTTCGGCATCGTCTATATCCTTGCCGATGAGCAAGGCGTACCCGTACAGGCGGCCGATATCCCGCTCAATCTGCTTCAGGATACCTTCGACACAGGTAAGAATATCCAAACCCAGAGCCGGCGTGGATTCACGGAACAGGGCCCCAATAAAGCGGCGTTCGTTTTTTTCGATACCCCCGGCGTCCCGTATCAGATCCAGAAACCGCCCTTCAAGGCCATCCACCAGGCAGTGATCTGTCCGGCGAAGCTGTGATCTGAAACGAAGAAAAAACACAAACTGTATCATTCCGGTACTATCCCCTAGCGGCCTGCTGCGCTTATGGATCTTTGCGCCACCAATAACGCAAAATTCACAAGCGCAGCAGACTGCCGGAACAGTATATACCTGCGGCTTGTTATTCTAAAGATGGGTATGGTAGATTCCCCCTGCAAGGGGAACATTGTATGACCGTACCGCATTTCAAAGGCAGATCCCTTCTAACCTGGCTGGATTACGAGGCGGAAGAGATCCGTTATCTTCTGAATCTTTCCCGGCAGGTCAAAGAAGACGCGAAAAACGGCGTTATTCGGCGCCGTTTCGCCGGCAAGACCCTGGCCCTGCTCTTTGAAAAACGTTCCACTAGGACCCGCTGCGCCTTTGAAACCGCGTTTGGGGAGGAAGGGGGGCATCCGGTATTCCTCTCCGGCCAGGACATTCATCTGGGGGTCAAAGAAGCCCTGGAAGATACCGCCCGGGTACTGGGGCGCATGTTCAGCGCCATTCAGTTCCGGGGTTTTAAGCAGTCCACCGCTGAAACGCTGGCCAAATACTCGGGGGTGCCGGTTTACAACGGCCTTACCGATTCATTCCACCCCACCCAGGCCCTGGCGGACATTCAAACCCTGGAAGAAAACTTTGGAGACGCCGCGGGGAAAAAACTCTGCTTCGTGGGGGACGGCCGGAACAACGTGGCCCGGTCCCTTCTGGTTATCTGCGCCAAACTGGGGGTACATATCACGATAATATGTCCCCTGGAACTCAGCCCGGATCCGGCGCTGCTGGCCCTTTGCGAACCTTTGGCGCGGAATTCCGGGGCCCGCGTCCGCGTCAGCCCGGACTTGGGGGAGGTGGAGGGGGCCCACGCCCTTTACACCGATGTCTGGGCTTCAATGGGAGAGGAAGGACAAAAAGAGGAGCGCGCACGGCTCCTGGGACCCTACCAGGTAAACCAGGCCCTGATGGACAGGACCGGCAGGACCGGCACCGTTTTTATGCACTGCCTTCCGGCGATCAGGGGGGAAGAGGTAACGGCGGAACTGCTGGAAGGTCCCCAAAGCCGGGTCTGGGACGAAGCGGAAAACCGCAAGCATACGGTAAAGGCTGTCATGCTTGCTACCCTGGGCCTCGCATAGCCCGTATGGATTGGGGCTTTCCCAAAACTTATTGAGAAATTGAACCGCCCCGGAAGCTCCCGCGCCAAAAAGCGGGTTTTTGGGTATTCGATCCCCTTCGAATAAACCGTCATAAACAACAATTCCGCTTGCGCTGAACGATAATTGCTTAGTATACTTAGAGTCAAAGCTATGGATGATTGGAGGATCGCCATGAAAAAGATCTTTTTTGTTCTCGCCGTCTTTATCCTGTTTAGCGCGGCCTCTCTTTTCGCGCAAAACATCCCGCAGGGCAAGGAGTCCGAGTATTTTTATTACAACGTCCCAATCGAGCGGATATACCCATACCGGAAAGGTTATGTAGTCAAATACCGGAGGGGGACCAAATTGGGCACCACCTACTTTCCGCGGGAATGGTTCACCGAGGCCTCCAGCAAGGGGGTACTTCTCATCTTAAACCCCGGACCTGTCATGCCTTACTTTTCGGTCTACTACCGTGCCGGGGAATTCAGCCATGTAAAGCTCTACGTACACCGGAACAGGGGCCACGCCAGTTGGGGGAATATACCCGCGGGCGTTGATCTGGATGAACACTTTGACAACATTGATAAAAATTTCCAGATGGAATTTTAGACACGGCCCGGGGGAACAGGCCGCGCGGCTGTACAAACGGTCAGTGCGATGGTAAAGCCTGTACCTGTTCCCCCGGAACTTGTTGAATTTATCATGACCGGCGGGAAATTTATCCTGGCCGGGCACAAGGAACCGGACGGGGACTGTATCGGCGCTTCGCTGGCCCTCCGTTCCGCCCTGAAACGCCTGGGGAAAGAGGTGATCCTCTGTTCCGCGGGCCCTTTCAAACGAACCGAAATTAAACCCTACGAACACCTCTTTATCGCCTCCCCGGGAGATGCGGAACGCCGGAATGCTCAAGTCATCATCATGGATTGTTCCTCATCCGAACGCACCGGGGACCTTGAAGCCCGTATCGCGGGCCTCCCCCTGGCGTTTATCGATCACCACAGCGCCGGTGTCCGTCCCGGGGCGGGAGCCGTGGTTTACCTCGATCCGGAGGCCCCGTCGGTAACGTCCATGATCCTGACGCTGATCGAGGCGCTGGGCCTCAAGCCGACACAGGAGGAAGCGGAATACCTCTTGTTCGGCTTCTGTACCGACACGGGTTTTTTCCGCCACATTGACGCGGGAAACATGGAAGCTTTTGTCCGCGCGGGCAGAATGGTCGGCGCCGGGGCAAGCCCCAAAAAGGTCTTCAACGCGATTAACGGGGGAAAAAGTTTTAATTCCCGAATCCTCCTGGGGATTCAGCTTTCCCGGGTGGAAAAATACTTTGACGGCAGGCTTATCTACACCTGTGAGGAATACGAGGAAACCCGGTGCTTCGGTCTGGAAGGCCGGGATTCCGACAGCCTCTACCAACTGCTCCTTTCCGTGACGGATGTGGAAGTTATCATCGTGATTCGCCAGGAAACGCCGGAACGGTGTACTGTGGGGCTCCGATCCAGGGACTGGGTAGACGTGGCGGCTGTCGCTGCGGATTTCGGCGGCGGCGGCCACAAAAACGCCGCGGGTTTCGCCGTTTCATCAATTATCGCGGATCTTAAACCCAGAATCCTCTCCCGTTTTGAACGTATCTTTACGGCCGTCAGCCAAGAACCTGCCGCGTCCGGCTGATTCGAGTCCGGATTAAACGTGAAAGAACATTAAAGTTATAAAGTTATTCAGAAACTTCATTTTCTGAACAACAATCGCTTAAAAACTATTTTTTCTGCGCGGGGCATCTGTGGCGCGCCTTTCATACGAAACATCCCGCATTTAGGCGGATCCGCCCCTGCAAAAAATTCGCGGAAAAAATATTACATTTGTCATCTTTTTTAAATATAAAACTGTGTTTCCACCCCATTAATCCGATATCGAGAAATAATGGAGTGCAGACATGGAAAATTTTAGCAACCTTGACGCGCTGTACCAAAATTACACGGAAGGCGTCATTGACCAGCGGGAACTGGAAGGGAAAATGTTCAGGATTATCCTGGAAAACGCCCGCAGTTACCACTGGTTTAACGGCAGCGAAGAAGACAGCGTTGATTATCTTTGCTGGATTTACCCGCGGCTTAGCAGAGCTATCCGCCACTTCAAAGACAGCGGGGCGGCGTTTTCCACATATATCGGAGCCCTTATCCGGTATTCGATGAAGGAATACAAAACCGGCCAGATAGACCATTACATCACCGAATACGCCGCCTGGACCACCCACAACATGGATATGGAAGTTCGCAGTCCGGAATTCAGCTATCCGGAACCGGAGGGCAGGGAAGAAAACGAGGAGGAAAGTCCGCCGCAGACGGCCTCCCTAAACCTGTTTAAGTCCCGGCAGATCCTGCTGCTCATCCTAAAATCTTATTATTTCGCCTCCGAGGATTTCATTGAGCGAATCGCCCCCTACACGGGGGTAAACCCGGAAGCACTAAAGCTGATGATAGACAAACTGCGCTTTAACCGGAGCCGGAAAGAAGAGGAAATTCGCCTGTTCCAGGAACGGATAACGACACAGTTCTACCGCTGCATCTCCTGGGAAAGACGGCTAAAAATACTGACGCCGGAAAGTACCCGCTACGGGGTAGTTAAGACCCAGTTGGAACGGGCCCGGAAGCGGCTTACGGGGATGCGCAGACGTTTTTCCAAATTCAGACTGGACGCTACCCACCGGCAGATTGCGGAGGTAACGGGCATCTCCACGGGGACCGTCTCATCCAGCCTTTCCACGATCATGTCCCAATGGGAACTGGATAACAAGGGACAACCGGTACGGAAACCCAGGGCGGGAAAAAAGTCCGGCACAAAAACCCAGGCCCCGCAGGGGGAGGGGATAGCCCGCGTACGCCGCGAAGACGGGCAAGACAGCCGTTCCGTCTAAAACAAGCGGCCGGCCCCGGCCCAACGCGGCGCGAAAAAATATCCCAAAACCGGGCGCAACCTCCGGAACGGCGGAATGTCTTATGCTGTATGAGTTATTTGGAAAAGAGCCGCAAGATTCCCGACCCCCTCCCCTTTCAGACGCCCGGGGAGGAAATCGCCAACGCGGTACTCCACGGCATCGGGGCGGGACTTGCCATCGCCGGTATGGCGCTGCTGATCCGGCGGGCCGGAGAGTCGGGGAATCCGGGCGCCGCCGTGAACATTAGGGTTATCTCCGCCGCGATCTACACGTCCGCCATGATCGCCATGTTTCTCACGTCCACCCTGTACCACGCCTTTCAGCATGACGGAACAAAGCGGGTGTTCCGCGTTCTGGACCACGGGGCCATTTACCTGTTAATCGCGGGAACCTACACGCCCTACAGCCTTATCTGCCTGGGAGGAACCCTGGGCTGGGTGTATACCGGGCTTGAATGGGGACTGGCGGCGGCGGGGATCAGCCTGTACGCGGCGGGTTTCAAATTTATCAAAAAAATCGAGCTGGCAATTTACATAATCATGGGCTGGTCTATCGCGGCCGTGTTCACCCGGCTGCTCCGCTCAACCTCCCCGGCGGCCCTGGTACTTCTGGCCGCCGGCGGTCTGTCTTACACACTGGGAACGATCTGGTACAGCCGCCGGCGCCGTCTTTCCCACGTCATCTGGCATGTTTTTGTCCTGGCCGGCGCGCTCCTCCACTGGTTTTCCGTATGGCTGATCCTGGCGCCCTCGTCCTAATATTTTTACCCTGACGTGGTGTGAGTGAGGAGTCTCACCGCGTCAGAACATGTGTTCGTAAGGGGGAAGGGCGTAAGTAGTTTCATCGCTATGTTCCCCCAGGGGGCGCTGTTCATCCAGGAGAAGATCGTCCAGCAGCCAGGCGCCGTTTCCGGCCGCGTTCTGGGCCGCCTCGAAGCGCAGGTACAACTCCCCGGCAATTCCGCGATCCCGTCCCAAAAAACGAACCAAAAAGGAGACGGAGCCGTCGGCCTCTTCCCGCCCCTCGCCGGTACGGTACTTGCGGGGTTCCACCGCGGCGACAGCAGAAAACAGTTCGTTCCGGGCAGCGGCGCCAAGCCGGGAAAAAACGGCGGCTCCCTTGTTCCCCGCCACGAGGGCGGAGAGGACCTGGGCGGCGGCAGCGCGAACCTCACCGCTTACCCTCCCCTGCGCCAGACTGCCGATAATCAGATCCCGTGGATACCGGGGACTTTCACCACGCTGCGGCTGCCACAGAGTTTCGGGAATCAACTGGGGAACCGGATTTTCTTCCTGGGCCCCGGCACAGGGCGTAAAAAACAACAGCAGGCACAGCGCAGCCATCAAGATCATCAAACCGGATTTTTTCACGGATTTAGTATACGGAGGCGATTTCAAAATGTCAAATTTTGAAATCGCAAGCTTAAACCCGCGGTTTTGTGAGACTTTAGCCCGAAAAACCGCAAGATCCAGTTTCAAAATAACCGGTTTTGAAATTGGCTCTACGATCAATTTTATGTAGCCTCAACCGTTAGGCCAAACCGGGGGCGGCGAACATGCCATTTACAGATCAACCAGGGCGGGATATTATCTGCCATGACTGTCCGTTCATGCCTCCAGGAGGGTTTTACCAATCCCCTTCGGGACACGCTGTGGGGGCATATCTACCTTACCCCGGCCCTGGCCGCCCTGACCAACTCCGCCCCTTTTATGCGGCTCTACCGGATTTTCCAACTGGGACCAGTTTACCGGGTGTATCCGGGGGCTACACATACAAGGGCCGGCCACTCCATCGGCGTGTACCATCTGGGCCGCCGGCTGCTGCGAAATCTGGTGGACCGGGGGGCGGAGGACTGGCTTAGCCCCGGCGGGGCGCGGTCCTTTCTCTGCGCCTGCCTGCTCCACGATCTGGGGCATTTTCCCTACGCGCATTCCCTAAAAGAGCTGCCCCTGGAATCCCACGAAGCCCTGACGGGGAAACTTATCCTGTCCGAGCCGGTCAAATCCCTGGTGGGGGACTGCGGGGCGGACCCCTTTCTTACCGCCGCCATTGTGGACGGCGCCCTGCCCGGCGCGGACACCGGGGAAGCGGGCTTTTACCGGAAGCTTCTCTCCGGTGTCCTGGACCCGGACAAACTGGACTACCTGAACCGGGACGCCCGGTACTGCGGAGTACCCTACGGGGCCCAGGACGTAGATTTTATCCTCTCCCAGCTTTACCCCCACCCCCTGCGCGGGGTAGACATCGACAGCCGGGGTATTCCCAGCGTGGAATCGATTCTTTTTTCCAAATACCTGATGTACCGGACCGTGTACTGGCACCATTCGGCCCGGTCCGCCACGGCGATGATCAAGAAAGCCCTTATCGACACCCTGAACCAGGGCCGGCTGCGGGGCGAAGAACTCTACAACCTGGACGATCAAAGCCTGTTCGCCCTGATGGAACGGAGGGCCGGGCCCCTTTCCTCCCTGGCAGCCCAGGTAAAAGAAGGGCCCCTCTTTAGCATGGCGGCGGAATTCCCCTTTGACACGCAGCGCCACCAGCCCCTGCTCGACATTGGGGAGCGGCTCCGCCGGGAGGAGGCCCTGGCCGCGGAACTGTCCGCCGCCCTGAACCGGGAGATTCCTGCCGGGGAGCTTATCATCGACCTGCCGGAACCCTTTTCCCTGGACACCGCGCTCTATGTACGAAACGAGGAACGTTGTTTTGCCCGCAGTTCCAGCGCGTTTAACGGCGATACCGCTCAATCTTTTGTCAAATCCCTGTACATGGTCAGGGTTTTTATCCATCCCCGGCACAAAGACACCATAAAAACGCGGGGCGGTTTTGACGATGTATTGCAATTGAGTGAAAAATGGTTAGAGTAGATATATGAAGCTGTTCAAAACTAACCGGGTTTTGGAACAAGATCACGGCGGTCCGTTCACGGCGGCCCCACAACAAAGGCGGGAGGTTGCCCGAATATGGAATTACACAACACGACAGAAGATTTAGTGCAGGCCCGGATCACTGATATCTTCGCGGGCATCGAAAAAAGTAATAATCCGGATAACCTTTGCACCTGCGCTCAGTGCCGGCTGGACACCGCCTGTTATGTACTAAACCGGATAAGCCCCCACTACATCGTCTCCAACCGGGGAGCGGCCAGGGTGGATCAGGAACCTATCAGAAAACAACAGTTGGACGCCGACATCGTAGCCCTGATTTATGAAGGTATCCGCCGGGTCAATCACAATTTACGGCCCACTGCCGTTCACGGGGCAAAACAGACCGAAACGGACGATATAAATACGCCAATGTTTAACATTCCCACCATCATGGGCCGGATTTTTAATGGTTCCAACTTTGCGCCCGTATCGGGGATCATGGTAGAACTCTTTCGTAATGGTGAACTAGTACCCATGAAAGACAGCAACTGGCAAAACCCCTATATGCTGGTTCCCAATACCGAAGGAACTTTTACCTTCTGGCCCAACCCCATACCCGCCAGCGAGAGTAATCTTCACTATGTTTTTGAATTTAACATCAAGGTAGAATCCGGGGAATTTGAAACCCTTAACCACTTTTTTAAAATCCCCGTTATCAGCGACGCCCACAGCCTAAGTTCTTTTTCTCTGTCGCATACCGTTAAGCTGCCGGATCTCTACCTGTTTCCGCCCGGAAATGATGACGAAGCGCTGTAGGCGGGCGGCTTGCCGTATTTAAGCGCGTACAGGTTTTGTCGGAAGGGGGGGATTTGAACCCCCGACTATGAGTTCCCAAAACTCACGGCCTAACCACTAGCCCACCCTCCGCTTTTTTCTTTTACCATATCCGCCCCCCCGGTCCGCGTCAAGCCTCAGCGCTGACGGCATTGCCTACCCACCCTACTCCTCACTTTTGCGGAACAGATACAGCGTCCGCTCGGTGTTGGGTATCCGCTCCTTGCGCAGCAGGGTGAAATGGGCGCGTAAGGCCGTTTCAAAACATTCCTCCGTATAGTCCGGGAAAATATCGGCGCGGGTTTTCAAAAGGCGCTGAACCTGGGAATCCCCTTTCGGCACAAACTCGATGATAAGAAACCGGGTGAACGATGCGAGGTACGCGGCTATCATGTCCAGGGGGAGGTTGTTCGAGATGACCAGGTGGTGAATCACCGCCAGCATCAGGGTAACATCGGGGGTTTTCCGCCCGGTAATCGTTTTGCGCTCCCTGTTGGCAAAACCGATGCCGGGGCTTGGCGCGGTAAGGTCGAGGACCAGCGGCAGCAGGGCTTCCCCCGAAGTATGCACCGCCCGGTAATTCCGGCTTACCGCGGTCGGGTCGATGTCGAAGGCCACCACCTGCGCCCCGTGTTCCAGGGCAAGGCGGGAATAGCGGCCGTCGTTGGCGCCCATATCCCAAACCATTGAAAAGGGGGCGCTGTCCCGCAAAAACTCCCCGACAAGCGCCGCCTTTTGCGCCGCCGCGTCTTCGCTGTAGTTGGTCCCCCGGTAATAATCGCCCCATTCGGTGATTTTTTCCCTGGGTTTGAGCGTTTCAATGCTCCGTATCAGGCTTTCGATGATGGCGGCCAAGGTTTCCTTCTTTATCTTCACCGGTTCCCAGCCGCTTTTCGCGCCGCTCTTTGTGGCGTTTCCCGCATCGGCAAAGCGGCGTACCGCCGCGGCGTGGAGGCGGATGTGCTGCCACGCGGCAAACCCGCCTTTACCGCGTAGCAGGGTTGCGGCAAGGTCCAGGGGAACGCCGTCGATGTAGTTCTGCATCAGCTTCCCCAGGCGGAGGTCAACGCGGGCCATGAGGAAGAGGGGCGCGAAAAAATGCCGGCAAAACTGGCCGTAAGCCGGCCACGGCCCTTCGGCAAAAATTTCAAACGACAGGGTGTCGATAAAA
>JAISLX010000175.1 GCA_031277045.1 Treponema sp.
GCCTACATGGCCGGGATTTTTTCCCTGCCGGCGGGGACGGCGATTCTTTCAACAGGAGTGCTGCCTGTTATCAACCTCCTGGGAGTCTACGCCTGCCAGTCCCTGTTCCGCGTCGTAAAAGACGAAACCCGCGCCTCCCTGTACCTCTTCCTCGCTTCCGCCCTCTGCGCCCTCATCCTGTGCTTCCTCGGCGGTACCCATATCAGTCTCCCCCTCCTCGCCTTTGCCCTCATCACCGCCTGCATGATGGGCGTCAACCTGATGCTGGTCAGTTTCGTCCCCACCCATTTTTCCCGGATGGGGATGACCTCGTTTCTCTCCGGCCTGACCAATTCCATGGTCTATCTGGGAAGCGGCCTCTCCAGTTTCGGCTTCGGCCTTGCCATAGAAAGCGCCGGCTGGAACATCTTCCCCATCCTCCTAGTCGCGCTGGCCTTTTCCGGTGCCCTGTTCTGCTTCCTCGCTGCCCCCGGCTGGTTTTCTTTTGTACAACGCGAACGAATGGCGAACAACCACGCCACCGGCAAAAGCTGAGGAACACGGGACACTTCAAAATGTCAGATTTTGTTTTGTGATTTGGGCGCATCCCGCCGCGTTACGGGGGTTTTACTGCCGTTCATCGTCCCCGGCGGGGCTTTCCGCCTCCCCGGAATCCCGGCCGCCGGCGATCCGCTCAATTTTTTTTACCAGGTCGAAAGCTTCCCGAATCCCCGTGTCCGCGTGAAAACGGAGCCGGGGCATTTTGCGGATCCGCATACCGGAAGCAAGTTCCGTCTGGATAAATCCGGCGGCGCTTTGAAGCCCTTCCACGGCTCTGGCGACGCCGCCGCTGTCCTGAATACTGGAAATGTACACGTCCGCGAAGGCCAGATCACGGGAGACATGGACCTGCGTGACGGAGAGGAGGGGATGGACGCGGGGGTCCTTGATTTTGTCTTCAAGAACAAGGGCGCCGATCTTTTCCTGTATCAGGCGCCCTATCCGTTCGGTTCTGAATGTTTCCATCGTTTTACGTTGTTCAGGCGAATCGCGTGAAGCGCCGCGGAGAGGGGAACTACTTCCCCTCCGCCGCCGAAAGCGATGCCGCTGGCGCCGCCGCAGATGACGCCGAAGGTGACAGCTTCCTTGCCACTTCCACGATTTCCAGAATCTCAAGCTGATCGCCCACTTTAATATCGTTAAAGTCCTCGATGCCGATGCCGCATTCGTAGCCGGCGGCGACTTCCCTCGCGTCATCCTTGAAACGTTTAAGGCTGGCGATTTTGCCGTGGTGAATTACCGTGTTATCGCGGATAACATTCACATGACCGGAACGTTTCACCGTGCCGGTAAGAACATAACACCCGGCAATGGTTCCCACGCGGGGGACGCTGAAGGTGTTCCGAACCTCCACTGTGGCGATAACGTCTTCCCTGGTAATGGGCTTGAGCATCCCCTCCATAGCCTGCTGTATTTCTTCCACCGCCTTGTAGATCACGTTGTAGCGGCGAATATCCACCTTTTCCTGATCCGCCAGGGTTTTGGCCTTGGGGACCGGCCGGACATTAAAGCCGATGATGATGGCGTTGCTGGCGGCGGCCAGATCGACATCCCCTTCGTTGATAGCGCCGGGCAGGGCCAGAATGACGTGAAGCCGTACCTCGCCGGTGGAAAGTCTTTCCAGGCTGGAACGCAGAGCCTCCGCGGAACCCTGAACATCCGCCTTGATAATAACCTTGAGTTCCTGGATGGCCCCGTCGTTGATGGTCTCCCGTAAATTGTCCAAAGTTATCTTTTTGACGTTCTTGGCGTCCTCGAAACGTTTTAGTTCCTGCCGTTTGCTGGAGAATCCCCGCGCGATTTTCTCGTCATCCACCACCTGCAAAGGATCCCCGGCGTTGGGGATACCCTCAAAACCCAGGACCTCTACGGGCATGGAGGGACCGGCCTCCTCCAGTTTGTTGCCCTTGTCGTCAAAGATGGCCCGCACCTTGCCGGGCCACACCCCCGCCACAAAGGAATCCCCCACCGCAAGCGTGCCCTTTTCCACCAGAATGGTGGCCACAATACCGCGTCCGTGATCTATCCGGGATTCCAGCACCTTTCCCTCGGCGCTGCGGTCGTAGTTGGCTTTAAGATCCAGCACTTCCGCCTGCACCGTGATTGCCTCGATAAGCTTGTCGATGCCTTCTTTCCGCAAGGCCGAAATTTCCACGAACATGGTCTGCCCGCCCCAGTCCTCGGGCATAAGCCCGATATCCGAAAGCTGGCTCTTGACCCGGTCGGGATTCGCCTCCGGCTTGTCGATCTTGTTCACCGCGACAATGATGGGGACATCCGCCTCTTTCGCGTGGTTAATGGCCTCCAGCGTCTGGGGCATAACGCCGTCATCGGCGGCTACCACCAGCACAACGATGTCCGTTACCTGGGCGCCCCGGGCCCGCATGCGGGTAAAAGCTTCGTGGCCGGGAGTATCCAAAAACGTGATGCTGCCACGGCCGGTATTGACCGTGTAAGCGCCGATATGCTGGGTGATCCCCCCGAATTCGGCGGACACCACATCGGTACTGCGGATGGCGTCCAGAAGTTTTGTCTTGCCATGATCGACATGACCCATCACCGTAACCACCGGCGGCCGGGGTTTAAGTTCCGCGCCTGTGTCGGGGATGGTTGCTATCTGGGTTTCATCGTACAGGCTGATGATCTTTACGTCCGTGCCGTATTCACTGGCCAGGATAGCGGCCGTGTCCGAGTCTATCTGCTGGTTGATGGTTACCATCATCCCCATGCTCATGAGTTTCTGGATCAGCTCCGATGCCTTGAGGTTCATCTTGCGGGCAAGCTCGGAAACCGACACGCCTTCCATGATCTCGATGGACTTGGGCACCGGATTGGCGATATGGGCGATTTTTTTCTTGGTCTGGAGGAGCTTCTCCTCCATTTCCTGTTCTTTTTCCTTTCGGTTGTAAACCGGTTTTTTCGCCTTAAAGGTCCGCTTTACCGTGGTTTTGCCTTCGGGAAGAGAGCTGCCGGGGGCTCCGGGCCGTCCGGGAGCGCCCGGCCGTCCCGGGCCGCCGGGACGGCCGGTGAAACCGGGGCGCTGTCCCGTGAACGGGGGTCTGCCGAAACCGCCGGGGCGCTGTCCCGCGCCGGGAGGTCCAAAACGTCCGGGGCCGCCGGGACGCGGCCCGGAAAACGGAGGACCGGCGCGGCCAGGACCGCCGGGACCGGGAGGGCCAAAACGTCCGGGACCGGCGGCGGGTCCGGGACGATCATACCCTATGGGGCGGCCCCCCACCCTGCCGGCGGTCCCCGCGGGACGGTTTCCTTCATCGCGGCGTCCCACGGGGCGGCCCCCCACCCTGCCGGCGGCCCCCGCGGGACGCGCCGTTATGGTGAAATTTCCCCCCCGGTCCGCCGGACGCGGGGGCCTGATTTCCCCGGCGCCGGTTTTGGCGGCGAGTGGTTTAACAAAAACAGGTTTAACGGAGACGGGCCTTGCGCCGCTGTTTCCGGCGGCGTCATGCTGGGCGATATCCTGCGGGACGGCCCCGGTTTGGGCGGACGGGGCGGCTCCGTCTTCTTTGACAAGACCGGCGGCGTCATGTTTGACCGCATCGTCTGCGATAACGCCATTTCCGGGGACACCGTCAACGGGGGGGGAAAGCGGGGGCCCGGAGACCGCGGTCCGCTCATCCCCGCCTTCAGGCGGAACTTTGGGACCGGCCGGACGGGCCACCACCTTTGGCTGAGACTTTTTGACCGCGCCGGGCTTTTGAGGGGGCTTTTTCTTTACCACGATGATCTTGCGCGGGGAGGCTTCCCCCTTGTCATTCCGGTTATCCCCCGCGCCGGAAACAGCCTTGGGCAGACTATCCCCCTCGCTCTGGGCGCGCTTAATAAGTTCCGCCTTTGGTTTCTGGGTATTCTCCATTTCCTCAGCCATATTCCACCTTTTCTCAAGTTCCTTTACGGACCGCCCTGTGAGCGGCCCGGTTTATTCCTCATCTTCCTCGTACTCAAAGCTCAAACCAATGCCGCAGTTGGGACAGACGGTCATATCCACAGTTATCTTAGCCCCACATTCAGGACATTCATACTCCTCCAGAGCGGCTTCTTCTTCCCCGTCCGGAGAAGCTTCGGAAGCCTCCCCGTCTTCCTGGCCGGAAACTTCCTCTTCCTCAACTTCCTCGACAATCTCCACGTTTTCTTCGATAAGTTTTCGCAAAGCGTCAAACTGCTCCGCGCTGATTTCCCCGAATTCCTCAAGCTGAGCCGGCGTAAGGGCAAGGAAGTCTTCGATAAACTCCACATTGCCTTTTTTAAGAACATCGGCCACATCCTGATTAACGCCGGGAAGTTCCGCGATGCGGGAAAATTCTTCTTCGTACTCTTCCGCGTCCCCAAACAGTTCGGAAACCGCCCGCCGGGATTCGGCGGCGATGTCCATTTCCGCGAACTGGGCGTCGGTTTTAACGTCGATGTTCCAGTCCACCAGCCGGTTGGCAAGCCGGACGTTGAGCCCCTGCTTGCCGATAGCCAGGGAAAGCTGGGAATCATTAACCACCGCCAGGGCCTGGTGCTTCCCTTCGTCCAGAACGATCACGTCCCGCACTTCCGCGGGGGACAGAGCGTTCTTGATAAAACGCCGGGGGTCCGGATCGTATTTCAGAATATCGATCTTCTCCCCTTCCATCTCCCGGATAACCGCCTGGATCCGCACCCCTTTAAGCCCCACGCAGGCCCCCACGGGGTCCACATCCTCCCGGTTGGAATAGACCGCCAGCTTGGTACGGTAACCGGGTTCCCGGACGATCTTGTGAATCTCCACAGTTCTGTCGTAGACCTCAGGCACCTCAAGCTCAAAAATGGCCCGGACAAAATCCGTGTGGGTCCGGGACAGAACCACCTGAAAACCGGACGCGGTTTTGTTCACCTCCGTAATCAGGGCCTTAATGCGGTCGTTAACGTGGTAGGTTTCCCGTGGGGACTGGAACTTTCTGGGCAGGATACCTTCGATTTTGCCCAAGTCCACATAAATAGTACCATTCCGTTCCCGCTGGTAATAGCCGATGATGATCTCCCCCACCTTGTCCCGGAATTCCGAATAGAGGGTATCTTTTTGTATTTCCCGGATAGACTGGCGGGCGGTCTGCTTGGCGCTCTGCACCGCCCCGCGGTCAAATTCCCTGGGGTCTACCTCGATAAGAAGCTCGTCCCCCACTTCCGCGTCCGGGTTCAGTTCCCGGGCTTCCGCTACATCTATCTCCGAAACCGGATCGTAAACACCGTCAACTATCTGTTTTTGGGCGTAGATCGACACTTCCCGGTTATCATCGCTAAAACGGACTATCGCGTTGTCGGCGCTGCCAAAACGGCGCTTATAGGCGGCCATGAGGGTATCTTCTATGGTTTTGAGGATAAGTTCCTCTGATATTCCCCGATCCTGGCTGATCTGGCGGATTGCGTCAGACATATCGGTTGCCACTTTTGTGCCTCCCACTAATAAAAAAAGGGCTGTTTGAAACGCCCTTCTTTTCCGGAATCTCAACTGTCAAGAACACGGTAAAAGAAACTTGTTATCCCTGTCAAGTCCCGCTTATCACCATAACCGGGGATTCTGTCCATAGGGGCCGGCGCCGCGATAACCCTGGACGGCGCGGACGCCGCCGCCGTGGCGGAGGTGTCGGGCGACACCCTGACCCTGCTGGACGGCGCGGTCATAAAGGACCCGGCGGAAAGGGCGACGGCGTGATCGTGAACTCAGGCGGCGTGTTCGACATGCGGGGCGGCAAGGCATGGGCAACTACAGCAACGGCGTGACCGTGAGATCGGGCGGCGCGTTCGCCATGCCAGGCGGCGAGACAGGCCACAACGGCTGCAATCGATCTCCGTTCCTGCCTCCCTACAGTGCGTATCTCCATGTCGGATACTTCCCGGTTGTTGTTCAGACTCTCCGCCCGGAGCGTCTCCGGTTCATACACCTGATCAAACCGCGCTTTATACCGGTTCGCTTTGCCGGCGGGCTTTCTGCCCAGACTTTTCCTATTGAGGAACAGTTCCACTTCCGCCTGATATGAATACCACCTTCCCGGGGGTAACGCCATTTTCATTGAAGCCGTCTATCGAAATATAGTAACCCATATCGTTATTAACCATGCTCAAATCAAGTTCAGTTTTCCCCCAGACCTGCCAACTGTTGTACATTTTGTCAGGGGCTATCCCGTAACGAATATTATAGCCATCAGTATTCCGCGAGGGCTCCCATTGGAGCTTGATATTGAGCCCGTCTTCCGGGCGAAGCGCGTCAAACCGCGTAACCGGTTCGGGAACCGCGCCATCCCCTTTACCGAAGACCCGCAAACCGCTAATAGCCGGAATCCCATTCAAAGCCGGTTCCATCCGGCTGACTTTTAGATACCGCAGTTTTACGGATGGTTCCAGATAGATAAAATCATGCGGGTAATCGGTCTTTGTACAACGGTTGTCCTTTACAATAAACCAATCCGCTCCGTTTTCCGAAGCTTCCAGCAAAAACCGGGTGCATTGGGGTTTTATCAGGATCAGCCGCCCCTCCATAATGCGCCCCCTCACACTGCTGTGGCGCATCGCGCTTTCCGCGTCTTCCGGCATGGGATACTGATGATCCGCGAAATTTATCTGTACCGCGCCAGCTTCATAGATCCTTCCCAGATCCAGTTTGTACCACTCATCCCCGGCCTGTTTTGCCGCCCACCAGGTCTTAATATTTTCATCAGCGCCCTTTTCCGGTTCAAAGCCGGGTTGAAAGGACGAGGCCGACGCTTTTTTGTTATACGACAGGAGCATCATTTCAGGGGCGATCCTGTCCATACCGGTGCGTTTTCCTTCCGGCAGGGTAAACGGATAATCGGCAAAATGCTGATCGCAGTACAGTATTCCATCCGCGTCAAAATCGCAGGGAAACAAACCGATACGCCGCTCAAACTTTTCATTTTCACTGATACGCATGGTAGATATATGCCACCAATTCCCGTATTTATCCTGAAATGTACTGCCGTGGCCGGCTGCCGTAATAAAACCGCCCGGCTTGGAGGAAAAGGGATTGTGTTTCTGATAACGGAAAGGTCCAAGGGGCGTTTCGCCCACATATACGCCATCGCTGTATACGTTGTACTGCGTTCCCGGCGCCGCGTATTGTAAATAATAACTGCCGCCGTGTTTTGTCATAAACGCGCCTTCGATAAAAGGTTTTGTTCCCATGTGCTGGCGTATCATCTTATCCATATCAGTTTTAGGCTCGCCAAGCCTGTTGTTTTCACCGGAACGCTCCCAGCCATGTTGAGCCTCGTTTTCACCCAGGAGCGCCGTTTTCTCCCCTATGGGCTGCATGGTTACGGGGTCCATTTCAATCCCCCACAAGGGTTCCTGATTGGTACAACCCCAATAAAAATACACCCGCCCGTCATCGTCCTGAAAAACATCCGGATCCCAGAAGGGAAAAGGCGCGGAAACAGGGTGGAAAGGCTCAAACAGCGGGTCCGGGCTCGCGAAGAATGTGCAGGGTTCATCTCGCCGGGATGCGCTAAACAGGACCTTGCCATTTACCTCCCGCACATCGGGAGCATAATCGTAAACCGGCAGTTCCGGCGTCTCGTGGAAATCCCAGGCGTACAAATCATCGGAGTACCAAAATCCGCCGGACATGGACGCAAACAGATAATACCGGTCTTTGAACAGCAGCATTGTCGGATCGGCGGCTTCCCGAAAGACCTCCGCCTGCTGATCAAAATAATTTTTTTTAATTTGATAGCGATAATCCAGGTTGATTGGATTACAAATTACCTTCTTCATGATGTACTTCCTTATTCCGACATATCCTCGATATTGAGGGTGATCCCCCGGTATGCCGCATAACCGTAACTTTTGGGTTTCCCGTCTTCGGCCTTTTCAAAGAGGAGCCTCGGAGGATCGCTGTAGCTTGCCTTGGAAAAGGCTGCGCGGAATTTCATCTCCCCCGGTTCGGCGCCGCTTATTATCAAATCAGCCTCATAGATGTTTTCGGCGGATACCGAATACCGGGATTTTTCAAAACCCCGGTAGAAATTCCTGCCGTCATCGCTAAAATCAACGTACCGAACCTCTATTGAGCCCTCCCAGCTTTCCATGCCTTCC
>JAISLX010000025.1 GCA_031277045.1 Treponema sp.
TTCCCGGACCCAAAAAACCGGGCTATCGCTCCAATTCCTCAGCCCGCCCACGGCGGGCTTCCGGTATTTCCGCTCTATCCCTCGCGCGAATAAAAGCAGCCGAAGGCTGTTAATTAACAAATGCGGTATCGCGGTAGCGCCAGTAATGCCCACCATGCGGACTTTTCTCATTTTGCTAGTGTACTTTCCTAAACAAACGGGGAGATGTATTTTCCTGTAATTCTTTGCATGGCAAAGAATTACAGGAACCGTCAATGATGTTATCTGAATAGGACAGGACACTAGGGCTACCCCGCCGTCCTTGGCGTAGGAATTCAACCGCCCCAAGGCTCCCCCGCGAACCGGTTCTTGGGTATTCGACCCACCTTCGAATAAATAGCCAAAAAATCCCCAAGCACAACAGGCTGCTAGGGCCTCATCTTGCTGTCTTTCCAGGTGGTTTTGACGCCCAGGAAGCCCAGGGCCGTCATCAGGGTCATGTAGAGGGGCATAAAAAGAAATTCCCGGACCCAAAAAACCGGGGGCAGGGAGAACCTCTTGCTGTCTTTCCCTTTCCCCCGGGCCTTTGTCCCGCCGCCGGCGATAAAAAGGGCCCCGGCGGTATTTTCCGCCATGACGATGAGCTGGGCCAGGGGCATGGGCCAGAGTTTGGGGAACAGAGGCAGAAGGAACAGGGCCAGGACACTGGCGGTGATGGTGAGCATCAGGACGGTGTAGTTGATCCGCGTTACGATCTCCGGGCTAAAGAGACCGCCGTTGTTCCAGCGGAGGGTCTGGTTGACCAGGGCTTTCCAGCCGGTTTCAGGTTTGGTAGCCACATGGGTTTCCGCGCCGTAGACCGCCCGGACGTGGTAGCCTGTGGAAGAGCGGATTAGGGAGATAAGGGCCGCGTCTTCCGTGGGGGAGGGGGGCACCGCGGTATAGCCGCCGGCCGCTTCCAGCGCGGCCCGCCTGAGGATCAGGTTGTTTCCGAAACCCCCGCCGGCGGCCCCCAGGCCCGCGGCGCCGGCCAGGTACACAAAGCGGACCACATGGTCATAACACTGGTAGCTGTACAGGAAGGCGGCGGGCCGTTCCGGCGGACGGCCTGCCGCGGGGGGCGTCCCGGCTTGCTCCCTGGTCCACAACTTAAACACCGGGCCGATGACGGCCCCGGCGCGGGGGTCCCCCATCCGCGCCGCCATAGCCTGCGCCCAGGCCGGACCGATGCGGCAATCCGCGTCGGTAAACAGGAACAGGTCCCCCGCCGCCGCCGCCAGGCCCTTTTCCAGGGCGTACTGCTTGTGGTTGGGGCCGGGGTTCTCTTCCAGCCGTATGAGCCTGACATTGTCCCGGCTTGCGGCAAAAGCGGAAAGCAGGGCGGAGGTCCCGTCGGTAGAACGGTCGTCAACCAGGATGATCTCCAGGCTGCCGTAATCCTGGGCGGCCAGATCCGCCAGCAGGGCGGGGAGGCGGGCTTCCTCGTTGTAGACCGGCACGACCACGGAAACCGTGGGCGGGGAGCCCCCGGCGGGCGGAAAGCCCCGGGTTTTAAGGCTGTTGTTTTCCCGCGCGCGTTCCAGGAACAGCCCCGCGAGAAGGGCGCTTTGCAGCGACACGTAAAAAATTCCGTACACAAGGGGCAGAAGCTCTAATACCGGCATCGCTACACTCCGGGCTGCGGCCTGACCTGTGGTCTGACCTTCGGTCTGACCTGCGGCCTAGCCCATTCTACCACGTATTCGCCGCGGCGGGGGCCGAATTGTTCTGGAATTCCGGCCCCCACTCCGCCCTGTCCGCGGCGGCGTATTTTTTTACGAAGCCGCAGGGACGGTATGTTTCCTTGGCCTGCCGCAGACCCGGATCCCCCAGGTCCTGCTCCCGGTTGATGTAAACATAGCTGGGGGCCAGCATGGCGGCGAAGGACTGGTTCATGTACTGGTATATCCCTTTGTAAACCCCGGATGCCTTTTCAAAGTGGACGGTAAACATGGTTCCCCCCGCAAGGCCTTCCCCCAGGCACCAGCCCGCGGGCTTCCCGCCGATAAAGTACAGGGCCCCCTCCATGCCCAGTTCCCCAAAGCGCTCCAGGGCTTCACGGGCGGCGGAGTAGTCCCCTTCCTCCCCTTTTTCCTCCCGCCAGCGGTCCAGCACCTCCAGCGCCAGGGGGACCAGTTCCGCCGTCAGGGGCGCTTCCCGGTGGTCGTAGGAGCTTAAAAACTGGTTTACGAGGTTCCGCTTTTTGTGGTACTTCTTCCCCGGCAGTTCCGCCAGGTCCGTCCGCAGGTACAGGTAGTCGAAGTTGTCCCGGTCTTCGGCGGCCAAAAATCCTTCCGCGTCCAGGGTTTCCCGCGCCTGGGACAGCGCCGATTCGCCGATGTTTTTCCAGTAACGGTGGCCTGAGAAGAGGTCCCGTATAATTTCCCGCTCCGGCGCGCCGCCGGGAGACAGGAAGAAACGTTCGCCGCCCCGGATCATCGACCCCCCGTGGGAATCCTCAGGCTGACGGCCCGAAAAGACCAGCAGCCCCTTCGCGCCCTTTACCGGCGGGGTACGGCACACCTGGTACTGGTAGCGGCGGCGGAACAGGTAAAGACCGGCAAAGCTAAACTCCGAAATTCCATCCCGGCTGTTGAACAGCTCCTCAAACACCTCGTCTTTCATGTCAAGATTCAGGGGAGCGAAACCGGGATAACATGGTATCTGCATATCTTGGTTCTATGATAACCGATAAGGGAGGCCGCTAACAAGCAAGCCCTGTTTTGGAGGCGGACTTGACACAAAAACCATTCTGTACGAGTATTACGATGTAATTACTAGGATATAAAGAGGACAACATGGGAAAACTGTTTGATTTTACGCTGGTCTTTACGCAAATTCCCCGGGTGCTAAAGTACCTGCCGATTACGATGGAAATAGCCTTAATTTCCTGTATGGGCAGTTTGATAATTGGCTTTCTGGTAGCCATCGTGAAGATCAAGAAGATTCGCGTTATTTCGCCGCTTGCGCATTTTTATGTAGCCTTTACCCGGGGCACGCCGGTACTGGTCCAGCTTTACCTTACCTACTACGGCATCCCCATGATACTCCAGGCTATAAACCATGCCTATGGAACCCAGTTCAACGTAAACGGCATTGCGCCCATTGTTTTTGCCCTCATCGCCCTGTCCCTCAACGAGGCGGCCTACTCCTCCGAAAGTATCCGGGCCGCCATCGAATCGGTGGATAAAGGGCAGATGGAGGCGGCCATGTCAATAGGCATGACCACGCCCCAGGCACTGCGCCGGATCATCCTGCCCGCGGCCCTGGTGGTGGCTCTGCCTTCCCTTGGGAATTCCTTTATCGGGCTTATCAAGGGAACTTCCCTGGTGTTTGTTACCGCGGTGGTGGAAATGACCGCCGCCGGCAAACTCCTGGCCTCCCGGAATTTCCGTTACTTTGAAATGTACATTACCCTGGCGATTATCTATTTTTTGGTTACCTCTGTTGTTTCATGGCTGCTTCACCGGGTGGAACGGCGGCTGCGCTGCAACGAAAGGCAGGTTCCCCGTGTTAAAAGTTGAAGGGCTAAAAAAGAGTTTTCACCGCAATGAGGTGCTCAAAGGAATCGATATTACCGTGCAGCCCGGTCAGGTGGTGGGAATTATCGGCGCGTCCGGTTCGGGAAAATCAACCCTTCTGCGCTGTCTCAATTTATTGGAGATTCCCGACGCGGGGCACTTTAGTTTTCGCGGCCTTACCTTTGACATGACACGGGTAAAGAAGCAGGAAGTCATGGAGGTACGCCGTTCTACCGCTATGGTGTTCCAGCAGTTTAACCTTTTCAAATACAAAACCGCCCGGGAAAATGTGATGGAAGGGCTGGTGGTAGTACAGAAAAAATCCAAGGGCGAAGCGAAGGAACAGGCGGAATACTACCTCAACAAGGTGGGGCTTTCGGACCGCATGGAACATTATCCTTCCCAGCTTTCCGGGGGCCAGCAGCAGCGGGTCGCCATTGCCCGCGCCATGGCGCTGAAGCCGGAGATTATCCTCTTTGACGAGCCCACCTCCGCCCTGGACCCTGAAATGGTGGGGGAGGTACTCCGGGTCATTCAGGAAGTGGTCAGGGAAGGGAATACGCTGATTATCGTGTCGCACGAGATGAGTTTTATTAATGAGATTGCGGATTATGTGATCTTTATTGACGGCGGGGTGATTCTTGAGGAGGGCGTCCCGAAAGATATATTTGCCAATCCCCGCGAAGATCGGACCAGGCAGTTTATCTCCCGCTATGCGCCGCCGAACGACTATGTGATTTAGAGCCTCGTATGAGGTTTCTTAATTTTTTGCAGGAAGGTGATGATGATGAAGAAGTTTAGTGTGGTTTTCGCGTTTCTTTTGGCGGTCCAGGTTTCTGTTTTTGCCGGCGGCAGGAAGGAAGAGGCTCCGTCCGGTGTAACCCGGATTACTATCGGTACCTCGGGATCCCCCGCGCCCTATGGCTGGGTGGACGATGACGGTAATCTGGACGGGTATGACAGCGCGGTTATCGCCGCGGTAGCTGAACTGTTGCCGCAGTATCAGTTTACCGTGGAAAAGACCGAATTCGCCAGCATCTTTGCCGGGCTGGACTCGGGGCGGTACCAAATCGGCGTCAACAACATCAGTTGGCGCAAAGAGCGGGAGGCCAAGTATCTTTACGCAAAGAATCATTACATCTACAACAACACGGGTATTGTAGTCCGCAAAGGGAGGACGGACATCAGAGGCGTCGATGATCTGGGCGGAAAAACCAATCTTGCCAGCCCGGGCGGCGCGTTCCCCCAGCTTTTTGTGGAGGAGTACAACGAGGCTCACCCCGAAAACCCCATCAAAATTACCTATTCCGATGAAGACGCGCTGAAAACCTACCAGCGTATCCAGGACGGAAGTCTCGATTTTATCGTTTCGGAAGAAGTGATAGTAGTACTGCGGGAAAAGGAATTCGGCATTGACGTGGACTTTATTTCCCTCCCCAAAGAAGAGCAGGAGAAAATTCAAAATCCAAAGTCCTATTTTATCTTCCCGCGCACACCCGAAGGGGAAAAGATCCGCGCCGATGTGGATGGGGCGTTTGAAAAGCTAATCGCCAACGGAAAACTGACAGAGCTTTCCATTAAATACTTTGGTTCCGATATCAGCCAATAGCCTGCCGCGTTAGCTGCCGCCGTAAAGGCCGCAGGCCCAGACACGTCCGGGCCGGCGGCCTTTACGGAACGAGGAATTCCGTCCATACTTCCGCCATGGAAACAGTTTCCAAACAAACCATCCCCCCGGAAGGCGGGACATCCGTGCTGGGGGACTTCATCGTCCCCCGTTTTTTGCGCTATGTCCGTGTCTGGACTACCAGCGACCGCCGGATAATCAACACCCCTTCCACCGCCGGCCAGTGGGAACTGGCCAGGGCCCTGGTTCAGGAATTGCGGGATCTGGGAATTTCCGATGTGGAACTGAGCGATCACTGTTACGTGATCGCCCGGATTCCGGCGACAGAAGGGAAGGAACACGTTCCCGCCGTGGGTTTTATGGCCCATCTGGATACCAGTTCCGATGTGCCGGGCAGGGACGTAAACCCAATTCTGGAAAAAAATTACTCCGGGGCAAAGATAAGTCTGGCCGGGGGGCTATACCTGGACCCGGATGAGGATCCGGACCTGGCCGCCCAGCAGGGCAGGGATTTTATCCACGGGGACGGGACCACCCTTTTGGGGGCTGACGACAAGGCGGGAATTGCCATACTCATGACCACGCTGGAATACCTGGGCTGGCATCCGGAAATCCCCCACGGCCCCCTGGAGATTATCTTTACCCCCGACGAGGAGACCGGAAAGGGACTCCCCGATTTTCCCCGCGAGAGGATCCGGGCGTCCGCGTGTTACACGCTGGACGGGGGCCCCCTGGGGGAACTGGAAGCGGAGTGTTTTAACGCCTACAAGGCGGACATTGAATTCAGCGGCAGGGCTATCCATGTGGGAACCGCCAGGGGCATCCTGGCCAACGCTGTCGCTATGGCCGCTTCTTACGCCGGTCTGCTTCCCCGTTCGGAAAGCCCGGAGGCTACCGACGGCTATTATGGCTACTACTGCCCTATGGAAATCCAGGGGAACCTGGAAAACACGCGGCTGGAAGTGTTCCTCCGCGATTTTGAACAGGAGGGGATGGAACGCCGCCTGGCGGCCCTTGAAAGCTTTGCCCGGACCGTGGAAGCCCAGTTTCCCGCCGGAAAGGTAAGCGTGAAACCCCAGCTTCAGTACATTAATATGAAAGAAAAAATCCGCCAACGGCCGGAAGTGATGGAATTTCTGCGCGAAGCCTTCGTCAGGGCCGGGGTAGAGGCCCGCTTTAAGCCCATCCGGGGGGGGACCGACGGTTCCCGGCTGACCGAACTGGGGGTACCAACGCCCAATATTTTTACCGGCGGCCGGAACTACCACAGCCGCCTTGAGTGGGTATCGGTGGACGAGATGGCCGCCGCCTGCCGGGTTGTTATCGAGCTTGTCAGGGTCTGGGCCGAATAACTGCGCCGGCCTTCTTTTTTTACAAGCTCATACGGAGGAACACAGCGTATGGAAACTTTACGCTCTTTTTTTGAGAGTATTTTTCACGGCGTCTTTGAGAAGGACAGCATAGGAAAAATCGAAACCACTATTACCGAACACAACGTGTACCAGCAAGGCTCCGGTATTTTGCTCCCCTTTTTGGACCAGATCGTGCAAAGGCTTGTCCTGCCCGGTTCCGGGGTGGACGGCATGGAAAATCTGGAGGAACTGTTGGACAAGGCCCTGTCGGGGAAATCCTGCCTGCTCCTTGTGGAACACTACAGCAACCTGGACCTTTCCCTTTTCTCCTGGCTGGTCCGCCAGGCCGGGGTCCGGGGCCGTGAAATTGACCGGGCCCTGGTGGCTATCGCGGGGATGAAGCTGAACGAGGAAAACCCCCTAATCGCCACTATGGCCAGCGCCTACACCCGGCTGGTGATCTACCCCAGCCGCTCGGTGGAAAGCCTGGACCCGGAAAAAGACCGGGCGGAAATTCTCCGCAGCAACGCCATTAACCGGGCCGCCATGAAAACCCTGATGGAAATCAAAACCCAGGGGAAGCTCATCCTGGTTTTTCCCTCGGGAACCCGTTACCGGCCCTGGGACCCCTCCACCAAAAGGGGTGTCCGGGAGATCGATTCTTACATCCGCTCGTTCGATTACATGTGCTGCGTGGCGCTGAACGGTGAGATTCTCCATGTCCACAAGGGGGACATGCTGGAAGATTCGGTTAGCAGGGACCTGGTCCGCGTCAGCGCCGGGAAAATCCGGTCCTGCGCGGAATTCCGGGAAACCGCCCGCGCCGCGGCGGAGGCCGCCGGCATCGAGGACAAGAAACAGGCCGTTGTGGACGCCATCATGGCGGAGTTGGAGACAATGCACGCCGCTGCGGAGGAACGCCGGCAAAAAATTTTGCGCGAACATCCCGCCGCGCTTTAACACGCGGCGGGAGGGGCCCGCCGGCAAAGCTGTCAGTTCCGCTGATGGTTTCGCCGCCGCCGGCGTTGTTTTTAAGCCGTAGCTGCTCAGAAACTGAAGTTTCTGAACAGCGCTTTAATGTCCGCCGCCGTCAAAGTCCAGCAGTTTCAGACTAAGGTACAGGGGCAGGTGGTCGCTGAGCCCCCCGCCGGTTCTTGCGTTGTAAGCGTTTGGGGTTCCCCTGGAATCCGCAAACGGTTCGCTGTTCAAAACCTCGCAGTCGTTAAAATCCCAGCCCAGATTGTCAAAAAAGGCGGCGTTGAGCAGGACGTGATCGATGGTCTCCCATGCGTTGCCGTAAAAGTAGGAGCCGTTTTTTAGTTCCTTTCCCCAGGGACTGTAGAAGGAGACGATCTCCCCGTTAAAGTAGAGGGACCGGGGCGGTTTGTTGCCGGAAACCACGAGGAAATCTGTCTGAACGGACGCGGCGTCCTCCCCGTAAAGTCCGGCGTGTTCCGCCGCCTGGGGATCGTCGGGGAGCAGGGCGCAGATATAGCGGCCCGCCTGCCGGTAGTACTCATCGTGGTTCTCGTTCAGGTCCCCAAGGACGAGGACCGGCATACCGGGCGCTTCCGCCTTAATTTCCCGGGTCCGCCGCAGGATAAGCCGCGCGGAGGCCCGGCGCAGACTTTCCGTGGCCTTGTCCCCTCCAAGCTTGGATTTCCAGTGACAGACGAACAGAACCAGCGGCGTTCCCCCCGCCTCCACCCACAGTTCCGCCACCGGCCGGGGTGTTGTCTCAAAATCGCCGTAATACGAATGGGCCCGCTGCTGACTAAGGGGAACCTTGCTCAGAATCCCAACTCCCAGGGACATGCCGTTCACATTGGCGAAAAAATCATAGCGGTACTGGGCCTTGCCGCCCCCTTCGCCGGCCAGACTATGCGCCAGGTCCCGCAGAGTTTTCGGATTTTCAATCTCCATCAAGGCAAGAATATCGGGAAACCCGGAAGGGATCCGGCCAATCCCCTTGGCGATGGACGTAAGCCGGGCCGTGTATTTTTCCTCCGACCAGCCCGTCGTTCCCGCGTAATCCGAATATTCGGAGCCGCTTTCCTCCCCGTCAAACAGGGCCTGCACATTCCAGGAAAGGATAGTCAGTTCCCGCTTATCCTGCGCCCCCCGGCCGGCCTCCAGTTCGCAGGACGCCCCCATCAACAACAGAATTGGGAACAGCAGAACCGAAATCACGCGGAGCCCCCGGAAAATCCGCCGGAACATACTCAAGCCGCGGCTCGTTCCGCCTAAACGCCTTTTCATGATTTACCTCGCTGTATATATAGAGGGGCGGATCGCCGTTTTTACCTGGGTTTTTGGAAAATCTATTAAAAAAAGCCCCGGCCGGCTCAGTTCAGCCGGCGGCATTTCCGGTGAGGCGGCGCGCGAACTTGACCGGCCCGGCCCGGCCGCGGTACAGTTATAAAGTTCGTTTCGGGAAGTAGGTTAGTTGGCTATACCGCCAGGTTCGGGACTTGGAGGTCGCGGGTTCAAATCCCGCCTTCCCGATTATTTGAAAAGGGTATCCGCCGCCGCCTTTTTTTCGGGGGGACGGGGGACAAACCCGGCGGCCCGCAATATCCGGTAAAAGACAGCCGCGGCCTGCCGGTATTTCCCGCGAAAAAACAAAAACCGCCCGCGGCGGTTTTTAGTTCATCAGATGAGCTTTCTCCAAAACCCGGTTAGTTTTGGGAAAGCCTCCGGAATTATTGCGACAGTTGTAACAACGGGAGCGACGGGGCTTGAACCCGCGATCTCCGGCTTGACAGGCCAGCGTGATAAACCAGCTTCACTACGCCCCCAATCCTGGTGATATATATGGTATAGCCTGAATAAAAAAAAATGTCAAGCGTCTCTGAACGGTATGTGAACGATATTTGTGGGAAATCAGATATAAAAATCCTCTCCGCCGCAAACGGGGAGGACGATTCAAGACACAATCGGGCCGAGTTTAGTGCTTGTAAAGCTGAATGAAGGTTGCGGAAAGAATCCCGTCGATTATCTCCTGGATTCCACCGGCTTCACCGTAGAGTACGTCGATATCGGGCTGGACACGGAGAATTTCGGTCATCCGGTCCCGGGCGTCGGACTGAGGCCGCTTGGCCTCGGCTTTGACAACTTGCTTAATCTCGGGGTACCGTCTAAGGACATCCCACGTTGATCACTTTACTATCTCGACCCCGGATGGCCCCCGGCAAGTCCTAGCGCAAAAATACACTACGTCAGAAGGGATAATAAAGATTGAAAGGGAATATACTATATTATACATATAGGAATAATATAAAATAAAGGTCATTTGTCTCCATGAATATATAAATGAAGGTTCGGGCGGTTCGTGGTTGAAATTTTCGCAATTTCATACACGTTTATCCTGCCATTTCCTGTGTCCCGGGCGTTTCTTGACAGAGAAGGGTTATTTTCCATAATTAAGGGTATGCGAAAGACGTACCTGTTTCGGCTGCTTTTCCTCGCGGCATTGTTGCTGCAAGCCGAATCGATGTACGCCCGGCCAGAAGCAGACGGAGAAAACAGTCCCGGAACCAAAGCGGCCGCCCGGCGTCCGGATTCGTTATCGATCAACCTGAGAGAGTACCCTATTTATGTGAGGAAAGGCTTTGATATTCAGGATACCGCAGTGCTTCCGGCCCCGGAAGACGGCAGATGGATCAGGATTGATCCTGACGGCCCCCTGGAGAAGGAGTGGCTCATCATGCGGAACATCGGATTTAAGGATTCCCCCAAATATACCTTTTTTTCCCTGTTTCGGGAAACCGTAGAGGAATACACGATTCTCTTTACCTTTGATCTGGATGAGCGCGTAAGACAGAGCATGGACACGGACCGATCGTTTATTCCGGGAATATTTTTTGAGGGAGTGGGGGATAACTGGGCGATCTACCTAAACGGCGGGGAACTCAGAAACGAGATATACCTGGACGAGCGGGGCGAAATCCGTTATTCACGCCGAATGCGGCATGTCTTCTTTCCGGTACGGCCAGGGCTTTTCAGGACCGGGATCAATACCCTGGCCGTGCGTGTACTGGGAATGCCCAATTCGGAAAATACCGGGCTCTTTTACACTTCTCCCTACTTTATCGGAAATTACTTTGAGATACAGAAACGCTACAACGAAACTCCGGTAATCGCCTTTTCCGCGATATACTGCTTTCTGGGAATTTACCATTTGGCCCTGTGGCTCGGCCGCCGCAGGGAATTTTACAATTTCTTTTTCGGTATAGCTACTTTTCTCCTGGGAACCTACAATTTCGCGAGAACTTACGCAATCTACGCTTACATATTCAATACATCCCTAATAGTGCGTACCGAATTCTGCTCACTCTTTCTGCTTACGGCCTCCCTCGGCTGTTTCTTTGAACAGATGACAATTCAGAAACTTTCCCTGATTTCAAAAATATACGGTGTCTTCACCGTTGTATGCACTCTGGCAGTTATCATCTTTTATAATGAGCTTGCCGACCGTTTGCTGCGTTTATGGCAGGTTATCGCGCTGTGCTACATTGTTTACATCGTTGCCTGCAAGATTCTCTTTTTCTTCCTGCATTCAACGTGGCGGCAGTGGAAGGATACCGGCGCTTCCGTTTCTCTCGCCGGTTTTTACGGCAGACAGCTTATCGGCTCCTCTCTGGGCAACGTCATCATAGGTACAATGATACTCTTTGCCACTAGCATTTTTGACCTGTACAATTCCCTTGTTTTACATTTGGGCATTACTCTGTCCGCATACGGTTTTTTGATCTTCGCGCTGGGTACAACACTGATCCTGATACGGCGCTTCCACTACCTTAACCATGCCCTGGAACAGTCCAATATTTTTCTGGAAAAGGCGGTAAAGGAGCGTACCGGCGAACTTGAAGAACAGAAACTTATCGCCGAATCCGCTTCCAGGGCAAAGAGCGGTTTTCTCGCCAACATGAGTCACGAGATCCGTACCCCGATGAACGCCATCCTGGGAATGGCGGAACTGATACTCCGGGAGGATATTTCCCCGCTTGTCTACGAAAATGTCCAGAACATCAAACAGGCGGGCAGTAGCCTCCTTTCGCTTATCAACGAAATACTGGACTTTTCCAAAATAGAAGCCGGTAAACTGGATATCGTCAACGCCGCTTACCGCCTGGACAAGCTTTTGAACGAGTGCGTCAATATTATCAGCGTAAAGTTTGAGGAAAAGCCGCTGCTCTTTGCCGTCAACATCGACGGCGGCCTTCCCAATGAACTTGAGGGAGACGAACTGCGCATCAGGCAGGTATTGCTTAACCTGCTTTCCAACGCGGTAAAATACACCAGAAACGGATATGTTATTTTTTCGGTCGCCTTGGCGGACGCTGGGACGGCGGAGGAAAAAAGCGGCCGGGAGGAAAGCGGCGTTCATGATAGTACGAATTCCATTACCCTGGCCTTCTCCGTCGAAGATACCGGTATAGGGCTTAAGGCCGAAGATAAGGAGAATCTTTTCCGCGAATTTGAACAATT
>JAISLX010000015.1 GCA_031277045.1 Treponema sp.
GGGCCAACGCGCTGACGACGGAAATTGCGGAACTGTTAGGTTCACAGCCTGTCATTACTACCGCCACAGACATTAACGGTGTTTTCGCGGTGGACCTTTGGGCAAAAGCCAACGGCCTGCTTATCGGCAATATGGAAAAAGCCCGCGATATTTCCATGCGGCTCCTCAGGGGAGAGGAAGTTTTCCTGGAGAGCGAGTATCCCATAGCGGGAAAGATTCCTAGCAGTTTGTTGCGCTTTGCGCATAAGACCCAAAAAAATCGGCTTTCAGCCGATTTTTTACCCTGCAAACTGCGTAAGCAGCCCGATAATCGGGGATTTTTTGCGGCATCAAGCGCAAAAAATCCACAAGTGCAACAGGCTGCCAGTGTCCCGACACTAATGAAACTTGCGGGATTCCCCCGCGAAGGAACCTGTTCTGGATACGGAACCGCGCAAGGGATAAAAGCGGAAATCCCGCAAGCGTCCAGTGATGGCGCTGAGGAATTGGAGCGGATAGCCCGGTTTTTTGCGGCGTTTCAGACCGCGCCGCAAAAAATGCGCCCAAATCTATAAGCAAAACCCGCAAGTTTTGTCGTGCCGGCGGGCGGGAAACCATGCGGCTTGATTTTGCCGGTACTTCACCATAATATTGAAAACAGAGGAAATGTATGTCAAAATCCCGTATTTTCGGATTCAATTTATGCTTATTAACGCTGTTTTTATTTCCGGCGCTTGTTTTTTCCCAGCCGGTCGATGTAGAAGAACTGAGCGCGGGCGGTTCCACTTCGGTAGACTTTATTAATTACGAGGGTTCCTACGTCCGCATCGAAACCCGAGGCCAGATACAGGGGATCGGGGCTGCGCTGGGTACGGCGGTCAATACGGGAGGCGCGGAAATGGCGCGTCACGGAAGTACAAGCCGCTACTTTGTGATCCACTCGGTAAGCGATCCGGAAGGCGACAGACTCGACGCCGATATTTTCGGCCTTGGGGTTGACGCGGGAGTCGATCATATACGGAATCTCAGGCTCATTATTCAGGGTTACCTGGAATCGGCCTACCGCTATTCGGCCTCCGACGCCTCGCTGCTTTCGGAATACATCACCATTTACAACGCGGTGTTCCGGGGAAACTGGAACTATTTCGGCGGACGGTACAAAACCGCGGTCATTCAGCAGGTGGATCAGACCAAGGCGGGGCTTTCCGTGCGGTTTGACGAGTGGCCGGGCCGTACCCACATGCTTATCCCCTTAAATTTGGGAAGACCCGGTTCTTTAAGCGCCATTGACACTTCTTCCCTTACCCGGCCCGAGGTTATCGACGAGATGCGTTCCCAGGATGATATGGGCCTTGATTCCCGCAAAGACATGGTGGAGATCAAGGAACGGGAGGCGGAGGAGGCCGCGTCGCGCGCCACGGAGGAAAGACAGGCCGCCGATGAGTCGGAGAAACAGGCGGCCCAGGCCCGCTCCGAGGCGGCCGCCGAGCGGGAAAGCATAGCCCGGGACAGGGAGCAGGCCCGTGAGGACGCGGCATCGGGCCGCGCCACTCCCGCCGAGCAGCGCCGTACCGAGGAACAGTTGGCGGCGCGGGAAGAGGCCGCCGCGCAAAAAGAGGCGGAGGCCGGGCAAAAGGAAGCGGCCGCGGCGGAACAGCGCCGGGAAGCCGAAAAAGACGAGCAGCTTGCCGAACAGAAATCGGAGGAAGCGTACCAGGAACGTCAGGATATAGCGCAGGACCAGCAGGTACTCATCGCGCGGCAGGACGGCCGAGACCAGCCCGCCGCCCGGCCCGCTCCCCAGGGGGCCTTCGTCACGGTGCGCATAACCTCCGGCGATTCGGCCCTGGGCCGGCTGGTACGGATAGATTCCGCGACAGCCGCCGAAATCAGCTCCGGCAACATGGACACGGTAAACGCCCGTTCCCTTGTGCAGGTGGGGGGCCGTATAATCGCCATAACCGGCGAGACCAGAGGAGGGGGCGCCGCCCGCCTTGTGGAGATAAACCAGGAAACCCTGGAAATGACCCGTCAGAGCGACAGCGGCATCCATCCCCAAAGCCTGATATGGCAGAACGGCGGAGGCCTCTACGCCATCGCGGTGCGGGACGGCAGGAATTACCTCGCCCGGTTTAACGCGAACACCCTTGCCGCGGAAGCACAATCGGCCATCCCGGTACACCCCTGGGGAACGCCGGTATTTCAGGGGAATACGGTACTCATCCAGCGGGAAAACGGCCAGGCCGCGATACTCAACACGGCGGACCTCAGCGAAAAGCAGTAGGGCTTTGATTAAGCTAAAAATGCTGATAACTAACCACAGCAGAAGAAGAAAAGAATAACCGCAAAGACGAATAAGGCGAATAAGGATGCATCAAGCACAACAGGCTGCCAGATGACTGAAACTATTCGATAAATTTTTATCCAGAAATTTGGTGCCTGGTACCCCTGCGTTACCCAAACTTTAAATTGCTGGCCGCCGGTAGCAGTATCTTGGAAAAATACCGATAAAGCGGTATATTTGTTGCATGGAATCTGAAAACAAACTGCTTCGTATACGATCCAAAGAAGCCTTTATTATCGATATGGATGGGGTTATCTACCACGGCAACCGGCTGCTCAAGGGAGCCGCCGAATTTGTAGACTGGCTTATCCGCGGTAACAAGGGCTTTCTCTTTTTAACCAATTCCAGCGAGCGGTCCCCCCTGGAACTTTCCCAGAAACTGTCCCGGCTGGGGATTCAGGTAGACCCGGAGCATTTCTACACCAGCGCCCTGGCCACTGCGGCCTTCCTCGCCACCCAGCGGCCCGGCGGTTCGGTTTATACGATAGGCGAACCCGGCCTTATCCAGGCCCTGTACGATGCCGGCTTTACCATGAACAACGTTAACCCCGCTTATGTAGTAGTAGGGGAAGGCCGGGGCTACAGCCTGGAGGCTCTTGAACGAGCGGTTAAGCTGGTACTCGGAGGCGCCCGGCTTATCGGCACCAACCCGGACCTTACCGGCCCCGCGGAAGGGGGCATCGTGCCGGCCTGCGGCTCCCTGGTGACGCCCATCGAACTTGCCGCCAACACCAAGGCCTATTTTGTCGGCAAACCCAACCCCCTGATGATGCGCCACGGCCTGCGCCGGCTCAACGCCCGGCGGGAAAATACCGCCATAATCGGGGACCGTATGGATACGGATATTGTCGCCGGGGTGGAGGCCGACATCGAGACTATTCTGGTTCTTTCGGGCGTCACCGCCCCGGAAGACATCTCCCGTTTCCCCTA
>JAISLX010000106.1 GCA_031277045.1 Treponema sp.
AAAAGACATCATATTTCCAAAAAAGAGGTTTTTATGAAAATCCATAACGATTTTACCCTGTATTGGCGCGTGTTCCCCTCGGGGAAGCGGGTAGTCTATTACTACGCTTATGACGCAAACGGAAAACGGCAGATGGGAAGGTCCACCGGGGAAACCACGATGACCGCCGCACGAGTCAAATGCAACAAACTTTTGAAAGAGGGTACGCTTATTCCCGACAACGGCTATGTGCCTACCTTCGCCGAATACGCACAGGGCTGGTGGGAATGGGAGACCTGCGCCTACCTCAAGAAGCGGCGCAAGCGGCGGAACCTGACCCAGACTTACGCCGACAACAACAAAAAGAACCTGGCAAACCACCTGGTCCCCTACTTCGGGGACATACCCCTGGACAAGATCACCAGGGACGACATTGAGGGCTGGTTTGACTGCCTGATTGAAAAGGACTACCAGAATACGTCCATCAACGGTTATTTCGGGACCCTTAAAACCATGATGATTGAGGCTGCGGCAAGGAAAATAATCGCTGCGGCGCCGACCGAGAAGGTTGAAAAGCTGGTGAACGACCGGAGGGAAATTAAAATCATCACCCCGGAGGAGTTTAAGAAACTGTTCGTGAGGGGCTGGAAGCGGGTATGGGATAACGACCGTATATCATACGCGGCGAACAAGCTGGCGGCCCTGACGGGCATGAGGGCATCGGAGGTGCTGGGGCTGAAGGGGGGGTTTGTATACGAGGGCCACATCTACCTGTGCAAGCAGTATGACGAATACGGCTACCGGGACACGAAGACGAAAGACAAGCACAATATCCCCCTTCCCGAAGGCATGATAAGCGACCTGAAAGATCTCAAGCGAATGAACGGGGACGGGTTCGTATTCTCGCTGGACGGCGGGGCTACGCCGGTGTGCCGGAAGACCATGTACCAGGACTTCCACCGGGCGCTGCGGAATATCGGTATGAGCGATGACGAGATTAGGGAACGGCACCTGCACCTACACGCCTGGCGGCATTTCTTCAACACGGAGCTGCTAAAGGGGGGCGTGACCATACCCCAGGCCCAGGCCATTACCGGGCACAAGTCCGACCGTATGACGGAATGGTACTGCCATTTTGATCCGAATGAGTTCGCCCAGGCCAGGCGGGTACAGGAAAACCTGCTAAAGCCGGAGGACGCGGAGCCGGAAGCGGCTACGAAGGTTCTGCCATTTCCGGGGCCTGGCAAAGCCGCCCGGAGGAAACAGGCATAGCCTGCGCCCCGTCCCGGTAAGGCCCCGCCCCGGTCCGGCGGGGTCCTTTGCCCCCTCCCCTCCCCTTGTCATCTTTTTTCCAAAACCCCCGAAAATTGTGCATTTTGGTAATTTCCTTCCCGCCCGCGCCGGGAGAAGATTAACCCATAACGCATGGGCAAGGGGGGAGGTATGGAACCGTATCTGACCATTAGGGAGTGCGCGGAAGTGCTACGGCTTTCTGAACAGACCGTGCAGCGGTATGTCCTGAACAAAGAAATACCGTACCTGAAAATCAAGAAGGTGATCCGCTTCCGCCCGGCGGACATTGACAGGTGGGCGCAGGACGGGGGGAAGCAGAGGGCAACACGGGAAGGCGGAAACCTGGAAGGGGATTTGTTCGCCGCAGCCGGGGAACCTGCCGGGGACGCGGGGGCGGAACGCGAGGCCGGGGATAACGGGGGCGCGGGCAATGACTGACATCGCCAAGGCCATCGAGGAAGCCAAAGCAATGCTGCTGCCCTTTGAAAGCTGGGAGCGGCTGCCGGGGGAAAGCGGGTTAGCCTACGCAGCGTTCCTGGCGTACCGGGACCTGGGGCTTGGGCGGAATATACGCAAGGCGGCTGACACCTGCGGGGAGGACGAAGGGGGGAGGCGCTACCGGGCGTGGCGGAACTGGGCGGCGCGGTTCCGGTGGCAGGAGAGGGCGGCGGACTACGACCGCTACGCTGAAAAACTGAAACAGGCTGAGATGAGGAAGACTGTCGAGGCGCAGGGGGAACTGCACCGGGCGGTGACCAGGAAAATGCTTGAGGCGGTCGGGAAAAAGCTTGACATGATGAACCCGGCCGAACTGGCGCAGGGGACGGTAACCGAATGGGTCCAGACAGCGATCCGGGCAGATAGGGAAGCTGCCGGGCTGGTTACGCCTGACGGTAAGGCGGAACCGAAACAGGGGGAGATTAACTTCACCCCGGAGTTTGACGGGCTGTGATGGAGGGGCCTTATGGACTGCAAGTATTTTGACGGCTGTTCGGCTCCGCTGTGCCCCAGAGACGGAGGTTTGGAAAAACGGGCGTGGTTTCCTGACGAAGATATATGCCGCCTGGCTGACGCGCCCGGCTGGGTAAAGCGGCAGCGCAAGATTGCAAAGAAGGCGGCGCCGGGCGGTTACTTCACCCCCGCCATGCTTGAGCAGGACTGCCGCGTTACGAAGGGCATGAGGGGCATCGACCCCAACGGGGACGAACGGGAACGGGCCGCGTGGGAGGCGGCGTGGTTCAAAGCCCACCCGGCCATGACGGCGGAAACGCGGGAAAAACTGAGGGCCGGGGGGGAGAAAAAAAGGGAGCTGTTACATAGGGCCAGGCTGAAAAAAACACAGCCGAACATAGGCCCGGACAGGGCTCCGGAAAAAAAGGGCAGCTAGACACCCCCGGCGCGGGGAACGGCAAAAAACCACGGGAACGGAGAGGGAGAAGGGCATGGTATTCAAGCCTACGGCGGTACAGAAAAAAGCGCTTTTGCTGTTGAAAAGCGGGGCGAAGCATATCCTGCTGTTCGGGGGGAGCCGGAGCGGGAAAACTACCGTGCTGGTGATGGCGGTTATCTACCGGGCTTTGCGCTTTGACGGCTCCCGCCACCTTATCTGCCGCTACCGGGCCAAGGACGCCCGGTCCTCGGTCCTGCGGGAAACGCTTTTGCCCTGGCTTGACAACACCGTGGGGGCGGGCCGCTATTCCTACCTGCGCCACGAGAGCATGGTCACGCTGTACAACGGGTCGGAGATCTGGATTGGCGGGCTGGGGGACCGGGAGCAGGCGGACAAAATATTAGGCCACGAGTACAACACCATCTACTTCAACGAAATATCGCAGCTTTCCTACGCGGCGGTTACGACCGCTTATTCCCGCCTTGCCATGAAGGTACCGGGCTGCCGCAACCTGTTCCTGTACGACTGCAATCCGGGAAGCCCCCTGCACTGGGCCTATAAGATCTTCGTGCTGAAAAAAACCTTTCTTTCCGGCGAACCGTTAGAAAAGCCGGAACTCTACGCATCGATGGTCTTAAACCCGGAGGACAACCGGGACAACCTGCCGGACGACTACATCGCCGACATTCTCGACACCCTGCCTGACAAACAGCGGGCGCGGTTCCGCGACGGCCTGTGGGTGAAAGCGGAAGGGGCAATCTACGACACGTTTGACGAGACCATGATTGTCAAGGCGGAAGACCTGCCGGAAACCTTCGACCGCTGCGCCGCCGGGCAGGACTTCGGCCTGAACATTACCTTCGTCAAAATCGGCTGGCTGGGCGAGACCGTCTACGTCCTCCGCGATTACGGGGCCTTCAACATGACCACCCAGTCCTTCAACGAGGAACTGGCGGCGAGGGGCTTGCTGGACTGCCCTGACGGGTGCGGCCTCCCGGTGTACTGCGACCCCGCCGGGGGGGAGCGCATACAGGAGATTACCGGGGGCCTGAAGGCCAACAACAGCGTGGAAAGCGGCATTGACTTTATCAGCGCCAAGATAGAGCGGCGGCAGTTCTTCGTCTGCGAAAGGTGCGCCGGGGTGCTGTCGGAGATTTGGGACTACTGCCGGGACGAGGCCGGGGAGGTTGTGAAGGCCAATGATCACTTTATGGACGCGCTGCGCTATGCCATCTTCTCCGATGTCCAGCGGGGGGTCGTACTCGCATGAGCCTGTTCAGCCGCCTGTTTTCAAGCCGCGTAAAAGGCAAAACCAGCTTCCCGGATAAAAATAAATATGGCAAATGTCATATTTTCGCTTCAGATTTCCCCGAGGGCGGCGAAAAATATGATACAAATCCGGCGCGTCCGTACTACGGGGATAGCTATTTGTATAACGCATGGGTACATATCGCGGTCAATATCCTTACCCGCAATATCGCCAGGGCAAGCTTCGTTATCAAAAAAGGAGGTAACGAGGTAACGGGCGGCCCCCTGTACGATCTGTTCCGCAGGCCGAATACCGCGTTAAGCCGCTACGACCTGTGGAAGGAGACCGCCGCGTGGTGGAGCCTTGAGGGGGAGGCGTTCTGGTGGTTCGGCCCGGACTACGCGGGGGGGCTGCCACGGGAACTGCACGTGCTTAACCCCCGCCTGATGCGCCACGAGGCTTACGGCGGCGTAACGCATGCGGCCCGGCGCTGGTTCTACCATGCGGGCGCGGAGCTTGTCCCCATACTTTCCGATGAACTCATTCACTTCCGCGACTGGAACCCCTGGAACCCGGTACGGGGCCTTAACCCGCTTATCCCCCTGGCCCTGGAGCTTGAGCAGGACTACTACGCGAACAAGGCTAATTCGCAGCTTCTGAAAAACAACGCCATACCGCAGGGCATCCTCAAAACAGAACAAACGCTGCGGCCCGAGGAAGCCGACCAGCTTGAGAGGCGCTGGGAGGGGAAGTACGGCGCGTCAAAGGCGGGGCGGAAGATAGCGGTGCTGGGGAAGGGTACCAGTTTTGAACCGCTAAGTTTTACCCCGGAGGTGGTAAAGCTGTTCGAGCTGAAACGCTGGAACCTCTACACGATCCTGGCGAAGTACGGGATACCGCCGAGGGTGGCGAACATCAACGACAAGTCCACGTCCCTCTCCGGCAAGGACACGGCGGAACAGCACAGCGCGTTCTGGCAGTACACCCTTATCCCCATGCTGCGGCAGTTTGAGCAGATACTTGAAAGCCGGTTCTTTACGCGCTTCGGCCTTTCCGAAACCGGGGCCTTTGACTTATGGGACATACCGGAACTACAGGACGGGGAGGACGCGCAGAGCGGGCGGGACATCGCGGAGATCGGCGCTGGGCTAAAGACTATCAACGATGTTTTGAAAGAACGGGGCAAGGAGCCGAAACCCTGGGGGGACGTGTGGTACCGGCCTAAGAACATGATCCCAACCGAAGGCGGCGACACTGCTTCCGGTAGCGAAGCTGCGGGGACGGGGGGCTAAGGCATTGCCGGGGGGGACGCTGGTTGTAAGCAGGGCGAAAAATCTATTCCCCTATTACAAAAGGCGGCTTCTCGATCTTGGCTTTAGCAATGTGGAAATTACCGGGGAGGAAAAGGACAGTTTGAACATGGTGATACACGAAACAAAACCCCGCCTGGTGCTGGTAGGAAGCGGGTTTTACCACGCCGGAACGCCGTACATGATGGGGCGGCTGCTTAAAAGCTTCCCGAAACTGAACATTGCCGCTGTTTCCCTGGGGGAGTTTCCCGACAGCCTTGCCGTATGGTTTGTCTGGCACGGCGTAAGAAGCTACCTTAATTTTTGGGACGGCGAAACAGAGTTTTTCGAGGGCCTGGAGGAACTGCGGAACGGGAGGCCGCATATATCGCGGAACGTGCTGCGCTTGCTCGGCCAGCTTTCCATAACGCCCGATGTGGAAGACAGAGCAACGAAGCGGCACCTCGAAGTGCTGGTACTTTTATGCAAGGGGCATCTGATACAAGAAATAGGATCGCTCCTGCATATCAGCAGGAATACCGTGAACGCGCATTTGAAACACATGTGCAAAATATTCCATGCGCGGGGCCGGGAGGAAATGGTGTCCATGGCGTGGGAGCTTGGATTGGTTACTACCAGGGATTGTTTTTACCCCCGGGAAAAGGATAACGGGGGACTTCCCGAATGGGCGGCGGCAAAGCAGAAAGCAAGCAAAATGCGTTAGCGTTTTGCCAGGCGTTATAGCGGAAGGGGGGACAGGCAATGTTTGTACGGACGAAGGGCGGGGAATACCGGGTAGACAGCGCATCGGTACTGCTGGATTTCCTGGGCCTTAAAGAACATGAACAATTAAAAATGAAGAATGAGGAATGTGGGAAGCGTATCGGCGTTACTGCTGATGTCGAACTGATCGCCCCCGCGCCGTTCCGCCTTTCGGCTGCGGAAAGCGGAGACAGCAACGCTGTCGCGTGGACCTTCAGCACCTTTGACCTTGACCGCTTTGGGGAGAGGATAGACCCGGCGGGCTGGGACTATAAGCGCTACACGGGCAACCCGGTTGTCGAGTGGGCGCACCGCTACGACATTCCGGCTATCGGGAGGGCGGACGGCCTCTACGCCGATGAAACGGGCTTGCACGGCGTGATCATGTTCAACGGCAAGGATTACGATCCCTTCGGCTGGTCTATCGGGGAACGGGTGAAGGCCGGGGTGATCCGGGCCGGTTCCGTTGGGTTCCGGGTAATTGAGATAGAGCTGCCGGACAAGGAAACAGCGAAGGACGGAACAACGCTGATATTCCGCAAGCAGGAATTATTAGAGTTTTCAATCTGCAATGTTCCCGCTAACCCTTTCGCTCTTATGAAAGACGTTGCGGGACGGGAACAGGCGGCGGGTTCCCATGACTTTTGGGGAAATTTCATAAAAATGAATAATGAATAGGGAAGAATGAAGAATGGAATGAAGAGGGAAAAATGAAGAGTGGAAGAGGAATTTTCTTTCACTTTTCATTATTCACTTTTCATTATTAATTTTATCGGAGGTATCAATGGGTAACGAAGCGGTTATGGCGGTGAAGCAGAAACTTTCCGCCATGAAGAAGATCGAGGCCGCCGGGTTTGCGGATCCGGCGAAGGCGGCGGAATACTTCAAGGAGAAGGAACAGATCCTTGAGGATATTGTGAAGGCCCTGGAAGCGGCAAGCGCGGAACAGGGACAGGAAACCGAAGCCCTGAAAGCAACGGTCAAGAGTTTGCGGGACGAACTCAAGGGCCGGGCGGCAAACCCCCGCGAGCTTTCCCGGCGGGAGCTGCTCTACAATCTGGGCAAGGGTATCGCGGCGGCGTGGGCGGGGAACCACAAGGCCCTTGCAGATCTGTCCTTTTCCCCCAACCTGAAAGCGGCGGAAAACTGGACCAACCCCCGCGACGTGTCCTGGGGCGAACGGGGCTGGAACATCGTTGAAAAAGCCCCCCTCGGTACGCCGATGGGGAACATGACCACGAATGACCAGTACCTCATCAACCCGGTGTACGAGACGGAAATTATGACCGACTGCGCCAAAAAATCGGTGATGATGAATTTAGTCCGCCACCGCCCGATGATGGGGCCGTCAATCTTCCTCCCCACCCGCGACCGGGGCGGGGTGGAACTCCACTGGCTTACCGCCTACGGGCAGCAGATCGCAGGGAGCAAGCCGGCGGGGGCGGAACGGGTGGAACTCAAGGCGTATACCCTGGCCGGGTATATCCCCTGGTATGACGAGTTCGAGGAGGATGTCTTTATCGACCTTGGCTCCATCTTTTTGGAGGAATTTTCGGAATCCTACGGCCAAGAGTTCGACCGCCAGTGCCTCCTGGCCGACGACGATCCCTTTACCGGGGCTATGGCCGCCTCCGGCGTTACGACCGTGACGCTGGCAAGCGAAGACATCGAGGACCTGACTTGGAAGGATTTCCGAGACGCCGTATACAAGGTTCCGGCTGAGGAACGGAAAGACTGCGCCTGGTTCCTGCACGAGACGGTGCTAAACCACATCGCCAATATCGAGGACGCTGACGGGCGGCCTATCTGGAGGAAGCCGATGGAGGCCATGCCGGGAAAACTCGACCTGTACCCCTACCACGAGGTGTCCATCATGCCGCAACTGTCGGACATTGAGGACGATACCCCCTTCGCCATCTTTATGAACCCGAAGCGTATCCAGCACGGGGACCGCAAGGGCATAGAGATAAAGAAGTTCGACCAGACCACGGAAAGTATGCAGTACGGGGAACTGTTCCTGCGCTTCCGCAAGCGGGACGGCTTTCTCGTTACCCGGCCTGGGGGGAACATGGTGATTCTCAAGACGAAGGCGGCATCCGGCGGCGGGACCTAGAAATGAAAAATGAATAGGGGAAAATGAAGAATGAGGCCGTCCCGCCGCCTTCTCTGGCGGGGCGGCCTTTTTTATATAAACATGAAAAAGCGGGCCTTGGACTGCTTTTTCGGAAGCTTTCCACAAAACTAACCGAGTTTTGGGGAAAGCTCTATATCATCAAACAAAAGCGGCTGGTCCAGGTCCCGCATAAGGCGGAACTTTTTGAGTATCCCTTTCTGGCGCGGTGATTTGTGGCATTTGATAATGCAATGGAGGGCGGCGTTTTTGGCCTCATAATATGAACGGTACGCCCCTTGTTCGGGATAGCCTATGCCGCCTTCACCGATGGAAGTCGAAAGGCCGATCGAAAAGATTTCCCGCTTTTTGAACAATTCTATTTTTATGTAATTATAATCCCTCCGTTCCTCAAGGACTTTGAACGGTTTCTTTTTCATGGGTTTCCCCCCGTTATTAAAACGCCCCCGCATGCGCGGGGGCCGTGCTTATGCGTCTATGACGGCGTACTTTCGCGTACCCGCCTTGGTGCGCCTTGAGTAGATGGCTATGCCGTTTTCCGTGCAGTAATAATGATACCGGGCTTTGAGGGCGGCCTTGCCGCTGGGAAATACCCGGCTGATTTTGAATTCCCCCCGTTCCGTGATGAGGAAGGAATTTGTGAACACCCGTAAAACTGCCGCTACGTTCATTCTGTCTGCCCCTTGTACATTGAAAGTACCCCCGCGCAAGCGGGGGCATAGCGAAACTAAACCGCCAGCCTAACCCGGCGGTTTTCCTGTTCTTCCTGTTCCCCCTTTTCGATTTTTTGGCTGCCCTTCCGCGCCCTGATTTCGTCCAGCGTTTCCTTGCCCGCCCTGCGGCGCTTGGGCTTGCCGGAGTACACCCACGCCTTGTGCTTGCCGCTGAACCAGAAGCCCAGCTCCTTTAGCCGGTCCTTTACGTCCTTTGACTTGAAGCAGTAGATCCAGTAGCCGATGATTTCGATTTCGCAATCAAGGCCGATGATCTGCCTCAATACCTCCTGGAAGGGCGTAACCGCTTCCGGGCCGGGCTTCCATTCCTTGTCCGCGTAGTACGAATTGAACGACTGGGACATAAAGCCGTTTAGGAAAATGTTAAACTGCGCTATAATGTCTTTTGTAACGGCTTCACCTTCCTCCCCGGCGTGATCCGGGTGGTGCCGCATAAGCAGTTCCCGGTAACGCTTTTTTGCCTCCTCTACGGACTGGCACTGTGAGAAATAATCCATGGTGAACCCCCCTAAAATAAATACTGTTGCCCTGCTGAAAAATCAGCGTCCATGCTGATTTTCAGCTTTGAGTTTTTACGTTGTAAAAACTCATGGGCTTGATCACATCTGCCCTCCATGGCAGCGCGGTCTGGAATAACGCGGCCTTTATAGACCGCGTAAAGATACGAAACGTACCGGGCCGCTTCCCGTTCCGTGCGGAAAAAGCGGCTGGCCTTGAGCCCGTGGCCGAACGGCAGGCCGGACCGGGCAAGGAACGCCGCGGCCTTTTGCTTTTTTATACCGGCGGACACCAGAAACGGCTTGTGCCCCCGGAACGTGTAGCGGGCCGATACCTGGTAGCAGGCCATAGAAAACCCCCTAAAGGCCCCCGGCGGAACCGGGGGGAATTGAACCTACAAGGCCGCTAACGCGGCCTGTTCCTGCCGGGTAAAATTGCGGCTAAAAATACAGGCGCGGCATTTGCTCTGGTCCTGACAGGCCAGACAGACTTTTGACGGGTCCATGAGCGACGGCATAAGGCCGACCATAAGGTCCACGGTTTTGGGCATGGACTTGTTGAAAGCCCAGGCCAGGCGGCGGACGGAAACGGTTGCGAGATCCGAGAATGACGGCGTATACATGGCGTATACCTCCTAACAGGGAAATAGCCCCCGGTAACTAGGACCGGAAGGAAGGAGGGCAAGAAAAACCCGGACCCCCGCCCCCTTAATAATTTTCCCCGAAGGCAGGCGGGGGGTGGGTTTTTTGCCCTCACAGATCCCGGGCAAAAACCCGCCCCCCGCCCATGAGGGAAAACGCAGCGCCTGGCGTGCCTTATGTATGCGGCTGATGGGGGGGTATGGCGGCCCCGGTATGCGGGACAAAATGTCCCGTCCCCTGCCAATCCCTACGGTTAGCAACTAACCGTAGGGATTGGCTAAGGGGTTGGCGTGGCCCTTGCGTGCCCGCTGACCGGGCACACGGCCCCGCAGGGGCCGTAGCAAGGGACATGACAAAGGGGCTACGGAGCGGCGGCTGCGGGACGGGGATAAGAGCGGCGGCGGGGGGAGGAAAACGGTTTGGAAAAACCGCGGAGCGGTTTTTACTTTAATCTTCCGGGGGCGTTGCGGGGGGAACCCCCGCAGAGGGGGGGAGCGGAAGACTTGCTCCGGGCTGTAGGCCCTCCGCAAGTCTTTACGGAGTTTTGCCATGGGCAAAACTCCAAGAAATGCGGGGCAAGGCTGAAGCGAGGGGGGAGGCAACGGAGTTGCCTCCCCCCTTTTATAGGCTGGTTTTGCTATGCTTTCAGTCGTTTTTATCCTGCTCGCGTCAAGACAATCCCATTCGATGAAAAAATCAACATCGTAAAAATCTTAAAATATTTCTCACTCATGATAATAAATGAGATAGAAACAGAGGACCAAATGGTAAAATAACAGGAAAACTTAACGTGACGTTCAGTACAAAACTGTGGTATTATTTTATTAGTACTTCCTTTGTTAAAAGTAGTAATTCTACCATAAGTAGTAAACCCACGGCTTTTAGTTGGGGGTACTTCATATTGTCTCCCGCCCAAAGGGTCTTCTCCCATCTGTTCCCGTACCAGTTACTAAGCCCGTTTACCCCTTTCCTCAGGTTTATCTTTCCAGGGCGGATAAAAACCCTTACCGTGCAATTGATTTACACGAAGTTTACACCCTGCCCGGGGCCGACAAAAGGTGGGTGGTGAGGGGAATCTGACGGATACGAAAAAATGCACGGTAGTTTTTGCCTTACTTTTTGAAGTATAACTCCTCTTATTAGCTTAGAGGGATGTTAAGAAAATGATTTAGGGGAGCAAGGCCATGATTTGAGTTAATATGGCAAACTCCCGGTCTCTTATTTCCTGTAATGTGGCGATAGTACCGTCAAAAGATGGGGGATCGGCAGGTGGGTATTTTGACAGTTTTGAGAGCAGTTTCAAGTGGCGCATCCGTAGCAGTTCCTGCTTGTTGACAATATGACCATAAGATTCCAGCAGCGTGGATAAAACCGGGTTTTCCAGAACATTTGTATTCACATAACACAGGCTTTTGAGTACATGCCGCTTCTGCTCCGCGAGGAGATGAAAGTTCATATATGTTTCCCAGGACAGCGCCCAGGACAAGTCGACATTCTTATACGCTGCTTCTAATTCATCATATACGCCGATACCGTACTTAAAATTTACTGTAGTATCACCCTCCGTGTGATCATACAACAACTGATGATAGGTGTCTACCAGGTCCATGGTTGAATTTAAATAATTCTTTATTTGCCACTTGAAGTTAGGGTAATCGAATATTACCCGAGATGGTATTGGTTTTAAGATGTGCAGATACGCCTGAAACATACCAGTAGATGTCTGTGTACAGGCCATTTTTATACCGTCCACCGCCCTTGTATAGGGGATAAAGATACTGGTAAAATTTTTACCGCTATCAAAAGATACCGCGTAAAATCCGCCTTCGCTGTCGTCATAGCCATAAATCAGCGATTCATGCACAAAATGATTTATATTATAGGCCGACTTGCAGCCTAAAAAATATTCATCAAAGAATGCTATGACATAAAACCCGGATTCCAGACTTACCTTTAAGAAATTGACCAAATCAATACTGTGTATGATAAATTCAGCAGACATAGGATTATATTCGAGAACTTCATGATCTTTACGAGGTTCAAAGTAAATACCGCCTTCCATATACCGTATAAAAACACCTTTATAGGTGCCATCGTGCTTATGGACCGTAGAACATACGTTTAAATAATGACTGAAAAACCAATCCTGAATGCCGGGGTGGGCCAAAATGATACAGAGAGGCAGGGCATCATATAAATACGTGTTCACTTCTTTTTGTATAACAATAGGTAATTGCATAGTAATAATCCTCCTCTGCTGTTAACCGTTTTCAGCTTCTTCATAACCACAAAACCCGGTAAAGACATTTGCCCTATTTTATATTATGTTTCCCTCCGTCAAATCGACGATTCCCCCGCGCAGTTTTCCGTGCCGGTGTAGAACTGCGCCTGCATATTGAACAGTTCCGCGTAGTAGCCCTTCCGCGCCAGCAGCTCGTCGTGGCTCCCCGTCTCCACAATTTCCCCGTTCTTTAACACGATAATCCGGTCGCAGAAGCGGGTGCTGGACAGCCGGTGGGTAATGAACACCGAGGTCTTGTTGTGTACCATCTCGAAAAACCGCGTGTATATTTCGTACTCGGCGCGGGGGTCAAGGGCCGCCGTGGGCTCGTCCAGAACCACCACCGGCGCGTCCTTGTACAGGGCGCGGGCTATGGCAAGCTTCTGCGATTCCCCGCCGCTTAATTCAATCCCGTCTTCCTCGTAAAGTTTGTAGAGGTAAGTGTCAAGGCCCTTGTCTAGGCTGTCGATCTTTTCGGAAATCCCCGCTTTGACAAGGCAGTCCCGAAGTTTCACCTGGCCGATAGGGGCTTCCCCTTCCCCCTGGAGCGAGGTGATGTTGTCGGCGATGCGGAACGCGAAGAGCCTGAAATCCTGAAAGACCGTAGAGAAAAGGCCGAGATAGTTCCGGTAATCCATTTCTTTTATGTCCACGCCGTTAAGGGTTATGCGCCCTTCTGTGGGTTCAAAAAGGCGCATGAGCAGCTTGATAAGCGTAGTCTTGCCCGCGCCGTTTTCGCCGACGATAGAGAGCCGTTCCTTGCTACTGATACGCAAGTTTATATTTTTAACACTCATTGCATCCTGGTAAGGATAACGGAAGTTTACATTTTCAAAAACAAAGATAAGCTCACCGGCAGAATCTATTGCGAGGTCCCGGTCCCCCTTGTTATACCGAGATTCCATCTCCATATAGTCAAAGTAGTCTTTAAGGTATTGACCATTATTGCTTATGTTTATATACGATCTAATCACATCCTGTACCGCATTATTAAAATTGTTTATTGCACTGAGAGATAAGGAAAAATCACCCACGGTTATCAGATTTTTAACCAGCAGTTTATAGCCCATGAAGCCGTATATAACCATGTTTAGAAAGAAGTTGGTGGTATAGTATATCAAGCCAGCCCGGCAGGAAAAACCTTGGGCCCTTTTTAAATATTTTTCAAGAGCCATAAGCAGGTCGTCAAATATTTCACTTAGCCTCCGCAGCATTGAATAGATTCTAATCTCTTTGCCGGAGGCGCTGTCCGCGTTTATTGAAAGGAAATACGTTATTTTCCTGTTAACGGGGACGGATTCGGTAAAAATTACCCGCTCTCCTTCTTTCCATGTAGTTGTCGAGAGTGTGTTTATTACTACAATGGCAAGGACAATCAGCAAAATCCAGAATTCAATTCCGGAAATAATATAGACAATCCCGCCAAGAATAATTATATTCGACACAAAAGCTCTAAAATCCCGGGTAAGGTTATTAAATCTGCCCTGTTCAATAACTTTTAGCGCAAGCTCACGCTTTTCCAAGATCTGTTTATCAAGCAGCGTCTCATAGTCTATCTCCATGGTTTTGATAAATATTCTGCGAAACAGCAGGTTTCCAATGCGATTCCCGTGTACATTTGCTGCATTAGCAGCCAATGTATAAAGTATTGATATAATGAATGAGGCTGACAAAAGAATAGAAACAGATGGAAGATACAGAAGAAAAACGGATTTGCCGGTCAGCATGTCAACCGATTGTTTTATCAAATACATATTAATAAAAGGGCTGATTGAGCATAAAAGAATATCCAACAAAATGAGCAAAAAAAATGTTTTGTCGGTGCCCAGAAGCACTTTAATCATTCTGCCGATGTAAATAAACCTGGTCTTTGTGGTGATGATCCATTTCATACGGTGTTGTCCTGCCAGCCGGAATCGATAAGGTCAATAATTCCGGATAGAACCTCATATTCCCGCTCTTTCAGCTCCCGCAACTTGGCGCTGGTTTCTTCAAAGGACGGCAGGGGAGTATCACGATATTTGACCCATCGGGTGTATATTTTAAATCGCCGCAGCCGTAATAGTTCATATCCATTAACGATCTGCCCATACGATTCCAGCATCGTCCCAAGAAGGGGATTGACCGGCATTGCTGTATAAATACATTTTAACGACCTTTGGATATGTCGCTTATGTTCGGCAAGAAATTGAAAATTCATATAATTGTCGTGGGACACAAGCCATAGATTCGTTATGGAATTATAGACGGATATCAACTCCGCGTGGACGTTTATTCCGTATTTAAACGAATAATCCATGCAGCCTTTCTCCCCTCTCTCCACGCCGTCATACAGATAAAAGTGATACTTGTCTATGGTGTCGATGGTTGAATTGAGGTAATTTTTTATCTCCCTTTTGAAACAGGCAAAATTAAAAGCATCCCGTATTTTAAGGGGCTTTACAACATGAAAATAGTCCCAAGCAATCGCATTCGCAGGGCGTTCACGGATTGATTGTATTGATGCTTCGGCTTGGGCATAAGGTATGACAAAACCCGTAAACATTCTATTTTGGTTAAAGGAAACCGCATAAAAACACCCCTCGGTATCATCATAGCCGTAGATAAGGGATTCGCGAATAAATTCTTTTTGCTGGTAGGCAACCTTGTTACTTAGCAAAAATTCATTGAAAAAGGCTATGATATAAAAGCCCGCTTCAAGATTCTCCTTAAAAAAAGGTACGGCATCAACACCGTGCAACAGGGGTTCAATGCGGATGGAATTATATTCAAGTACCTCCCTGGTCTTATGGCGGTCAAAATACGAACCGCCTTCGAGATAATTCAAGGTGATTCTGACAACGGCGTCTTCCTGCCTGAATGTGGTGGAACATATATTCAGGTAGTGGCTTAAGAACCAGGGGGAAATGTCAGAATATGCCTGTATAATACATAACGGTAAGGCATCATACATCTGGATGGTAACATCTTTCTGCAGCACAATCGGTAATTTCATTGTATATCCTCCACAACGGGAACTTTAACGAGCCACCAAAAACCGCGCCGGGGCTTTCGGCGGCTTTCCCTTTAACAATTGACCGCAAGATTACAGCGAATGTTCCTGGCACCATCCCGGGTTGATTTAGGAGGATTGCATCGATAATTTGTACCATCAAATGTCTCGGGCAATTCTCCTACATTACACCCGTCATTATACGTGCATCCCGGGTTCGTACTCCCTTCGGTCGAATAGAAAACAACCTTCAACCGGGAACGCTGTTTTTTGTTCTTGTACAGTCTCTTTTTCATGATATCACCTCCTCTGCATGTTACATATAGTTTGCGTCCCATGCTGACGTTATCACCAAACACAAAAATAGCAGGTGTACAATTCCAAGGAAATATTATGTTAAAGCTACCATCGGTACTTCTTTAACAATTAACAACCACATTGCACCCTGTGTTTACTAAACACTTATAGTTTTCACCGCCCTCGGTCGCATAGAAAACAACCTTAAACTGTGAACGCGGTTTTCGGTTCTTGTACAGCTTATTTTTCATGATATCACCTCCCCTGCATGTTACATATAGTTTGCGTCCCATGCTGACGTTTTGTAAACCAAAAAATAGTACACCTGCCGCTTTACAAACAAATCACGAATTCGAAAAACCGGGCAACGCGGCAAACAAGAATGCACTAACAGGGAGACTTCGCATTGCATTGAATATGGAACACACAGCCACTGTTGACGTTATGTTCACCAGCATACAGTGTTACCTTAGGGCAACCAAAATGTCTTCGGTTTTTACACAACTTCTTTTTCATAATATTATCACCTCCCCTGCATGTTACATATAGTTTGCGTCCCATGCTGACATTATCACTATTCATAAAAATGGCAGGTGTACAATTCCAAAGAAATATTATGTTAAAGCTACCATCAGTACTTCTTTAACAATTAACAACCACATCGCATTGTGAGTTAATCAAACAAGAATAATTAACGCCACCACCCTCCGCTGCATAGAAAACAACCTTCAACCGGGAATGCTGTTTTTTGTTCTTGCACAAGTTTTTTTTCATGGTATCACCTCCTTTGCATGTTAAGTATTGTTTGCGTCCCATGCTGACGTTTTTTAGAACAAGGCATTATACGCCTGCCATTACCCATTTTCATCCGGGGCCTCTTCAAAGAACCCGGTAACTTCGCCTACAAGCTGTTCCATGTCTGCGGCCTCACCCAGTTTGTACACCGGAACCGTAAAAACAGTCCGTAATGTCTCCCGTAGCGTACTATACTTTTCTGCGGACAGAGGCGTTTTCCTGCCGTATAGTCCACTCCAGCCATCTTGTATATCCATGGGGAAAACCACCAGGGCTATAACCGTACAGTCCACCAAGGATTCCAGGTACCTGATGGCCCGGCCAATGTACTCTGTTTCGTCATAAGGGTTGATACACAGGATTACGGCATCCGGCTGAGTTCCCAGAAGCAGTTCCTGCTGGGGAAGGGTGTACTGTACAAGATTACCCGTGTCGTAAGGAACGGTTCCCGACTGGGAACCGGTAAGGATAATTTCACACCCCTTTTCGCTTAACCGCTGCATAAGGTGATTCACATACAGGATAACATCATAACCCTTTATGTAGACAGAACTGTTATACCCCATAGGATAGACATAATCCATGCCGAATAACAAGGCCGTCGGTTCCGTACCAATCTGGCCTACCCGGTAACCCCGATCCATCAACTTTTTCCGTAAAATCAACTGGAGGGTAAATTTACCCTGCCGTGAACTGGTCCCGTAAATACCCAAAACCGGTTTCGCTACACGGTAAAGCTTGCCAAAACGGTTGGGGGGAACGTCCTCCGGCCTTACTGCGGGGCAGTATACATCTTTATGGTCAATGGATGCCGAAATATCATCAAAACAGTAAACTTGTTTATTATGGGTGATTGCGCCCCGTATTAAGTGTTCCCGCAGTTCAGCTTTGTTTATAAGGGCGGACATTTCATCAAGATGGCCGATTATCAACGTATCAAACATGTCCCATTCAATGTGGTCTATGTTTTTTATCACCAGGCTTTGTACCGTATCCTTCATGATGTGACTTGCGGCGGCTCCTACGTTGGCGGAATATTTGCTGTCGTACACGCCGACAATCTCAAAATCCAAAATATCCGAAAAACGAATAAGACTGTGCATTTCCTTGAAGAAGGGAAACAGGACGGCTTTCTTAATCTCCGGTTTTCGCTGGCCCCGGTTTTGACTGAACGGGGCGGCGGCAAAGGCGTAGCGCCGGATCGCCTTCCCCTTAAAGGCTTCCAGGATCGCGTCAAACCCGCGAATACCTTTATCCATAAACAGCGCCGTCTGGACGGTAACATGGGCGCAGGCAAAACTGTTGCCCCCCAGCATGATGTAGTCCGGTTTGTCCCATGCAAGCCGCTGGATGCCGCCTTTCGCGCCGATATTAACAATTCGGTCGTCGATGTACTCAAAATCGTCAACCCGCAGACAGTCGCGGCCGGCGGTTACGCCGATTACGTTTTCAAAGGCGGCCGGATACGAAAAGGCCCCGGCGTTGTCAAAGGCGCTGATAAGGATCGTCCCTTTACGGGAAAGGGACGCACAGACCTCCAAAAGCCTTTCCGGGTACTCGCACATACTAAGGCCCAGGCTTAAATTAACAATGTCAACCGGATAGTCCCGGTCTATTGTTCGCAATACTTCAAGCAGTACGGTTTCTTCCACGCCTTCGTCGTCTGAAACCAGCCTGAAATTGATTATGTCGGCGATATCCCTCGCCCTGCGGATAATGTTGTAGACTGCCGTCCCGTGTCCTGTCCATTCGTTGGTGTCCGCGCCGGATACATCAAGCAGAACCGGCGGCGCCGCGGCAAAGGCGGGATGGTCAAGCTGTACCCCGCTGTCAACAATGGCGATGCTAACCCTGTTCGGCACTGTGTTCCCCCGATAAAGCCGCCGGTTCTCCCGCGCCGTTTTCTTTGTCCGTGTAGAACTGCGCCTGCATGTTGAACAGTTCCGCGTAGTAGCCGTTCCGCGCCAGCAGTTCGTCGTGGCTCCCCGTCTCCACGATTTCCCCGTTTTTTAACACGACGATCCGGTCGCAGAAGCGGGTACTGGACAGCCGGTGGGTAATAAACACCGATGTCTTGTTGTGTACCATCTCGAAAAACCGCGTGTATATTTCGTATTCGGCGCGGGGGTCAAGCGCCGCCGTGGGCTCGTCCAGAACCACCACCGGCGCGTCCTTGTACAGGGCGCGGGCGATGGCAAGCTTCTGCGATTCCCCGCCTGAAAGCTCTATGCCGTCTTCCTCGTAGAGCTTGTAGAGGTAGGTGTCCAATCCTTTCTCAAGGCTGTCGATCTTTTTATCTAATCCCGCCTTGACCAGGCAGTCACGTAGTTTTGCCTGGTCAACAGGTGCTTCATCTTCTCCCTGGAGCGAGGTGATGTTGTCGGCGATACGGAAGGCGAACAGCCTGAAATCCTGAAACACCGAGGAGAAAAGCGAAAGGTACTGTTCGTACTCAATGTCCCGAATATCTACGCCGTTAAGGGTTATGCGCCCCGTTGCGGGTTCAAAGAAGCGCATGAGCAGCTTGATAAGCGTGGTTTTACCCGCGCCGTTTTCACCCACGATGGAAAGCCGCTCCTTATTGGTGATGATCAGGTTGATGTTTTTCAGTACCGGTTCGGTCTGGTGGGGGTAGCAGAACGACACATTTTCAAACACGAAAACTATTTCATGTTCAGTCGAGGGCAGGGATCGTCCGGTTTTTTCGTAGCGGCTTTTGAGTTCCATGTAGTCAAAATAGTCTTTCAAGTAACGGCCGTTGTCACTGATGGCGATATAGGAGCCAATCATCTCCTGTATAGAATTGTTGAAGGTAGTAATGGCATTGAGGTAGAGAGAAAAGTCCCCCACGGTAATTAGGCGTTGAACCAAAATCTTAAACCCAAGGTATCCGTAGATAAGGGCGTTCAGGCAAAAACTGGTTATATGGTATACATACCGACTCCTTCCAAAAAGGCCAAAGCTTTTTCCAAGAAGCTTCTGGGTTAACTTCTGCAATTCTCCAAACACCATAAAAAGAACACTGTGCATTTTATAAAGGCGTATTTCTTTTCCAAACGCCGTATCGGAGTCGATAGATAAAAAATACTCAATTTTTCGGTTTACCGGCGCAAATTTTTGCCATATATCACGTTCAGCCCGTGTTCGTATAGAAGTTACAACTGAATTTATGAACACTATCACAACAACAATGAGCAATATCCAAAATTCTATTGCTACGACAATATATATAATACCGCAGACTATCATCAAGTTGTACACAAAGGATCTAAAATCAGACGTAAGGTTGTTGAATCTTCCACCATCAAAAACCTTCATTGCCATCTGTCGTTTTTCCATGAGGGTTTTATCCAGCAGCATCTCGTAATCCAGTTCCATGGTCTTCTTAAACAGGGCGGCAAATAATGTATTTCCGCTCATGTTTCCATGTATATCCTTTTGTACGCCTAATTTAGCTTGCACAACAGAGCCGATCAACTGGGTACCGAGCAGGATCAGTACTGTGGGGAGGTAGGAACGAAAATCGGCGGCATTAGTAAGCATATCAATGGAGTACTTGATCAGGTACATATTGATGAAGGGAAGGACCGCAAGAACGATAATTTCTGTCAAAATAACAAACAAAAACGAACGGTCAAACATCCAGAGTATTCGAATCATCCTGCCGATGCAGATCAGCCGTGTTTTTGTTTCGTCAAACCATTTCATATTCAATCTGCAACTGCCATTAAACATACACCCGCCGTTTCTTTGCACGTATTTATTGTCGCATCTTGGTTATTCTGCGTGTATTGTTTTTTATCAATACAGCCGGATCGCCACGATATTTTATTGAGCCGGAACCGAAAGGATTGACAGAAGCTTCAAGGAATTCTTCGGCCCATACCTTCACTCTGCCTGTGGCCCCAATGATGTTTACCGAGGCTCTTTCAACGGCAAAATTTTCTGCTTTAATATTACCCTCACCTATCATGTAGACAACAAACTGCATAGCCTTTCCGGTAACAGTAAAAGAACCTTCGCCGATATGGTTCAACGTCAAAGCAGCGGTATCTATATCAATAATCCTTATACTACCCTCTCCCCCAGAAAAAAAACTCTCGATGTTCCGGGTGTATACGTCAAACCGTAATCCGAGCCTGCTAGGATTAAGCAAACCCCTGTAAGACCCTAAATCGAAAGCGATATACAAGGTATTATCGTACACTTTAGTAATAATATGCGGCACAATGTTGGAATCAGCAGTTACGTCAACCCGATATTCATTGCCAAAATGAACAAACACATCACCGTAAGCAGTAAAATCAATGTGGTTAAATGCTGCAATCTGCCGTTCAATATGTCGTTTATCACCGTTCCCCGCCAAAACGCCAGGCGGTGTTCCTGCACAAGCAGCAAATATTCCGATAAATCCGATAAGCCCTAACATCCTCATGTTTACCTCTCAGTACATCGTTTATACCAACAAAACAATCGTTGTTACATCTTGATTGTTTTGTGCCAATTATTTGATACCAATTTTGTCGGATCGCCGCGATACTCCATGGAACTGATACCGAAGGGATGGACAAAGACTTCCAATAATTCTTCGGCCCATACTTTAACTTTGCCTACCCCAATATTGGTTATTGAGGCTCTTTTAACGGCGAAGTTCTCCGAGTTAATATCACCGACCCCTTTCATTTGAACAACAAATTGTGTGCCTTTACCGGTAACGGTAAAAAAACCAACGCCAGAATGGTTGAGCGTCAAAGCATCGATATTCATATCGATAAGTTCTATGTTGCCCATTCCCATGTGTGAAACACTTTCGATGTCTCGTGTGTATACATCGAAACGTAACTTGAATTTAATTGGATTACGTAAATTTTTGTACCGTTCCAAATTAGTGGAAATATACAGGGTACCGTCCCGTACATTAGTAACAATATACGGTTCAATATTAGAATCGACGTTTATACCGACACGGTACTCATTACCGAGGTGGACAAATACATCACCGACACCGGTAAAATTAATATGGTTAAACGCCAAAAGGTCGCGTTCTACATGGCGTATATCGCCGTTCCCTGCCAAACCCATGGCACCAGCCGCTGTTCCCATACAAGCGGCAATTATTCCGATCAATCCTAAAATCCTCATATCAATATCTCCATAAACCCATAAAAAATGACAAGCGTACGATACAACAAGAGAAACAAAAACAATTCTAGCAGAAAATCACGGTGTTGAACTTACAAGTGTTATTAGTACCATTCTCATTTGAATAGAAAAGCGCTTTGAAGCCCTTGTAATGTTTCCTAGTCTTGAACAAATTCTTTTTCATGGTATCACCTCCTTTGTATGCAAGATTTTGATTTGGCTGCATACCGACACTGGGTACTATCATACACTTGTCATTTACCCCAGAAATTAATACATACGCGCGCTCCGGCGGCAAAATCTACGCAGGTCTCTATAGATACCGCCCTGCATAAACTGCATATCCCCCTGTGACGGCACTGCCGGCACGGTTCAAGGTTATTCGCCGGATTATCTCTTAAGGTTTTTAAAACTGACGAGGAATGCCAGTAATCCATTATTGAGGCAAATTGTTCCACAACTTTTAAGTGGGTACAGGGCTGGAAGCTTAGATCGCAGTTGATGTTACAGTTGCTGATTCCGGCGTTGCAGTGCGCCCCGTAGCCGCTTTTAGGCGCGTTAATATAGGTTGAAAGCATGGAAAAGCAGGATTCAATTAATAATTTAGGTTCGGATTCTTTGTTGGCGTCTTTGTTGTTGTTGATAACCGCCGCTATTCGTTCCAAATCCGATTTTATCAACGGCGATTCCATTTCATTTCTTCCGGTAAGCTTGTTCCCGATGACGGAAAGATACACAGCATGGCTGTTACGGCATAAAGAAACCATATTAACAAAGTCGGTGGCATTGTCATGGCGGGCTACCCAGTTTATGCCAAACGGCGCGTTTTCCGCCTTCAGCAGAGCGACGGCTTTCATCGCGGTTTCATAGCCCTGGCGGGATAGTCCATTGATCTCTTTGCTTGAACCGTTCAGGGAGATGTAAAAATAGATGTTTTTGCTTGTCTTTACCAAATCAACTATTTCTTTGGTCAAACCGTAACCGCTAGAAAAAATATTGACGGCGGTTTCCATTTTGTTTATACGCTGTAACAGGGGTACTATCTTAGGGTATAAAAGCGGTTCCCCGCCGTTTAGTACAAAGAGACTGACCCCCTTTTGCTCGATGGTATCCATCAGGCCCAGCGCATAATCAAAATCCATATCGGTGTTTTCAAGCTTTGTCTTGTAACACTGGCTGCAGTTGAACGGACAGCGCCGGGTAATCTCTATCTGCAGGGTCTTGGGAAAAAGATGGTACCGGTTTTGCTTTAAAAAATTTATTTCAGAACGGTTCATGGTGTTTCCACCTGAGATTCGTCTTTAGCGGTAAAAGAACCGTTCCATATGGATTCTACGATGGTAATGAAACCGTTCAGGGAGGCAAGGTTGTCATAGGCTAATACCTCGTCGGGAATTTCGATGTCAAACTGATTTTCAATCTCCACAACAAAACTCATGAACTGGACAGAATCCACAATGTATTCCCGCAGATCAAGGTCCCCCTCCGGACTTTTCTGGTCAATAAACAAGCCGCTCTCCTCAAGAATCCCAAGCAGTTTTTCACGAACCGTTGTTTCCATACACAACACCCCCCTAAAGAACCGAAAATAACTGCCGGTCAAACAGATCAAGGAACAAACTCATATTGTCCTTTTCAAAAGAGCAAATATCACTTTCGGTACCGCGTACGCCAAGGGCGGGACAGGACATGGAAAGGCAACAGGCACCATAAAAACAGGTTTCGCATTTTTTTGGTGTTTCATGCGGGGCCAGCCAGAGCCAGTAATTTTCGTTTAACCGCAGTTCCCCCTGGTCGTCTATCCGGCCTACAATGTTTTTTTCGTATGTAAAATCGGCGGTACATTTGTACAGCAGGCCGTCCGAACCGATGACAATGGAATTCTTTTTACCAGCGTAACAAAAACTTGTACCGCAGTCCAGGTTGGAGTAGTGCAGACCAAGATTTAGCGGACGGTTCAGGGGAAGATGTATCCGTTTAAGGTTACCCAGAATGTCCCGGTATTGGCCGTGTTCCATCATTTCACCGGCAAAGCCCTGGACCCGTTCCCCGCCCCAGTCCGAAGCCATGTGCATATAGATGCTGAACCGGGGATCGTCAGCAAAATTATCGGAATAGAACCGCAGGTACTGTTCCATATCGGCCAGAATTTTTTTGGTGTAGTTTGTCCTGATGATAAACGATACGTCAAGCCCCCTGGTACGGCGCCGTATATCCAGCAGATTGGACACAATCCGTTGATAGGTACCGCTTCCATCGGCAAGCACCCGCTGGTTGTCGTGTTCTTCTTCCAGCCCATCCAGCGTAACCTGATAATTATTAATTTTATAGCTGCCGTATAGTTTGTCGTAGGTGTCGGCAGTCAAGCTGTAACCGTTAGTGGTCATGCCCGCATGATAGGGTTTCCGCGCCGCTTTACATATTTTTATGAGTTCTTCCGACAGATGAGAAATAACATTCGGAGCCTCAAGGGGTTCACCGCCAAACCAGCTTACATGCAGGCCGGTAAACCTATGGAGGTTCTTTCTTACGTGTTTGATGACCGATTCCTGTACGGAGGGGGACATCTCCCCTTTTTCAAAGGTTTCGTAGCAGTACTTACAGCGGAAATTACACTGTTCCGTGGGTAGAATAATAAGATCCATTGTCGAGCCAGCAGTAAGCTCCATAACCCGCTGGGCACGACGGCGGTCTTCGTCCCGTTCAAGGGGTACAAGATACCCACGGGCTATCAAAAAAGCCGCATCCGTTTTGTCCCCGGAAGCGGTACCGTTCTTAAGCAGATCCAGCACACCGGGGACCTGCTCTGCCTGAACAATTGAAAGGCTGCCCGTTCCCGTCATGGAATTGTAAAGCCGCAGCTCCCCATTATCACAGCGATGAATGCAATTAAATTTCGACGGTTTATAGTCCATTGCTTTCTCCCAAGAATCCTTCGCTCCGCCAAAAAAAATCGGCGTTATCGGTAACCCTGACAATTTTAGTCCCCCCATGCGTATGCGTCTGTTCCACTGGCGCGGCAAGGTAGCCTGCGGGAACCAGGGAATAATAGATATCCCCCGGCGCGGCCGGAGCTGCGCCCTGAACATTGCGGGACATAAACCTAAACAGGTTTTTCATTAAATAGCCGCGGTATTCCTGCGGATCAAAGGGGGCGAATGAATTCGGGGCCGCAGAATGTTGAAATCTGCCATAAGGACATACATTGAACGGTCTGTCATCTATCAGGCGTTCCCTGATCTCCTGAAGGGACAGGGTAATTCCTTTCTCGTCTTGTGCATAGCAGCACAGGGCCGGATCAAGCATAATCCACCGATCCAGGGAGCTAACATAGACTTCGGTAACTACATGGTTATCGAGAGGAACAAGATCGATGGGCAGACACATAAGCGCCCGCGCCCTGAAGCCTAGGGCCAATAGAACTTCCGTAAGAACCGTAGCATGGCAAAGGCAGTTAACCGTTACATGGTTCGTTCTGCTAAAATTCAGAATCTCCAGGGCGCACAAGGGACCCGCGAATTCCTGTTTTTCCCTACTGAGTAATTGGCAAAAGGTCCATTCCATCGCCTTTAGGCAGGTATCAAAATCACCTTTGCTATTATGAACAAGCTTATCAAGACGGTATGCTTCCTTCAGGTACCGTAAACCAGCGTCCGTTTCAACGGTCGTGCATACAAAACTGCTATTCCAAGGAGGCTGCTCATGGGAATAAGTTGCGTAATGTTTTAAGAGGTATCGATAATTCTCGTAGTTATCTCCCAACCAATCCGGGTAAATCATTTCTTTTGCTGCCTTTTTACGCATATATTACCTTCCCCCTTGCCGGGAGTCAAAGAAATTCGGGTCCATTTGGTATAAACATGGTCTATAGACGGTCTATAGACCAAATATTTCCGGTATTGGTGATTTTTTGCTTGGTTTGCCGCGATACGGGGGGGTATAATTTCTCATCTTGATGTAGGGGGTTTGTATGAAAAAGCTTGATTCCGGATTATTGCTTGTTTTGGAGGCGGTGGGCGGCCCTGATGTACGGCTGCGGGAACGGTTCCCCTGGGAAAAGCTGTGCGGCGCAATCGCGGAAACATTCCGGTTTACCGCCCGCGAACGGGCGGAATTCAGCCGTAACGCCACGGCAAGGCTGATCGGGGCCATTCCCTTTGCCGCCGGCTGCGATGAAGCCGAGCGTACCGCCCTGGCCCACCTGGCGGTGTACATGACCGAAATCCGGGGCGGGAGCCTTATCGGGGCCCATACCCCGGCGGACAATGCAAGCCTTTTGGCGCGGCTGCGGCTTATCGCTTCGTTCAAGGGGGGGGACCGGCGGGTTATCGACCACGGCATGAACAGGCTGGCCCTTATCATGATCCGGGGCTATGAGCGGAGCAGGGCGGAAGACGCCCGGCAGGGGATCTACAACCCCCTGAACGACGGCTCCTGGGACGCCGGGGTAATGAAGGCCAAGCTTACCGGGGCCATCGGCGCATTTCCCTGCGACATGCTGGACCGTATGGCGCCGGACGATAAAGAAGGAGAAATAGGGGGATGGTAATATCAAACCATGCCCGGTTCTCCTGGCGTATTATCGCGGCCTTTGTCTGCCTGGTGTGGGTTATTGTTTTACTGGTTAACCTTGTTCTTGATCTATTTCCGTCCCGGGGTTTTATCCCATTGTTTTTACGACATATTTTCATGGGCATGACGATTGTCGGGACGGGAATCTTGATCTTCTTTCCCCTCCAGTTTTACCTCTACGCCGGGCTGTGCTGTTTTTGGGGTCTCATAAACATTATCGACGGCGGCGGCCTTTCGGGGCTGCTTATGTACGCATTGGGCCTGATCTTCGCCCTTAGGATGGGGTTTTTCAAAACCCGGCCGGCGTTCAAGCTTGGTATAGGGGGGCTCGTTGTAATAGGCGCGCTGCTGTCCCAGATTCAGTATGGCATGGGCCATTTTACGGGGAACCTGCTGGAATGTCTTGAACTGTTCGTTATAGCGGGATTAGCCGCGGCGCTTTTCCACCGGGAGCTGGCGGCAATCGTGAAGAACCCGGAGGCGCCCGGACAGGCGGAGTTTGCCCGGGCCTTTTCCGTCACGGGCACGGAACTCAGGCTTGACCGGGATCATTTTACGGCGCGGGACTTTCTGATTTTGCGGAAAATTTTTGCCGGGGAAAAATATGAATCCATCGCTTCCGGACAGGGCATGGGCTTGAGCACCCTAAAGAAACGGCTGGTTTCGCTGTTCAGCCTGTTGGAAGTCCGGGACAGGGTTCAGTTTCTGGGGCGGTACGGGAGCCTCGCGCTGGTATGGGATGAACGGCAGCAGGGGGGCGCGGAACAGACGGAAACCGGGGTTGTGGAATTCCGTTCCCGCTCATAACCGAATACCCGCATGCATACCTTTTCGATGCCGTAGCCCCGGTGAACCCGCTCGTTATCCTTCTTAGCGCCGAACGCGATCTGGACGGCGGGGAGTTTTCGGCGCTGCTGGCCCTTGTCTCGCCGGAACAGCGGGACCGGATACGCCGGCGCCGCAGCTACCGGGCCGCCCAGAACACCCTGCTGGGGGACGTTATGGTACGCAGGGAAATTTCGCAACGGGCCGGCATACCGCCCGAACGTGTGGCGTTTAGGATTAGCGGCTACGGGAAACCTTTTGCCGAGGGTGATATTCATTTTAACATCTCACATTCGGGGAACGTAGTCGCCGTAGTCGTGGATACGCGGCCCGCGGGGATAGACGTCGAGCTGCCGGTTTGGAGGCCGGGCGTTCCGGGGGCGGGCGCGGCGGACGGGATCATGCGGCGCTTTTTTGCGCCGGACGAACGGCTCTATGTCGGCGGGCGGGAGGGGCGGGAACGGTTCTACGAAGTCTGGACCATGAAAGAAGCCTACGGCAAGAAAGCGGGGACGGGGCTGGTAGCGGCGTTACGGGACATCAGCGTATTCAGGCCGCCGCCGGGGAATTTTTTTTATAAGCTCATGGCTGACGGCATAATCGGCCATGTCTGTAGTTCCCGCCCTGCGGAACCGGAGTTCCGGCGGCTGGGGATCCGGGACTTCCTGGGAAATGGGGAATGGGCGGGGGGCCGCTAAAGCAGGCATTTGATTTGCAAGATACCGTTCGCGGCAATGACCACGGTCACGAAGGCATCGGCGGTATGGTTCGTGAGGACTTCGGCGCTGTCAAGAACCTTAAAGGCGGCCCTGGTTTCACCCAGGGAAATAATATACGGTCCCCGGTAATCTGAAAGGGTATGCCGCCCTGCCCTTCCAAGCGGATCTCGTCCGTTGAATCGAAATTATTGGGCAGATCGATACTTATGGAACACGCCGTTTTCCCCGCGAGGGCGCCTGATAGCTCAAGGCTGCTTACGTTCATAACTGGAAACCGCTATACCGCCTTTATTCGTAATATCGCGGAAACCCTCAAATATTACCCCAAAGTAGGATACCCGGCACCTTGAGAGCCCCTTGCTCTGGACTCATGAGCAACGAAGCCGGGGAACAAACCCCTGGAGCGCACACAGGCCCTGTCCATTCGCTTATCCCTCTCGCCGACTTTAAGGCAATCCTGGGCCTGGACGACCGGGACACCGTTCTGGGCCGCTTTTGCCTTGCCACGGCGACCTACGCCATCGAGCAGTACTGCCGAAGGCGGCTGTATTTGAAACGCTATCACGAGCGCATTGAGTTCCACGGTGATTCAATCATGCCGCTGCTGGAATACCCGGTGCGGGAGCTGCTTGCCCTGTATGCGGAATGAATTAATACCCGTTCTTTTTTCCCGAAAACCCCGAAAATTGTGCATTTTGGTAAGTTACTTCCTTTGGCCCCTGTCTTACTCTGGACTTATGAGCAACGAAACCGGGGCGCAGACCCCTGGGGCGCAGGCAGCCCCTGTCCATTCGCTTATCCCCCTTGGGGACTTTAAGGCCATTCTCTGCCTGGACGACCGGGAGGACGCCTTAAGCCGTTTCTGCCTTGCCACGGCGACCTACGCCATTGAGCAATACTGCCGAAGGCGGCTGTATTTGAAACGCCATTACGAACGCATTGAGTTCCACGGCGACCCGTCATCATCGCCACGCGATGATGTCCGATATACTTCATCGCTTACGCGGCGTAATGAGGGGTTACTTCTGCCGCTGCGGGAATACCCGGTGCGGGAGGTGCTGGCCCTGTACGGGGTAGGCGATTTTACCTGGGCCGGGGAACTAATAGAGCCGGATTTGTACCGGGTTATTCCCGATTTGGAAGCGGACACCGGGGAGGGGCCGGAGGATACGGTGTACTCCCTGCTGCTGTCGCCCGATCTGAACCGGGGCATTTCCGCGGTCAAAGCGGTGTACCAGGCGGGGTACGGCTGCGGGGACCCCTGCGGGGTTCCGGCGGACCTGTCCTCGGCATGCCTGGAACTGGCGGCTTGGAACATGACGCGCTACCGGGGAAAGCGCATCGGGCTGGCCGGGAACGTCCGGGGGAGCGGGAAGGACGGGGAACACCTGGAACTGTCCATGCCTGAAAACGTGCGGCTTCTGCTGGAGCCATACCGGAGGCGGGCTATATGAGCTACACCAACGATTTTTTTATCGAGGAAGAACTGGACGGGTGTTTCTTCCGCCTGATGGACGAACAGGTAAATGATTTTTTGCGCGAACTGGAATTGGACGTACCGCCCCTCGATGTCTGCGGCAAACCGGGCGGGGGCGCGGTATGCCCCGACGTGCATATTTCCGAATGTGAGCGGACCGAAAAAGAGCGGGCGATCCGGCTTGACGCCTATTCGGTGGCTATTACGTTTCCCGTACCGGAAGGCGAATGCGCGGATCTGTACTGCTACGCCTACGCCGCCGCTTTTGACAAGGCGCTGCGCCTTAACCCCACGCTGGGGGATCTTGCAAACGAAGCGGTACTGACCGGGAAAAAATATATCCGCCCCAGGAAGCCCGGCTGCGGGGGGGAATGGAACCTGGTGATTACCGTGCGCGTAACGGTAGAAAGAATAGCTGACGATGGGGAATGAAAGATGCTGATTCATGGCCGGGACTGTTTTATCGCGATTAAAACTGATGGGCGGGAAACGGGGATACCCTACGCGGTAGAAACCATACGGGAAGCGGTATCGCTTCTGACAGAGGAGGCCGCCATCGAGGGGGAAGGCACCCGCCGGGCCATTAAAAAAAGCACAGGAGTAACGGGGTGCGTGGTAACGCCGCTGGCTATCGGAACGGCGCCCCTTTTGCTGTACCTGGCTATGGGGAAGGCGGATTTGCCGCAGTACGTGTCGGGAACCCGGAACCTTTACCGTTACAAACTGGCCTTGCTGCCTATGGAAAACAGTACCAGGTTTGATGTCGTACAGTTTCGCGGCGGGGGGAGGAAACGGTATGAACGCTGCGCCGTTAGCGCTTTCGAACTGCGGGTACGCCGGGGGGAAGCCGTAAGACTGAAACTTAACGTACAGGGGGGGCAAGCCCCGGAAGAATACCCCGGTACGGGCCACCTGGAAACCGCAGGCGGGGAACGGTTCATGGGGGACCGCGTGAGCTGCCGGATAAACGGCGCGGAATACACAAATATCTACGGCCTGACGCTTTCCGTAAAAAAAGAGGGCGGGACAAAAACGGAACTGCGCATTAAAAGGGTTCTAAATCAGGCAGACGCCGCCGCCCCCGGCGGGGATCTGCCTGAAATTATTGACGAACTGTCTATAACGGCGAACCTGCTCCGGGACAGGTACGAGGAGCGCTATTACGGAATGTTCCGCGTAACGCTGGGACGGCTGGCGCTGGCGGCTGACGAAACGATTGTAGAAAGCGCGGACGCCGTTATCGGGTCTATGCGGTATTACTGCGCGGGGGCGGTGATAGCGGAGGTATTTACCGCTGACGGGGGTAATCTGGAATGAGATTTTATGAAATAGATAATGCCCTTGTTGAAGCGATTGAGGCCGGGGACAAAGCGGTGCGATTACGGGTACAGATTGACTGCGGGGACGGCAATTTTGTAAGCGTGTTCGAGCAGGACATTCTGGAAGCCGATTTTTACGGTTTGAAGGAAGCGGCGGGCGGGACATCGGCGCGGGGGGAGGTGCTGCTGGCAAACCCCCAGGGGGCGTATTCGCACACTGCGGCGGGGCCGGGAACAAAGGTTAAAGTTTCGTTCTCCCTGGGCGAGGGATTGCCCTGGTTTGAACGGTTCGTCTTTTACCTTGACGACAACGGCGTACAGGATATCCGCGGGCCGGGACGGAAGCGGTTTGCAAGGCTGGGGCTGCGGGACCTGTCGGCGAAATTACGCGCAACAGACCAGGCGCGGGACTGGGCCGCCCCGGCGGTGTTCGCCTACCAGGTTATCTGCGACAAGACCCGGCCTGAACAATCCCTGCTGCACAATATCGCGGCGCGGGCCGGGCTGGGCGTTAGCGATATTGACTGCTCCACCATTCCGGTAACGCTGCCATACGCCCGCTTAAAAAGCGATATATGGTCGGAACTGTCCGAGCTGGCTACCGCCTACCGCTGCCACCTGGAGTGCGCCCCCGAAAAGCCCCTGGTGTTCGCCCATTCCCCCTACCAGGCCGAGCCGTTCGAGGAAGACGATTATTCCTACACCTTCGGCGGGGAGAACGTCTTCTACCTGCGGAAGGCGGCGCGGGGGGAACGGTACCGGAACACGGTGCGGCTTAGGCTGCATCTTCCGGCCGCGTTTGAAAAGCAGGAACTATGGCGCTACGGGGACCCCCCGGTTCTGTATTCCGACAGCCTTGCCGCCGCGTTCCCGTTCCGTTCCAGCGCCCTGCGGGAGGTAGAGCATGAGGGCTACGAGGCCCGCTACGAGGTACGGGACCCGAACGGGAAAAGCCATGCGGTTGTGTACGCCGACATGGTTGATACCAAAGAGGAAGCGGAAAGCCGCCTTGAGTATGAAGGCGGGCCGTTCTCCTACTCCGCGTATGACGTTGCCACCCATACGGACCGGGCCGTTCTGACATTACACAAAGAAGCGGAAGGCGATGTGTACCGGGCCGCCATCTACGGGCGGCCCATTATCCTTGACCCAAACCGTTCCTGCTCGGCGCAGGATACCGAAGGGATAGCAGCATACGGGGTGGCGGCCCTGAACATCGCCGGGCAGTATTTTTCCGAACATGAAATTAACGGCGCAAGCGGGACGCTCCCGCACTACGAAGACTGGGTACGCCGGGAACTGGCTGAACGGCTGCAAAACAAAAAGGAAATCACTGTGAAAACGCACCGGGGGCTGTTCAACGCCCGCGTCGGGGCGAAGGTCAAAGTAAAAATTAAGAATGAAGAACTGGCAGGGAATATACATGCGCTTCATGTGCGTTACCGGAACAATGAGGCGTTTGTGTCAACATTCAAGATAAATGAAGAATGATGGGAAATGAAAAATGAAGAAGGAAGGGGGGATTATGGACAATGAGGACCGGCGGCTGATTATTGAAACGCTGGCGGAAATGAAAGAGCTAAAGGGGGAAATGAAGGAATTCAAGGAACACGTTATTGAGCGCGTCCAGCGGCTTGAAAAAAAGGAGGGGGAACGGGGCAAGCAGCGGATTGCGGTAATTAGCCTGTTAATTTCCGGTACGGCGTTAGCCGTAAGCATTATCGTCAATTTCTTTCGTAGCGGAGGTAAATAAATGGCTATCAAATGGGACAGGGTTATTGAGAACGAAAAGCGGCAGTTTGAGAGCATGGGGGAAGCGGACAGGTTCGCGTTTTTTCTGATGCTGCAAACCGGCTCGCCTTACGGCTGGGGGAAGGAAAGCCCTGAAAGCTCCGACTGTTCGGGGGCGGTGTGCATGGCGCTGTACGCGGCAACGGGGCTGCTTATCAGGACTACCGCGGACGATCTGTACCGGCGGGTGTTTACCAAGCCGAACCCCCGGCCTTCCGATATTCGGGCGGTGTTCTACATCACGAAGAAAGACAAGCGGCACGGGGACCGGGCGGTTGTACCGGGGACGGCGGTCCACGTGGCGGGGATACTGGAGGACGGGATTATCCTTAATTCGCAGGAGCCTTACGCGAAGCTGCGGCGGATTGCCGAGGTGTCGGATTCTTTTACGAGGACTTCTCACGAGGTGGTGGTCCGGGGGCTGGACCGGGGGGCGCTGGCGAAACTGGCGGCAGAGGGGAAAACCAGGCACGGCCTTGACCGTGAGTTTTCCACATACTTTGACACGGGGGAATGAATTGAAGAACACGAAAAAGGGAAACTGTCTTGACTGCCTTTACTGCAAGGTGTCGGCAAAGTCAACGGAAAACCTTCAGCTGTGTTACTGCGGTATGGCGGAAAACGCGCAAAACCGCCAAGAGCCTTACTGGGCCGGGAGAAAAGTTTGCAGCGCCTTTGAAAACATGGCGGAACGCAGCGCTTCGCCGCCCAAGGCCCCGCGTAAGCTCTTGCTGAAAAACACGGGATTTTTATCCGGGCTATCGCGGAGGCAGGGGGTTTGCACATGAGCGACAGTGACGGGATACAAATATCTGACAAGCCTTCGTGGAACCACACGGCACTTGAACTGTTTGCGATACTGGGCAAGCGGCTTATCGCCCTGCCGTCCAAGATGCTGGGGTTTAAGCCGTTCTGCCTGTACCTTGCGACATGGCTGTTGGTCCGGGGGTATATCAAAGACTGGATATGGTTCGCGGTGGTGGTGATGGTCCTGTTCGGGATTGTGGGGCTCAAAGTTATTTCGCGAATGAAAAGTGAGGGGAATTAAAAATGAAAAATGGCTCCCTTTTCATTATTCATTATTTACTTCTAATTGCTGATTGGACTTGTTCGATAACCTGGTTGGTTATCTCACAAGTCTCCCAAAAAACACGGATTTCTGACAAAATCCGTGTTTTTTGTTGCTTTTAAGCGGTTGTTGTTCAGAAACTGAAGTTTCTGAACAACTCTATTATTTTGCGGGGGTGGTTTGGAATGAATAAGTTTTTGAAGGGGGTCATTGCCGGGGCCGCGGGTATGCTGGTTCTGGCCCTGCTGGTTGCGGCGTTCCGGTTCCTGGGGGAGCGGGACAAAAAAATCTATGAGTATATGGAGGCGCGGCGTGAAATTGAGTTGCTGCAAGAGGATATTGGCAGCCGTCCTGCTGCTGAGTTTCTGGAGGATCCCGCTATACGCGGAGCAGCAGACGGAGCGGGCGCCGAGTTCCGAAGAAAGCGGGACGAGGCGGTACAGCGAATCAGAAGTGGACGCGCTAATTAATGATTTAACTGCGGCGGCGCATGAGGCGGTAGAACGGGCGGCGGCGGAAGCGGCGCGGGCGGCTTCCCTGGCCTCGCTGGAACGGGAGCTGTCGCTTTTGCAAGCAAAAGCGTTAGCGGTATCGGAGGCGCAACGGCTTGAGGGGGAAAACAGCCGGCTAAAACAGAGCCGGGTGCGGACGGCGGTTGTAACGGGGCTGGTTTGCTTCTTAGGGGGGCTTGCCACCGGAACAACCGTACTGCTAATGGGGAGGTGATATGAAGGACAAATTGAGGGTTAAGGGCTTGGTGACAATCCGGGTACTGGATAAAGACGGAAATATTAAGCGCCGTGCGCCGGGTTGGTTGTGGCGCATAGCGCCATTGCGGCTGCTCCGTATTCCGGGGCGGCTTATGGAGCAGAGGTTCCACAACATTGTTACGCGGGAGGGGGACGCGCTGATTGCCGATGCATTGCTGGCAAGCCCCTCGAAAACGAAGGTGACAAGCGCCTCCGGCTATATCCAGGTGGGGACGGGCTGGACCGGGAACGGAACGAAGACCAACACCCGGTGCAATACCGCAGCCGGGGACATGAAAGCTCTTGACAGCGGGTACCCGGCTTTGAAGGCTGCCTGGGGGAATACCGGGGACACGACCGTGACCTACCGGGCCACCTTCGCGGCGGGGTCCCTGGCGGCCAACGGCATCAACGAGGCGTGTCTTTTGAACGGGAACTCCGGCACGGCAAACTGCCTGACCTACGCGCAGATTACGCCTTCGGTAAACGTAACGTCCAGCGACACGCTGCAGATAGTGTGGGAGATTACGATCCTTGGCCAGTAGCGCCTGCGGCGCAATGAACAGGGAAAAATGAAGAATGGCGGCAAGCAAGGCGGATATGGCGCGGTTTTTACAATCGGGGAATGATTTCCCCTGCGTGGTTTCCCTGGGCGACAAGGACCCCTCGTGGGGGCTTTCCCGGCAGGCCTCTGCGGGGCTGCGGTTCGTCCCGCCCGGTGACGAAGGGTTTGCGCTCCGGGGGGACAGGCGGCGGCTGGTCTATCATGGGCGGCGGCGTTCCCACAGGTTTACTATCCTGGGGGATACGGCCTTTGAATACGACTGTATTCTGAACCGGGAGCCTGAAAGCAATGTTATTACCCTGCTCATGGAAGGGGCGGAAGACTACGACTTTTTCCGGCAGCCTGATTGTGTCACAGATCCGTTACTGGCCGGGTCGTATGCCGTCTACAAAAAAGAAACCCTCATCGGGGAAGGGACCGGGAAACTCTGCCATATCCACAGGCCGGAAATTATAGACAGCCGGGGGCGGCGGGTATGGGGGAATTTGTACGTTACCGGCAATGAGCTACGCATCACCATACCGGAGGAATGGTTAAGCAAAGCAAAGTACCCGGTTGTCGTTGACCCGACTATCGGGACTACTACCCTGGGAAGCCAGACCCACTGGAACAATACGGACAATGAAAGCTACGACCAGTTGTTTATCGAAATGTCTTTGGCCGTGAACCGTTTCCTGGTTTCCGAAACCTTAAACGGAACGGCCACGGCGTATGTCTACGCCTATGAAAGCGATTACGAGGGGCGGTGCAAACCTGTTTTTTATTCCGATAACAACAACGTCCCCCTGTCCCGGCGTTCAGCGGCGGAGGGGAGTTTTGATATTGCCGTGGGAGGCGAGAAACCCGCCGGATGGCGGTCAGCCGCCTTTAATACCAATACAAGCATCGTAAGCGGGACCTATATCTGGTTTGGCCTGTTCTGCGACTGGTTCGCCCCCCGGTTCGACTACGGGGCAAAATGTTACCGGGATTATTGGGACAGCGCGGGGAACGACATACCGAATACTTACCCGCTGTACCAGGCGGCTCATTATTATAACTTCAAGCTTTCGATGTACTTTGCCTACAGTTCGGCGCAGAACTATACCCGCACCCTCGCCCAGGGGGTAACGCTAACCGATACCCGGAAACACATCGCCGCTTATAACCGGGCCGTAACCATGAACGCTGATAGTGTAACGCTGTTAAGCCGAGGAGCAAACTACTACCGGGACCACGTAGCCGGCATTGTCGCTACAGATACCCTCGGCCGGTTCCGGGCCTTCTTTATCGCCCTGGCGGAACAGACGGGGGTAACGGAACTGATAACCCGCTGCCGTGATTTCCTGCGGACTATCGCCGTAACGGTACAAGCCGGAGCAACGGGGAAGCGGAACATTGCCGCCCGGCGGGGCGCGGCGGATCTGGCCGGTGCGGCTGACGGCGTAACCGGGCTGCGGGGGTTCATCCGCAACATTGTCACGACGATTGGCGTTTCCGGCTGCGCCGGGAAGGTGTTCAACCGGCTCTGCCGCATCCGGGAGGATGTAGCCGCCCTGGGGGAGGCTGGGCGCCTGGGGGATTACCTGCGGGGGCTTTATAGCGAAGCGGGGAACATGGCGGAAACCGCCCGCAGGGCGGGCTATTACTGGAAACAACAGGACGCGGCGTATAGCGAAGGGCTTCCCCTGCGCCGCCTCTTTATCTTCCTCCGGCTTCTGACCGTTTCCCATATCCGGGATTACATCGCCGGGCGGTTTCTAAGGTCCAAGGAGGAAGTAGTTATAAAATCTCCGGTGTGCAGGGAGCTAACGATTGACAGTACCTTACATTAGGGAGCGATTAAATGAGCAGGATTTATGCGGGGCAGTCCGCGTTACGCATAACGGTTAGAACTTTTACCGATTTGGAAGGCATAATTTCGGCGGTTATCAGATACCGCAAGCCTGACGGCTCTACCGGGGAGTTCGCCGCCGGGGCCGGGGAGAAGGGGCTTATCTTCCACGAGTGTATAGAGGGGGAACTGGACATGGCCGGGTGGTGGGCGTTCTGGGCCTTTGTCACCTTCGAGGACGGGCGTACCGCCGCCGGAGAAACGGCGAAGGTCTTTATCTGGAATGAGGGAACCGGGTAGTGCCGAAACGGAAAACCCCGGAGGAACGGTACAAAGACAATATCCGCAAACAGCAACAGGCCCTTGAGGAATTCGCGGCCCATGAAATCGAATGGGCCGACGACCTGTTGACGTGGTACCGGGTAAAAAAACTCGATATGCCCGATGACGAATACCGGGCGGCGGCCTTCTTCAAAAACAGGGAATATCTCTACAAACCTGGTTCATTAACCCTGCTGTATGAAATGTACCGCC
>JAISLX010000085.1 GCA_031277045.1 Treponema sp.
CTGGGGCAGGGCCAAACCGTGGCCTACGCCAGCGATGCGGGCACCCCGGCCCTGAGCGATCCCGGTGCGGTGCTGGCCCGGCTGGCGGCGGAGGCGGGCCACCAGGTCATCCCCATTCCCGGCCCTTCGGCCTTTGCCTCCCTGGTCAGCGTCTCCGGGGCCCTGGACAAAACGGTGGTTTTTGAAGGCTTTTTATCCCCCAAACCGGGCCGCCGCCGTTCCCGGCTGAAAGAACTTTTGGCCCTGGAAGCAGGCTTTGTCCTTTACGAATCCCCCTTCCGTATTCTCAAGCTTTTGGCGGATCTTGCCGAATTTGACGGGGAACGGTATGTGTGCATAGGCCGGGAAATGACCAAGGTTCATGAGGAATACGTCCGGGGTTCGGCGGCGGAAATTTTCGCCAAATTCGCGGCAAAAAGTGAACAAATTGGGGAATTTTCCGTCTATGTATCTGGAAAGAAAATCAATATGGTTATAAACTATTAGGGAACTTATGCCGATAATGTGGGTAGGTAGGATATGAGTATGATAATCGACAGGGTAGGTCCCCCGGAACCCATCCAGCCCGGAAAAAAACCCGGACGGAGCGATCAAGTACGGGAGCGCGGACAAGCCGATTCCATCAGCCTTTCCTCGGAGGCGATGGAGAAAAGCGAGTTGTACCACACGATAGAAGTGGTCTCCGCCGCCCCGGATACGCGGATGGACCGGATAGCGGAACTGAAAGAAAAAATGAATGATCCCGCGTATCTCAACGAGCGGATTATCAACGCCACGGCGGATAAAATACTTGAGTCCTTTGGACTCTAGGGCCCCCGTTTTATAGGGACCCTATGCCATAAACGGGCGGAACCAGGCGAACATTCCCGCGGGATGTTCCGGGGTTCCGCTTTTTTTTGACCCGATACGGAGCGGGCTTATGGATATATCCTTCAAACTGGACCCCGAAGTGCTGATAGGGCCGGACACCATCAACCGGGCGGGGACCTTTTGCGCCCGTTCTTACGACCGGGTTCTTGTTGCCACCGAACAGGTACTGTACGAAAACCGGCGCATTGAACGGCTGACCGGCATTCTGGAAGAAGCCGGGGTGGAAGCCATTGTTTTTGATGAAATTCCCGCCCAGGCCACGGCGGAAGTGGCCGAGGCCGCCGCATCCCTGGCCCGGGGGGCCCGGTGTTCCGCCATTATCGGTTTTGGCGGCCTAAAGACCCAGGCCATAGCCCGTTTAACGGCGATTCTGACATCTTCCAATATGCCGGTCTTCGACTTGCTGGACGGTCATACGCCGGAAGATGCAACCGTCCCCTATGTGGCGGTTCCTACCACGAGCCGGGACCCCTTCCTTTTTTCAAACTACTTTATCGCCATAGACCCCCGGGACCGCTCGGTAAAAATGGTAAAATCCCCGGAAAAGCTCTGCGCGGCGGCCTTTATCGACGGCGGCCTATCCGAATCCCTGTCCGGCTCCTTTGCCGCCACCACCGCCTTTGACGGCTTCTGCGTCGCCGTGGAAGCCTACTGTTCGTCCCGGTCAAGTTTCTTTTCCGACGCCCTGCTGGAACACGCCATCACCATTTATTCCCGGATGATGGATTCCTACATGGACAACCGGATTTTCGATCTGGTGGGAAACGCCACCAACGCCGGTTTTTTAATCGCCCTGGGGAATTCCCTCAGCGCCCCCGGCATAGGCACCGCCCTGGCCTACGCCATCAACGGCCGTTTTCCGGTGGCAAAATCCTGGTGTTCCACGGTCCTGTTGCCCTATATCCTGGAACGGCTGGTCAACGCCCGGCCAGAAAAACTCGCCAGGGCGGCGGCCCTGATGGGGGAGCCGGTAGACGGGCTCTCGGTTTCGGACAGCGCCAACCTGGCGGTGGAAAACATACGCCGCCGCATGGGGGTCCTCAAGGTGCCCGCCCGGCTCAAGGAATTCAACCTTTCCCTGGATAAGCTGGTTCCCGTGGCCGAGGCGGCCCGGAACCTCGAATTTGTTGCCTTTTCCCCCTGGACGGTTTCCTCCGAAGATGCGTTTGACATTTTGAAACAGGCTTTTTAGACATCCAAAGGGACGGACTACTTCTGGCTTTCTTTCTTGAATCCCTGGGGAAAGCGCTGGAGGAGGCTTTCAACCTGCTTTTTGGAAGCAATGCCGAAATTCTCCAGGGCCGCCGGTTCAAACTGGTCAAAGGCAACGTTGCCGTTTTCGTACTCGCAAAACATATTGGCCAGGTAAACCGTGTCCACCAGGTCCTTGGTTTCCGCCGGAGCGGAGCTGGGATCATGGTGAAACCGGATCGCGGTTACCAAATTTTCGGGGAAATTCCACTTTTCCGCAATCTGGGCGCCTATTTCCGCGTGGTTCATACCGGCGGCCAAATCCTCAAAAGTTGAGGGGGGCAGGTTTTTTTCCGCGCTGAACTCCTTGATCTTGTTCAGCAAATCCGGGTGGACATTGGAAAAAATGATCTTTCCCATATCGTGGAGAATACCCCCCACATACACGTCGTCGAGGAGGTTATTGTCCTTTTTGAAGTTTTTGATGAGGTTGTAGGCATAAAAAGCGGTTTTGTAGGAATGTTCCCAAAGCTGTTTTTTGTCCGCCGTGTCGTCCCCCAGAATCTTTTGGGTTCCGTAGGAATAGAGCAGGTTTTTTATGCCCCGGATTCCCACCAGTTTTACCGCCTCGCCGATATTGTCCACCTTTTTGGCCAGCATATACTGGGCGGAATTGACGATTTTGAGCAGATCCGCCGTCAGGGCCGGGTCCATGGAAATCTGGCGGGCAATGGAAGCCATTTCCGCCTTGGGATCCCCGATAAGCTTTTGCACCATCATGATGTTTTCCGGGAACTGGGGCAGGGAATTCACGTTATTGACGATGGTATCCGCAAGGATAGAAAGGTTTTCCACCCTGGCCTGATCCAGGGGAATCATAATCCGGGCAACGGTCTCCGTTTCGGTCCCCAAAATGTCGAAACAGTCCTCGTCGAGGCCCATTTTTTTCAACATCAGCACCAGAATCACCAGGCCAAGGCCGGCTCCTTCCGAATCGTCCAGCACCTGGGTAAAGGCGTCTTCCAGGGTGTTGTACTGCCGGGAACGGGCCAGTTTGTCGTGGATACGGATAAGCTCGGTTTTGGTTACCGCCACGTTGTTGCGGACCTCGATGTAGATAATGTTTCTCCGTACCTGGAGGATCAGCTTGACATAAAGACCCTGCTCTTTCTGCATCCGCAGGTAGTGGACAATGTTGGAAAGGGTAGTCTCCTTAAAAGAAGCCATCCCCTCCTTGTACTGCACGGGATTGGTCAAATCCAGGCCCTTTTCCATGAAGTAGATCCGTTTGGTGTTGGCCTTTTTCGCGTTGACGGCCAGTTCCTGAACGCAGTAGACGATGTAGTCTTTAAGTTTTTCCTGGCGGACTTCCCGTAAAAACAGGGCCAGCACCTGTTCTATGTAGATTTCTATTTCGTGGGGCAGGGTAAAAGTAGTAATTGTAAGGGGTATCCCCGCCCGTATCGCCTTTTTTATCTTTGGCTCATCAACAATTAGTTCCTGGGCTGCCACTCTCCGCCTTCCTTCCCGTTCTTTTTGTTCCCGCCGCCGCCAAATCCACGGCAAAACGCGGGAGTCCGCGGGATTCCGCTTCGCTGCCATCCCTTGCGCGGAAGGAAACCCCCGGTCCCAGGCTAAAATTCACCGTGTCCCATGTCCCCGCGGGCTGCCCAGCCTGGACAATTTTACATAACCTTAGACATTCGTACTCTTAGTATATCCAAAACGCCGGGGAGGAATCAATCATAACAGGGTGTGCCGCGCGCAAGGCCGTTTTCCGGCCCTGGGCGCAGAAGGCGGTTCTTTGGCAGTTTACAGGGTAAAAACCGTTTGGAAGCCGGTTTTTGGGTCCGGCGCGCGAAGCGCGGCAGACTGCCTCATGCGGGAACCGCGTCAAACCTTTTCCACGCGGCAGGACTCCAGTTCCCGCAGCCGCCCTTCGTCCGTTTTAACGTGGAGGTTTTTCTCGTGGGTGGGAAGTACCAGCCCTTTGGGGCCGTCCTTGGCCCGGCGCAGGTACTTTACCGGGGTGTAGAACAGATCCCCCTCGCCGTTGCCGCGTCCCTTCGAGTAAAAGATCGCCAGGTTCCCCGCGTCCAGCAGGATATCCAGGGGTACGGTCTTGCCGGAACGGTGTTTGACAAACACGTAGGCGCCGGGGTAATCCCTGGCGTGGAGCCAGAGATCGCTGCCCTTTACGTGGCGGCGGAGCAGGGCGTCGTTTTCCGCCGCGTCCCTGCCCACGATAATAAGCCAGTCGTTCCGTCTGAACGAAAGCCCCGGACGCTTCCTGTCGCCCGGCAGCGCGGGGGCCGGGCTTGGGCCCCGCATGATCTTCTGCAAAACCAGGGGGTTGGTCTCCGACAGGAGGGCGTTCATGGTCTCCTCCAGCCTCAAAAGTTCCGCCTCTCCCCGGATAATCTCCTGCCTGACATCCTCAAGGCCCCGCTTCGCCTTGCGGTAGCGCTCGTAGTAGTGTTCCGCCTGGCCCGGACCGTCCAGGCCCTCTTCCAACTGGATACGGACCCGCTCGCCGTTGTAAAAATTTTCCGCTTCCAGCCACCGGTCTCCCGGCGCGATACGGGCCAGGTTGGCCAGGACGATGTCCCCGTACTGCTTAAGATTTTCCGCAGAGGCGAAGTCCCCTTCCTTGGCTTTTAGCTTTTCCAGGGAGGCCGAAAGCCGGCCGATCTTGCCCTCCCAGTTCCGCCGCACCTGTTCCCGCAGGGATTCCAGGGAAAGATTTCCCCCCTGTTCCGCGTAAAATGCGTCAAGCTTTTCATTGAACGAGGGATTCTGCCCCCCGGACGGGCCACCCTTTCCGGACCGGCCGCCGTCCCCGGCGGGATTCCGGGTCATAGGAAAATCCCGGACGCTGAAGTCCCTGCCGCCGGGCCCATGCGGGGCCAGCGTTTCCTCCGGCGCGTAGCGGCCGCCGGTCCGTTCCCCCCGCCTGGGGAGCCGCCGCATGGCGTCCAGGATCGTCCCGTCTTCCCCGGTAACGATGACGTTAGCCGCGTTGGACCAGAGCCGGACATAAAGACGGTAGAGGTTTTCCCCCCGCCGCACCCGGAGCCTTATGATCCGGTTGTCCCCCAGCTGGACAGCCTCCTCGATCCACCCGTTGGCGATCCGGGAGTTGAGGAATTCGGCGAAGCGCAGGGGCTTGTCGCTTTTGGGAACGGCCCGGAAGGTTTCGTGGATCCGGCAGGCTCCGGGACTTAGGGAGATGAGTACCGTTTTGCCCGCGCCCCCGCCGTGGACCCGCAGGGCGATCACGTCAAAGGCGCTTTGCAGGGCCTTTTGAATCTGGCAGCCTTCCAGCCTCAGTTCGGAGAGGACGCAGTCTATTTCTTTCCAGTTAAGGGACATAACGCTCCGCGTATCGCTGATATACTACCGGGACAGATGGTATAATACAACGAATGAGACGGTCTTTTTTTTGTCTGCTTGCCGGTTTTCTGCTTCTAACTACGGGCCTCGCGGGCCGGGAAACGTCCGAAGCGGTTCTTCAGGAAGCCGCCCGTATCGCCGCTTCCCTTGACGATTCCGTCCTCGCCTCCCAGGTGATCATGAGCGGCGTTGACGGGAAGTCCGGCCTGGACGCGGACATGGGGCGAATTCTGGCGGACTGTCCTCCGGGGGCCATCATGCTGTTCAAATACAACCTGGACAGCCCCAAAGACAAGGCCCGCGCTTTTATCGGCGAGTGCCGGGACTTGACGGCCTCCGCTGTCGCGGCAAAGACCGGCGGGACAGCCATTCCCCCTCTTATCGCCGTCGACCACGAGGGGGGGCAGGTACACCGCTTTGGGCCGGGGATCAGCCGCCTGCCCGCCGCCGCTTCCTGGGAAGATCGGGCAAAACGGGAGGGGAACGCGGCGGCCCTCGCCGCGCTGGAGGAGGCCGCCTATGAATCGGGGGCGGAGATCCGGGACCTGGGAGTTACGCTGATCCTGGGTCCCGTAGCCGAGCCGCTGAACGACGACAACCGCCTCTTCCTGGAGGATCGCGGCTTTAGCGCCGAACCCGGCTTTACCGCCGGGGCCGCGGCGGCCTATATCCGGGGCATGGAACGCGCCGGGCTGGGCTGCGTGGCAAAGCACTTCCCCGGCAATTCCGGCGTGGATCCCCACCGGGGCGTTTCGGTTCTTTCAGGGAGCCGGGAAGAGCTTGCCCTGGCGGTACAACCCTTCGCCGCCCTCACCGGCGGCGCGGCCCCCCGCGTCGCGGGGATTATGGTCTCCCACGCGCTGGTCCCCGCCTGGGACACGGAGCGGATAGGGAGCCTTTCCCCGGCCCTTATCGGCCGCTGGCTGCGCGGGGAACTGGGTTTTAGGGGCATCGTGCTGGCGGATGATTTTTCCATGACCGCCGCATCCTCCCGGATAAACCCCGAGGAAGCGGCGGTGCTTTCCCTGGCGGCGGGGGCGGACATGGTAATGACCTGGCCCTCCGGCCTGCGGAAACTTCGCGGGGCCATCCTGGCCGCCCTGGAACGGGGAAATCTGAGCCGCGGGCGTCTTGAGGAGGCGGCGGCCCGGATTATCGCGGAAAAGATACGGCTGGGAATCTTTCAGCCGCCCCCTCCTCCGGCTAACAGCCTGCCGGCAGGTTGAACAGGCAGCCGCCGGACAAGAAATAAAAGGAAGATTTTTAACCACGAACGCGGCTCAGGCACTCCGCCCGCCACGGTGCAGCCACTCTGCACGCCACGGTGCAGCCACTCTGTACGCCACGGCGCAGGCTCTCTGAGAGCCGCGACTCAGGCACTCTGAGAGCCGCGACTCAAGCACCTTGAGAGCCACGGCTCAAGCACCTTGAGAGCCACGGCTCAAACACCTTGATCCGGCGGACGGCTGCGCGCCTTCACGGAGACACCTGTGCGCCCGCACACCTGCCTGTGATACGCCCATATCACCGGCAGTGATACGCCCTATTCACCGGTAGTGAATAGCCCTATTCACCGGCAGGTATGAGGGCGGGGGCTTGCCGGCTCCCCTTTACGCGCCGCGAACCGCAGGTTCCGCTTTTGTGGTTTTTTTCTTCCCTGGTAAGGGAGTAGGGGCTTTTTCCGTAAAAAGCGCCCAAAAGCTTGAAAAAAAGCAAAGGCCGTGATAAATTACCCATAAAACGGACACAGTTTGCGGACGCAATGAACAAGGCACGGGCGGTCCCGTAGGATAATGTTAGCTTGACGCATAGAGGAGAATCGGTATGAAAACGACGATGAAAAACGGAGCCCCCACGGGGGGCTTCGGGATTGCGGCGGCGCTGTTTGTAGCGGTAACCCTTGTACTGGCGGGGTGTACGAATCCGCTGGTTTCCTCCTCCGCCGCCGGCGGCGGGGATACGCGCCGGCCATTCGGCGCCGCCGCTCCTTCCGCGCCGGGGCAGTCCGCGCTGGGGGAGATTGAACCCTATACGGCAGCCGTATACCTGGGCGAGGACGGCGAGGAGTTTCCCACGGAAGAGGAACTTTCAGCCTCTGCCCGTTCTGTGGCCGGGCCTACGAAGGACCGGATCAACGGGGACAATATCCGCAACTACGTTCAGGTTATCACGGTTGACAAAGCGAACGGGACAGTCGCGGGACTCTTCGAAGCCCGCAGAATCAGCGCGTCCCAGCCTTTACCGGGCCTCAAAGTACGCGGCCTTGTCCGGGACCATTCCTACGGCATCCTGCT
>JAISLX010000117.1 GCA_031277045.1 Treponema sp.
AATAAATATTTATACTCTATACTCTGACAGATTATAGCACCATATACCCCGTAACTTGTTGAAAAATTAACGAGGAGTAATTTTTGTGCATAAATATCTTTTTTTAGAGTATCACACCAAGCAGCCGTTAATTTACCGCTATCTATATCAAAAATATAACACATACTTTCATCAATAACAGTTTCTATATTCGTACCGGTGGAAACAACCACGTCGAGAATAATATTGCCTGGATGGAAATTATCAAATTTACAAGACTTCACATTATGAAAAACAAATTTACCCCAGTCCTTATTTGACGGGTCGGATACCGATATCTCTAGCGTATCTTCTCCTGAAATTGAAATCCCTGTCAGAAGCCAATCGTGAACACTTTGCGTATGCAAATAATCATTAATATTTTGCCGCATTGTTCTGTTTAATAAGGCTCCCCTTGCCGCCTGTTTTTGTTACCGGGAGGAGATCCGTCGGACGGACGAGTCCAAGTGTGTTTATGAGGTTTTCCTTGTCCGTGGTCATGATCAATGTCATAATCTGGATACCCCCGCCCCGTCCCTCACCGGGTCCGTCGTCGTAAACCGCGCAGCTTCAGGCTTGTAGTCGCGATAGCCGTAGTTGTACAGGCCCGTTACCGTGTCGTAGGGCTTGCCGGTGTAGCCAAGGTTCAGCCCCTGATCAAACTCCCCCTGGTAGGGTTTGCCGAACGCGTCGTACTCGTACCGCTCCTCAATCTGCCCGTATTCCCCCGTAACGGTCCTCACGCTCCCCGGATGGGCCTTGTAACTTATTTTGTGCAAACGGTACATCATAGGGGGACTCTGTCTTCTCCGTAAATGATTGCGAATTGATTGAGGGCAGTCCCCCAGTCCCGTATGGGCATGGTCCATTTTTTGGATATGTTTTTCAAGCCCATGAATATCAGCTTCATAGCCGCCTCTTCGTTCGGGAATGACTGGCGGTGCTTGATTATTTTTTGAATTGTGTAGTTCACCGATTCTATGGCGTTGGTGGTGTACACCGCCTTCCTGATGTCCGGGGAAACTTAAAAAACGGAATAATTTCGGCCCGGCGTCCGCTTCCGCCTGAGGAGCCGGGTAAACGGTTTTAAGGGCGGCGGTAACGGCCTTGCGGTCTTTGTAGGGGACGAACCGGAGCGAGGCGCGGACCATGTGGACTCGGACTAAAGTCCGCATGCACAGTTGAACTTCGGTCATGGGGAACACGGCGGCGATGGCGTCGGGAAAGCCGGTGAGGTGAGTCAACGGCGGCAATCATTTACGATGTACCGTTTACACAAAATAAATGTTTTACCCGTAAAACTCATGTTTTATCCCTAAATCCGTGATGTCCTTTATGATTTCCTTGCCTTCCACGTCAAAAGACTGGACCTTTCCGCTGTCTGAAACGGCGTTTAAGAAAGTACCGCGGCTCGTAAAAAACCCAAGGGCGTTGGCGGGCTTCTGTCCGGGCTTACGCAAAGCACGGGGAAAAGTTACACTCCCCCACAGAGGTACGCGAGGGTGGAAGACAGGGAAGACGGCGAATGGACCGGGGAATTCGACAGGGCGCTGGGGGGGCTTATTCTTTCGGTTTCCGGCTGGCGGGGGATATTTGCCGCCGGCGGGGACGGGGAAGGCCGGGAACCGGATATTTCCCGGGCCCACACCGTTATCGCCGCCGCCGCCGCCCGGGCTTTCGCGGATCACCTGGGAAGCTCCCGGCCGCAGGCGGCGCCTTTGCAGGCGGCGCCTTTGCTGCTCGTGGGGACCGATACCCGGCCCACCGGACCCGCCATCGCCGGCGCGATAATCTCGTCCCTCCTGTATTCCGGCTGCCGCGTCCGTTACGCCGGCGTTGTCGCGGCCCCGGAGATTATGGCCTGGGCCCGCAGCGCGGCGGACGCGGCGGGTTTTATCTATGTTTCCGCTAGTCATAACCCCATCGGCCACAACGGGCTCAAATTTGGCCGTACCGACGGGGGAGTGCTGCCGGGGACGGAAGCGGGGGCCCTGATCCGCCTGTTCAGGGCCCTTACCGGGGGGGATTCCCCCAAAGACCGCGCGAAACGCCTTGGGGAACTCCTGCAAGCGGCAGAGACCGGCGCGGGGGATGTGTACGCCCGCATGTCCGGCGACAAGGCGGATGCCTACCGGGCCTATTTTGACTTTACCGCGCAGGTGGTTTACGGGGACAAGGAACGCGAATTAAAAGCCGCCATGTGCCGGGGCTTAGACGCCCGCCCCGTAAAACTGGTCTGCGACTTTAACGGTTCGGCCCGGACAAAGTCCATCGACCGGGAATTCCTCGGTTCCCTGGGCCTGGAACTTGCGGTAATCAACGGGGAACCCGGAAAAATCGCTCACCGCATTGTCCCCGAAGGGGAATCCCTGGAACCCTGCCGGCTTTTTCTGGAAGAATGTTACCGGCGGGACCCCCGCTTCGTCATGGGCTATCTGCCGGACTGCGATGGGGATCGCGGGAATCTGGTAATCTGGGACGATGCCGAAGGCAGGGCCCGCGCTCTTGAGGCGCAGGAAGTGTTCGCGCTGTGCTGCGTGGCCGAACTTGCGCATCTGGTCTGGACCGGCGGGGACAAGGCGGGAAAAATGGCCGTCGTGGTAAACGACCCCACGTCAATGAGGGTGGACCGGATAGCCCAGGCTTTCGGCGCGGAGGTCTTCCGGGCCGAGGTAGGCGAGGCGAACGTGGTGGGCCTGGCGCGGAAACTGCGGGACCAGGGGTATACCGTCCGCGTCCTGGGGGAAGGTTCCGCGGGGGGGAACATCACCCACCCTTCCGCCGTGCGGGACCCCCTGAACACGCTGTTTTCCCTGCTTAAACTTGCGGCGGTGCGGGAAGGGCCGGGCTTCTTTTCGATCTGGCTGGAACGGCGGGGCGGGAAGCCGCCCGGACAGTTCAGCCTTTCGGACATTATCGCCTCCCTGCCCCCCTTCGTTACTACCGGGGCCTACGAGGCGGATGCCCTCCTCACGGTCAAGACGGCGGATCACGGGGAACTTAAAGACCGCTATCAAACCGTGTTCCTGCGGGAGTGGGAACGCCGCCGGGAGGATCTGCGGAAGAAGTACGGCATTACCGCCTGGGAAGCGGCGGCGTACCGGGGCATGGAAGAGCGGCGCGGCATCAAACGATTCGCGGACGCCGGACGCGGGGGGCTCAAAATCCACTTCCAGAACGTAACGGGCCTCCCCATAGCCGCAATCTGGATGCGGGGTTCCGCTACGGAGCCGGTGTTCCGCGTTATGGCGGACGTGGAAGGACGGGACAAGGATTTTGAGCGGGATCTGATTTTTTGGCAGCGCCGCATGACTGCCGAAGCGGATCTGACGGGAAATTAACAGGGGCGTTTACAATGGGTATTCGGGGCGAAATTTTCTCCACAAGGGTGCTGCTGCAAAACAGGACGTACTTTTTCAACGTAAAAGAAAACCGCATGGGGGACCTTTACCTTAACATCGTGGAGAGCAAAAACCGGGACACCGGCGGTTTTGAGCGGCAGTCGGTGGTCCTCTTTGCCGAGGATCTTCAGGAATTCCTCAAAGGATTTGACGACTCGCTTAAAGTGCTGGAAAAGGCAATCCGGGAGCGGAAAAAATCGGGGCGCCGCGCGGACAGGGGCGATAAAGGCGGCAGGCGCGAAAGTCCCGGCGGCGATACCCCCGCCCCAAAACCCCGGCGGCTCGTGGCGCGGAAACGGGAAACCCAGGACGCACGGCGGGCGGGGGAAGCCCCGGACACGACAGAAGACTAGCAGCCTGCTGCGTTTGCAGGTTTATGGCTTTTTTCGTTGAAAAACCATAAAAACCACGGCTATCAGGCCGCTTTCAGAGTTTGCAAAGCACTGTCAACAAGGTAAGAATTTATGTCCACAGATTGGACTTGTTCGATAACCCGGTTGGTTATCTGCCAACCAAAGGTTGGTTCCAAGTCTCCCAAAAACACGGATTTTGCCGAAAATCCGTGTTTTTGTTGTTTTTAAGCGGTTGTTGTCGAACCTTTGGTTCGCCAGAAGCTGAAGTTTCTGAACAACTCTATTACACGAATTAAAAAAGGGATTTTGGACAAAGATCCGTGTAATCTGCGTAATCAGTGGACCTCTTTTCGGTCTTATTTCCTTGACTCGAGGCTCCGGCAGGGGCCGCGCCTTGGCGGGGAATGGGCAGGCGCGGCAAGCGCGGGCGGGGAAGGGGCGGGGGCGGCGGCGCGTGTGGGAAGAATTTTAACCACAAAGGTACACCGAACCTGCGGCTTGCAGCGCACGAAGGAAGGCCCCGGCAGGTGTGAGGGCGCGCACCTGGCAGGGAATGGGCGGGCGGGGGCGGGGAATGGGCGGGCCGGTTTCCCGCCTTTTTTTGTGCGCGGCGAACAGCGGGTTCCGCCTTGTGGTTCCGGCGGGGGCCTTGGCGAGGAATGGGCGGGCGGCCGGTGATTGGAGGGCCGGGTCCGTACCCCGCCTGCCGGCGCCGCTAATCCGACAGGCTGGACCGGGATCTGCGCAGCGCGGCGCCGGGGAATTTCTTGTTGATTTCGAAAATTGCTTTTTCCAGGTTCCGCTCTTTTTCGCCGGCCCCGAACAGGTCCCCCTGGCGCGGGGTGTCTCCCTTTTCCAGATTCGCCAGTCCCGCGCCGACAAGCCGCAGCCCCCTGCCGGACCGGTATTTTTTCCGGAACAGGGCCAGAACCCTGGCGTACAGGTCGTTCAGGGATACCAGCGGATGGGGGGAGCTTTCCCGGCCAAGTTCGGTGGAAAAGTCCCTGTAGCGTATTTTTACCTGGACCGTGCGGCTCCGCAGTTCCTCGCCCAACAGCCGCCACCACAGGGATTCGCACATATCCAGCAGCGCGGTTTCAATGGCAAACGGGTCGTAAAGGTCGTGGGGAAAGGTACGCTCGGCGCTCATGGAATGTTCGCCCCGTTCGGTCTCAAAGTTCTCCGCCGCCTCCCCCCGGACCGCCCGGTACAGAAAACGGCCAAAAGCGTCCCCAAAGACGGCGGAAAGGCCGGCCCGCGAAAGCCGGAACAGATCGTCTCCGGTCTTAAAGCCGTGATTCCGGAATATGGCCTGGGTCTTTTCCCCCGCCCCCCAGATTTTGCCCACCGGGAGGGACCGCATAAAGGCTTCTTCGGCGCCGGGGGCCACGCGGTACAGTCCGTCGGGTTTGGACAGGCCGCTGGCTATTTTGGCCACGTATTTGTTTGACGCGATCCCTACCGAAACGGTAAGGCCCGTCTTTTCCCGTACCGCTGCCTTGAGTTTTCCCGCCAGAATTTCCGGCGGCCCAAACAGCTTTTCGGTGCCGGTAATATCCAAAAAGGCTTCGTCTATCGAAAGCTGCCGGACATCCGGGGAAAAATCCCCCAGAATCTCCATGACCTGCCCGGAAATTTCCCGGTACCGTTCCATGTTGCCCCGCAGGTATATACCCTGGGGGCAGAGTTTTACGGCCTGGACCAGGGGCATGGCGGAATGGACGCCGAATTTCCGGGCTTCGTAGGAGGCGGTTGACACCACGCTGCGCCGGTCCCCCGGAAGCCCCCCCACGATAACCGGCTTCCCCTCGTACTCCGGGTGATCCAGCTTTTCCACCGAAGCGTAAAAAGCGTCAAGGTCCGCGTGAATAAAAGTGGACGCCATAGTACCCTCGAAACCCGCCTTGCCCATAACAAAAACGCCTACCCTGTGATTTCTCACAGGATAGGCGCACGATGAGCCGCACGGGATTCGAACACGTGACCCACGCCTTAAAAGGGCGTTGCTCTACCTGCTGAGCTAGCGGCCCAAGTCCGCCCAGTATGCCGGAACCGGCCCGGCGGCGTCAAGGGGCCGCGCCGGGCAGCCCGGCGCACCGGCTGCGGGCGGAACAAGGCCGGGACGCGGCAGGGCCGCCGCGATGACGCCGGGCATGGGATCTTTCCGGCAGTGTGTTATTTACAATGTTTTCAGTGATTATAACCATTCTGTTTCCACAAATTCAGTGGCAAAATTTCTTCATGTTTTTCAAAACCGGCCGCAGGAGAGCGGCCGGACAAATCCAAACGGGAAGGAAAGCGAAAATGAGGAAATTTGAGAAGGCGGCCCTGCTGACAGCCGCCGTGCTGATGATTTGCGGCGCTTCGTCTTGTTCAAAAAAAACCGCAAATACTGATTCGAGCGGCAGCGGAGTATGGGACGCGGCGGTTTTGAGCATTACCTATACGGGACAGCCCATAGCCGACAATGCCCAGGCAAAGATTGAAATGGAAAAAATTACAAACTCGCGTATCAAATTTACCTGGGTTTCCAATTCAAACTACGAAGACAAACTAAACACCATGATGGCCTCGGGCACTCTGCCGGCTATCGTGGTCCTTACGGGGCTTAGCTCCAGCGTGGTAAACAACATACGCGCCGGCGCGTTCTGGGACATTACGGATGAAATCCAGAACTACGAGTATTTGAAGCAGACCAGCCCCATAACGATAAACAACCTGAAGATAGACGGCAGGCTTTACGGCCTGCCCCGGTCCAGGCCGGTCGCGCGGAACGGGATCACGTACCGGTACGATTGGGCGGTCAAGGCCGGCATACCGGAACCCAAAACCACGGAAGATATTTACCAGCTGCTTAAATATTTCACGGAAGGCGACCCGGACGGAAACGGCAAAAAAGACACCTACGGCATGACCTGGTGTAAATACGACGGACCGCTTGATATTATCACCACATGGTTTGGCGGCGGCAACCAGTGGGTCGAGCAGGACGGCAAGTATGTTCCGTACATGTTCACCCAGGGTTACATGGACGCCATGAATTTCGCGCGGAGGCTGTACCAGGAAGGACTGGTCAACGATGACTTTGCCAGCCGGGACACCGCGATTTGGGCCGACGACATAAACTCAGGCAAATCCGGAATGTATATAGACGTTTCCGACCAGGCGCGGCGTACCGACAATGCCCTGCTGCAGCTTGACAAGGAGAAATACGCCGGCGCCATTTGGGTTGTGAATTCCGTTTCCAGCCCCGCCGGATTGTACAACCTGCCGACAGCGGGTTATGCGGGCATGGTTGCCGTTTCCAAAAGCGGCGCGAAAACCCAGGAAGAAATGCGCAAGGCGCTTAACTTTATCGACAGGACCAACACCACCGGGGCGATGAACCTCTTTACCTATGGTGTTCCCGGCGTTCACTTTGATATTGTGGACGGGTACGCGGTGCGCCGCACGGACCTGCCGGAGGCTGAGGCGAGCATCAGGGTGAACGAGGGCTTTGACCAGTTCATGACAAACGTTACGAACAACGCAACTCCCGAAAAATTTGATCGCATCCGGCAGCGGGTGTTCGATGTTCAAAACAACAGCGACATGAGCATCCTGGTGGCGAATCCCTGCATTACCTTCAGCGCCTCAAGCCAGGTGTACTCCGAAAAGGGATCCGATCTTGATACCATCCGCCGGGACGCCCGGATTCAGTACATTGTCGGCCAGATAGACGAGGCTGGCTGGCGGGCCGCCATGGAAACATGGAAAACCGCGGGCGGACAGGCGCTTATCGACGAGTACAACAGCATAAAAAAGTAGCAGGGCCCGCACAAAGCGGGAATTGTCCCGGGGTTTCAAACGCCGGATAATTCCCGCTGCGGGCTGAATTTTTTTAGCGGCTCAAAACGCAAGGGAGGATGCCATGATCGGCAAAAACAGCATACCGGGGCGAATTCTGCGTGATAAATGGCTGTATGTGCTTGTTTTACCGGGGCTTATCTACTATATCGTTTTTAAACTGGTGCCGATGTTTGGCATCATAGTCGCCTTCCAAACCTACAACCCCTACACAGGATTCCTTAACAGCCCCTTTGCGGGCTGGAAAAATTTCAGGGATTTTTTTACCCACCGCGAATTCCTCCTTCTGTTCAAAAACACCCTTTACATATCGTTTCTGAATATTGTTTTTTACTTTCCGGCGCCAATAATACTTTCCCTGCTGTTGAACGAGGTGCAGCACGGCTGGTACAAGCGGGGCGTACAAACCCTTGTTTATATTCCCCATTTTTTGTCCTGGGTTATCGTCTACAGCCTGTTTTACATGCTGCTTACCACCGATGGCGGCATAATAAATTTGTTTGTTGAAATGACAACGGGACGCAGGATACGTTTTCTGGAAGACCCCGCCTGGTTCAGGCCCATAGTTATCGTACAGACGATTTGGAAAGAGACAGGCTGGGGGACGATTATCTTTCTGGCGGCATTGGCGGGTGTGGACATAGAGCAGTACGAGGCCGCGATAGTTGACGGCGCGGGACGCCTCCGGCAATTGTGGCATATAACCCTTCCCGCCATAAAAAGCACGATTGTCATACTCCTCATCCTCAGGATGGGCAGCGTCCTTAACACGGGCTTTGACCAGATTTACCTGCTGATGAATTCCCTCAACCGGCCGGTCGCCAACGTCTTTGACGTGTATGTGTACGAACAGGGTATAACCCGGGGCTCCTTTAGTTTTGCTACAGCGGTCAGCCTGTTTAAATCCATAATAGGCATGATTTTGGTGTATGGGACCAATTATATTGCCAAGAAAGCCGGTGAAACCGGTATATTCTAGCGGCCTGCTGCGCTTGTGGATTTTTTGGGGTTTTACGCGCGAAGCGCGACAAACTCCTGGGAGGTTCTATTATGATAAGGAACGATACAAAGCTTTCGAGGATATTCGATGTCTGCAACTACATTTTTCTTCTGCTCTACGGCATATTGTGCATTATGCCGTTTTTGTATATTGTGGGCGCCTCATTTGCCAGTTCATCGGAAATCATAAGCCGTTCGATATTTTTAATACCGCGCAGCCCTACGCTGGAAGCCTACCGGTATGTTTTTTCATCGCCGACCCTGCCCCGGGCCATGATTGTTTCGGTGTATGTTACGGCGGCCGGCACGCTGACCAGCATGGCCTTTACCCTCACTATGGCTTATGCCGTCTCGAAAAAACATCTTGTGGGCAGGAACATCCTGCTTAACTTTATCGCCTTTACGATGGTGTTTTCAGGCGGCATGATACCCACCTTTCTGGTGGTGAAAGGCCTGGGGCTTTTGGACAGTTTTACCGCGTTAATTCTTCCCGGCGCCATAAATACCTTCAACCTCATAATCGTAAAAAACTTTTTTCAGCAGCTCCCCGGCGAACTGGAAGAGGCGTCAAAAATAGACGGATGCAACGACATGACAATTTTTCTGCGTATTGCCCTGCCGCTTTCCATGCCGGTCATAGCGACTTTTACCCTTATGTACGCAGTTGCCTACTGGAACGATTACTTTCATTCGCTTATCTATCTTAACGATATGAAAAAATGGCCGCTGCAGCTTATTTTAAGGCAGATAGTCGCGTATTCATCAGGAAGAATAGAGGGCGCGGATTATGAATTTGCGCCGCCGCCGGCGATAAGCATAAAGATGGCGGTTGTTGTTTTTGGCACCATTCCCATATTGTGCGTTTACCCGTTTTTGCAAAAGCATTTCGCCAAAGGCGTTTTACTGGGTTCGGTAAAAGGCTGAAAAGCGTGGAAAACCGGGCGCGTGTTCATGTACCACACGGGGCGGTTCCGCGCCGGAACCGATTTTGCGCGGAAAAAATTGGAAAAAAGTACAGTCCCGTGTTACAATAGCCCCATGATCATAGATAACCGCGTTCTTTGTACCGGCTATGCGGAAATATGGCATAACAAAAGTGACGAGGGATCGGGGCTTGATTTTTGTTCCCACAGCCACAGTCAATGTGAAATTCTCTATGTTTTTCAGGGAGAAGTGGAATTCTATGTGGAAGGTTACAGGTATCCCCTTCTGCCCGCAAGCATGCTTTTGACTCCGCCCTATAATTTTCACGGCTGGGTACCCCGTTCCCGCAGGATCTACCACCGGGTTTCCGTTCTCTTTGCGCCGGAACTGCTGGACCAAACCGAGCAAGGCCTTTTCCTGAAAATGTTCAGATCAGGCCCGCGCTTTTTTCCCAACACGTCCTCAAAAGACATCTGTTTTTTTATCCGCGCTATTCTGGAATGTGGGGACATGGAAGAACCCCTGCGGAAAACCGCCCTAAAAAGCAGGCTCGTGTCCCTCCTGTCGGAGATTCCCTTTTTGGAAGAGAACCGTACCCTGGTGCCGGTTTCCGCCGACCAGCGGGTCTTTGGGGTGCTTGAATACCTGGATAAGCACCTGCGGGAAAAGCTTCCCCTGGAAGACCTGGCCCGCCGTTTTAACATCAGCAAAAACTATCTCAATATCCTGTTCCGGAAAGCTACGGGAACCACGGTGAACCATTACATCAGAATAAAACGCCTTGGGTTTGCCCGGCAGGAAATCCAGCGGGGTACCCACGCGGAAGAAGCGGCCTACAATGCCGGGTTCAAAGATTATTCCAACTTCTTCAAGGCCTATAAATCTTTTTACGGCTCGGCGCCATCGGTCCAGCGGCCAGGCGGATGCCAACACCTCCGGTCCCCGCCGGAACCACAGAGTACATGTGAAGAACAGGCGCCGCTTGATCCCGGCAGCCGCGTCCGCCGCGCGGAGGACAGCCCGGAACACATATCGCGTTACGCCGGCCCCGGTTTCGCCCGCCCTTGACGTATTCCGGGGGGGAAAGTTACAGTTATACCAGCGTGTAGTTCCACGGTTCCGGAACCGCGCAATTTCTGTAAGGGCGGGTTTCATGGCCGATTTTCGTAACGAAACGCTGGAAGAAGAGGATTTTGATACAATTCTTTCGGCAGACATCGAATTTTCCGGAACCCTGAACTTTGAAAAATCGTTCCTTATCCGGGGAAAGTTTTCCGGGAAAATCGATGCTCTGGGTCTTCTGATGATTGACAGGGACGCGGTGGTAGAGGCCGCTATCACCGCCTCCCATGTGATAATCTGCGGCCAGGTTACGGGAGACGTAACGGCCGCGGAGAAAATTGAGCTTTCGGCAACGGGAAAACTGCTGGGGAATATAACAGCTCCGGAAATCCTCATGGAAACCGGCTGTATATTTAATGGACTTTGTACGATGCCCCAAAAAAATCCCGCTCCATGAAAACCGCTGTGAAACATGCCGCTTGCCCGCCTGCCCCTTTTGCGGGGTTTCGCTGCGCCGCGTTTTTGTTTCTGCTGGTCCCGTCCGCCTTTCTCGCGGCCCAGAACCAGCCCGACGCCCTGGTTGAATACCGGAACGGCAATTATGAGCGGGCGGTGGCTATTTGCAAGGCCGAAATTACCTGGCGCCCCGCCAACATAGACTCCTACGTGGTGATCTGCTGGAGCCTGTTGTACTTAAACCGCTATCAGGAAGCCCATACTTACGCGCAGGCGGGGTGGAATATCAGCCGCTACGATCCCCGGATTATCGAGATTCTGGGGGAGCTCAGTTATTACGAGGGCCGCAACGGCGAAGCCCTGCGGTACTTTCAAGAGTACATTACCCTGGCTCCCGAAGGTCAGCGAATCGATATGGTGTACTATTTTTTAGGGGAGATATACATACGCATGGGCCGTTACCGGTACGCGGATATCGCCCTTTCCACCGCGGTACACTGGACACCGGGGAATGCCACCTGGTGGACCCGCCTGGCCTACGCACGGGAGAGCGCCGGGGATTTGGCGGAAGCGATTGACGCCTACGAACGGGCCCTGGCCCTGAACCCCCAGCTTCCCGATGCCCGCCGGGGCCTTGACCGCGCCCGCCAGGTCCTCCGTCCCCGCTGATCCTGTGTTTTCCGTCTCCGTTCACACTCTGGGCTGCAAGCTGAACCAGTTGGAAGGGGAGGCGATTATCGCCGCCTTTCGCAGGGAAGGGTTTCCCGTAATCCCCTGGGAAATGAACTTTCGTAGCGAGGACTCCTGTGCAGGGGGCCCCTGTGCAGGGGACCCCAAAGGGGATGATCCCCCGCCCGGTTCTCCGCGGCGTCTTATGCTGCTTAACACCTGCACAGTTACGTCAATGGCGGAACAAAAGGCCCGCCGGCTTATCCGCGCCGCCCTGCGGGAAGGGGCCCTGGTCCTGGTAACCGGCTGTTATGCCCAGCTTAATTCCCGGGAACTCGCGGCCCTGGCGGAAGGAACAGCGGGGCGGCTCTTCATCACAGGCGGAGACAAGAAAAGCGCCCTGCTGGACCTTCCCCGCCGCCTTGCCGGGGAAGGGGGGGAGAACCCCGGCAGTATTCAGGATTGGCTTCTCGGCCTTTCCGCCGGGACCGGTTCTTCCGCCCTTGACGGGCGTTTCCGTTTTGCCCCCCCTGAATTTTCCGCCCACAGCCGGGCTTTTTTGAAAATCCAGGACGGCTGCGACCGCCGCTGCAGCTACTGCCGGGTACGGCTTGCCCGGGGAAAAAGCGTCAGCCTGCCCCCGGAGGAGGCCCTTAAACGGCTGCAAGCCCTGGAAGCGGCCGGCTGCGCGGAGGCGGTGCTTACCGGGGTGAATATCTGCCGCTACACCTTCCGGGAGGATGGCCCGGCGGACCTGGGAGGGCTTTTGGACCTGCTGCTTGGGGGAACGGAACGGATCAGGCTGCGGCTTTCCTCACTGGAACCCGAAGACCTGGACGCTTCACTCCTCCGTTCCCTTGCCGGCGGGCGGCTGCGGCCCCACTTCCACCTTTCGGTCCAGTCCGGCAGCGGCCGTATCCTGGAGCGGATGGGCCGGCGCTACGGTCCTGAACAGGTTGAGCAGGCGGTGTCCCAGCTGCGGCGGATCAAAGGGGACCCCTTTGTGGCCTGCGATATTATCGCGGGCTTTCCGGGGGAGGCTGATGAAGATTTTAACGCGACACTGGAACTCTGCGAACGGGCGGATTTCGCCTGGATTCACGTCTTTCCTTACTCGCCCCGGCCCGGAACTCCCGCGTGGCGCTTCAAAGGGCAAATTCCCCAGCGGGAGATAAGCGCCCGCGCGGGCAGACTGCTGGACCTGGCCCGCCGGGGCCGCCGGAACTACATACGCCGCTGGATAGGCAGGGAGGTGGAACTGGTCCCGGAAACCAAAACTTCCGTCCTTGTAACGCCGGGCGAAAAACCCGGCGGCGGGTTCCGCGCCGCGACCAGCGAAAACTACCTGAAAATTCTGGTTCCCCGGCCCCGGGAAGACCGGATTCCGCGCTGCAGGCTCCGGGAAATTCCCCCCGGCTCCGGCGCTCCCGCCGGCTTTGACGCCCTGGGGGATCCCATCCCCTAGCGGCCTGCCGCGCTTGCGGATTTTTTGCGCAAAGCGCGGCAAACTGCAGGCCGGGTTTTTTGGGGAGGCTCAAGAACAGGCGTTTTCTGCCGATAAATAAAGGATATGATTCCCCGTTTGGAAAAAGGTTCCCTAAAAGCCCGGCTTTTTGT
>JAISLX010000124.1 GCA_031277045.1 Treponema sp.
ATTCATGTCCAACCTCATCTGCCTTATCTCCCTGATAAGGCTGGTATAGTTTTGGACTGGATTTTTAGTTATTAGGCATCCGCTTTTTCGGCTGGATTTTATTTTTAGGCATCACGGCCTGAAAATGGCAATATCGCCTATAATGTCAGGTTTAATGCTCAGCCGAATCTTTGACTGGGAGGCGGGGATCCATTCGCCGCAGACCTTCGGCCTGCAGATATCAGGTATCATCATCACCGGGCCGCCCTTAATATCGGTAATATTATATTGACACAACAAAGGGCGGATAACTATCCTGCTTATTCAAGGTAATTTTAAAACATCGGATTAGGCCCTTTGAGCGGAAATTTCTGGTATACGCGGCGGCGTGACCATACCGGTATTTCCATTCCCGCTGGATAAACATTTCGTTTGATTTGCAGTGGGGTCTAATACCCAAGAACCCGCCTTTCGGCGGGGGAGTACGCCCACTGTCAACAAGTTAAGGGATAGACTTCAAGGCAGCCGCATTATAAACCCCCTCAAGAAAAAAGTAAAAGAGCCGGCAGGGGAGGGACGGAGGGGAAACATGGACATACGGACCGAACTTGCCCTAATCCCGGACCCCCGGATCGGCCGGTGTAAAAAACATACTCTCGTGGATATCCTGCTGCTCTGCATTATCGCCATGACATGCGGGGTGAAAAGCGTCGAAGACATCGTCTTTTTCGGTGAAACCCGCCAGGGATGGCTCAAAAAGTATCCGGGCCTGCCCAACGGGATACTCAGCGCGGATACCATCCTGCGGGTATTGGGCAGAATAGACCACCGGAAGTTTGAGGCGTGTTTTCTCTCCTGGACCCGGGTTCTTTCCGGAAATGGGCGGGAACCGATTCGGTTATCGCCATAGACGGGAAGACGGTACGGGGAAGCGAAAGCGGCGAGCGGAAGGTTATCCACATTGTGAGCGCCTGGGCGGATGAGATGGGGCTGGCGCTGGGACAGGTACAGACCGAAGAGAAATCGAACGAAATCACCGCGATACCGGCTCTGCTGGAAGCGTTGGATATTTCCGGCTGTATCGTGATGATTGATGCGGCGGACTAAAGTCCGAGGGCTGCCGGAAGACGATAGCGGCGGATATCGTGGCAAAACACGGTGGCTACACCCTGACGACCCTCACGGATATGGGGGAGTTTGCCCGTTCGGTCCGCGCCCACCTCATCCGGCTGGAACCGACGGAGAAATACCGCAAACAGAAGTTTTCCCTCAACCGGAAACGGCTCTACGCCTCCACGAACCCGATTTCCTGCTCACTGTTTTGCTCAATTTATAATGCTGTTGCCCTGCGCCAAGCCGGGCAACAGCGTTTACTCGCCGAATAACGGCGAAGGCACACCGTCACGCCGCATGTTTACAGGCCGTCACCCCAGCTTTTCGAAGACATCAACGCCGTGTTTGCAGATGGGGCAGATAAAATCCGGCGGGAGTTCTTCCCCCTCGTGGATATAGCCGCAGACCTTGCAGACCCAGCCCTTCTTCTTTGCCGCGGCTGCCGGGGGCTTGGGTTTGATATGATCGGCGTAGTGCTGATATGTAACCGAGGGCGTGTTGGAAAGAACAGCCGCCTCGGTTACCTCCGCGACATAGAGGGTGTGAGTACCCCAATCTTTGGAGTCGATGACCCTGCCGGAAATGAACGCATTCGCGTAGACCGGGGCGTAGATAAGACCATTGGCGCTTCGGGCGGGCCCGGGACCTTCTGGTTCCAAGGGCTCGGCGAACTTGTCCGCGGTTCTGCCGCTTTGAAAACCGAAACGCCGGAAAACCTTGAACGGGGTGTCCACGGTTAAGACCGAAACGTTAAAGACCCCGGTTTTACGGATAATCTCGTCGGTGTAGTTCGCCTTAATCACCGAAACAGTGATCCGCTTGGGGGCATCGGTTAACTGGACCGCGGTGTTGATGATACAGCCATTGTCCCTGCTCCCGTCCCTGGTGGTCAAAAGGAAAAGGCCGTAACTCAGTTTGAAGAAAGCCGGGATGTCGACGGCGTTTTTTTCATGAACGGGGACCGGGGCATTGGGGAGATCCGCGGCGATGGTAACGGCCAGTTTTTCGATGGAGGGACGGTCCGTCTCTTTGAGGGAAGAATTTATCGTTACCGTGTCACCCAGAATTTTCCAGCCGGGAAGGGCGCTTACCAGTTCCTCCATAAGTTTACCGGAAACCGGGGCCCAGCTCCCGTTTTCGATAAAGGCGGCGGTTCTGCCGCGGATCTGGTGAGCCCTGATGTCGTTCAAGACCTCTTCCATCTTGATAAAAATACCCGCGTTGTAGGTGGTGGCGGCAAAGACAATGTGACTACAGCGGAAAACTTCCGACACGATAATGTCGGACCTGGTAACAGACACATCGTAGACGGCGATTTTTTTTATTCCCCGGTCCGCCAGGGCTCCCGACAGGATATTTACCGCGTTTTCCGTGTTGCCGTAGACTGAGGAATAGACGATAAGCACCGTGTTATCTTCCGGGGTGTAGCTCGCCCAGCGCCGGTACTTTTCCATGAAAAAGTTCAGGTTTTTCCGCCACACCAGTCCGTGCAGAGGGCAGATCATCTCAATGTCCAGATTCGCGGCTTTGTCCAGCGCCGCCAGCGTCTGGGCGCCGTACTTTCCCACGATGTTGGTATAGTAACGCCGGGCGTCATCAAGCCATACGCCCTCATAGTCCACCTCGTCAGCGAAAAGGTTCCCGTCTACCGCGCCGAAACTGCCAAAGGCGTCCGCCGAATAAAGGATCCTGTCATGGGATTCGTAGGACATCATGACTTCCGGCCAATGGACCATAGGGGCCTCGACAAAGGTGAAATTCCGCCTGCCCGAGGAAAGAGTATCACCTTCTTTAACGATTTTAATCCGGAGGTCCGCGCCGAAGTTAAAAAACCGCCCTATCATGCCGGCCGATTTTTGGGTACTAACAATCGTAACCTTTGGATACCGGAGCAAAAGTTCCGCAAGGCAGGCGCTGTGATCCGGTTCCATGTGGTGAATAATTGCGTAGTCCAGATTCTTGCCTTTAAGCAGATACTCCAAATTTTCAAAAAAAACGCCGCCTACCGCCTTGTCAACCGTGTCAAGAAGCACGTTTTTTTCATCAAGCGCCAGATAACTGTTATAAGAAACTCCCCGCCCGGAAGGATAAACACCCTCAAAAACAGAAAGCCGCCGGTCGTTCCCGCCAATCCAATAAACACCGTTTTTAATTAACCGCTCGTTATGTGCCATAGATAACCTCAAGAAGATATGATTATATAAATCGACAATCGCGGCAAGAGGCATGCGTTTTATTCGAAGTCATTCGTGTTGAAATAAGGAAAAAGCAGGTGAAGGCCAATAAACGGTTTACCGGGGACTGTCTTGAAGCTCTGCGGGAAGAAATAAGCGCCGCCGGGGGTAACGAGGTGCTGGCTCTGGGCTATCTGGACGAAGAGGGGCTGGTGGCCCGGATCCGGGTGACGGCGCGGGGAACGGACCGCGAGGTTCTGGCCCTTATCACCGGCGGGGGGGAATCCCCTGACGTGTTCATCCACAACCACCCTTCCGGTTTTCTTACCCCCAGCGACAACGATTTGGCCATTTCCGGCCGGGCGGCGGAGGGGGGGATCGGGGCCTTTATCGTGGACAACCTAGTGGAGGAAGTCTATGTGGTGGCCGAACCTGTCAAGCGGCGGAAGGCCAGGGCGCTGGACCCGGACAAGCTGTGCGCCTCTCTCCAGGAAGGGGGGGAGATCGCCGCAAGGCTCGTGTCCTTTGAGCCGCGGGAAAGCCAGCTTGGGATGATGCGCCTGGTTATCCGGGGTTTTAACGAAAGCGGGGTAGTCCTCTGCGAGGCGGGAACCGGGGTGGGAAAGTCCTTTGCCTACCTGCTCCCGGCCCTGCGCTTCGCCCTGGACAACGATGAACGAATCGTGATCTCCACCGCCACCATCACGCTGCAGCAGCAGCTCTTTGACAAGGATATTCCCCTGGTACGGGCCGCCCTGGGCGCGGAGGGAAAGAAGATCAAGGCGGCGATGATAAAGGGCCGGGGAAACTACCTCTGCCGCAGACGGATGGACGAGGCCCTTAAAGAGCCGGTTCTGGATGAGGGGGAAACCGCGGAGCTTCATCGCATAGCCTCCTGGGCGGAGACAAGCGCCGCGGGCAGCCGCTCAGACCTCTCGTTTTTCCCCCAGGAAGGGATCTGGTCCCGCGTCTCTTCGGAGACGGATCTCTGCATGGGAATGCGCTGCCCCTGGCGTGAACGCTGCTTCATCCTTTCCCTGCGCCGCGAAGCCGCTGACGCCCGGATTCTCGTGGTGAACCACCACCTCCTGTTCGCGGACCTGGCGGCCCGGCGGGAGGGAGCGGGCTACGACAATACCGTGGTTCTGCCCCCCTACACGCGGATAATCCTGGACGAGGCCCACTCCATCGAGGGGGCAGCGACTGCCTTCTTTTCCAGCGAATTCAGCCGCCCTTCCATCTTTCGCCAGTTGGGCCGCCTTTACCGCCGGAAGCAGGCCAGACGCGCGGGACTGCTCCTCAAACTCCCCGGAATGAACCGGAACGCGGAAAAACTCGACCAACTGGTGGAGAGCATCGACGGAATCCGGGGAATCGTGGACGATCTGGACATGGCGGCCCTGGGCGTCCGCGGGGAAGACGGAGTTTTCAGACTAAGTCCCGCTCGGGAGGAGGCGGCTCGTACCCTGGTTCCTCCGCTCAGCGCCCTGCGAAAGGGGATCGGCCACCTGGGGAATCTGATCCGGAACCTGCTGGAAGAGATTCCGGGGGATAAGCGGGATGATCCTGTCGTTTGGGAGACGGGGGCCATACTGCGCCGTCTGGAACGTACCGGCGCCGTCTGCGACGCCTTTGTGGAATACCGGGAACGGCCGGGGGAGGTAATGTGGCTGGAACGGCGCGGCGGCGGGGGCCGGGATTCCTGGACCGCCTTTACCGCGACCCCCATCGAGGTAGCGTCAAATCTGAAAGAAAGCCTCTTTGACCCCGGTAAAACCGTAATCTGCTGTTCCGCCACCCTTGCCATCGCGGGGAGTTTCGATTACTGGGAAGCCCGCTGCGGCATCAATCTCCTGAAAAACCGTTCACCCCTCCGCGGGATTTTCCCGTCTCCGTTTCCCTACAGTTCAAGCGTACTCCTGGGGGTTCCCCGGAACGCCCCGCTGCCGGAAGAACCTGGTTACCAGGACTTCGTGAACCGGACAATTACGGAACTGGTCCTGAGTTCGGGGGGGTCCGCCCTAATTCTCTTTACTTCCTACCAGTCCCTCCGGGGCGCCTACGACGCGGCGGCCCCCGTCCTTTCCAAAGAGGGGATTCGCTGCCTGAAACAGGGGGACGATGACCGGAGCCGCCTTTTGGCGGATTTCCTCAAGGATACCGCTTCTGTCCTCTTTGCCACCGATTCCTTTTGGGAGGGAGTGGATGCCCCCGGCGATACCCTGCGGCTGGTGATCCTGGCCCGGCTGCCCTTTAGGACCCCCAACGATCCGGTTTTCGAGGCCCGGCGGGAATACCTGGAAAGGGGAGGAGGCAACGCCTTTATGGACCTGTCCCTGCCGGAGGCGGTGATGAAATTTAAACAGGGTTTTGGCCGGCTGATGCGCCGTTCCAGCGATCACGGGGTAGTGGCGGTACTGGACAGCCGGCTGCTAAAAAAACGTTACGGGGAATTTTTCCTGCGGTCCCTGCCGGAAACCCGGACCAGCTTCGGCGAATCAAGCGGCCTGCTCGCGGACGCGGAACGCTTTTTTTAAAATTTTCTTGACTATTTTTTGGAATGACCGGAGAATGGATACAGGCGGGGTGTTGTCTCCGCGGATAATTCCAAGGTAAGGAGAATTTTTATGAAAAAGATTTTTGTGTGTGTTCTTGTCATGCTTGCCGCAGGTAGTGCCCTGTTCGCCGGTGGTAAGCGGCAGCAGTCGGGGGGGGGGGGCGCCCGCTTTATCACCTCCGGGACTCAGTGGAGACGCTCTAGCCTTTAGTAAATTTACGAAACCGGTGGACGTTCATATCGGCATGAGCGTCAGCCCCATCGATACTACCCTCCCGCCGGGGGACAGCGCCCAAAATAACCAATACACCCGCTATCTTAGGGATAATTACAACATCAACGTTATTGTTGACTGGACCGCCGCTGACGGAAACGATTTTAACCAGAAAGTTTCCCTCTGCATCGCCAGCGATACGCTGCCCGACGGCCTTAATGTAAAATCCCAGACCTACATGCTCAAGGCCGCTAAGTCGGATATGCTTTATGACATTACTGATTTATTTCAGCAATACGCGTCTTCCCAGGTAAGGGGGATTGTCGAATCCACCAAAGGCCGGGCCATGGAGATGGTTTCCTACAATGGCAGGATGATCGCCCTTCCCAATATCACGGTTACTACCGACGGAGTCCACGTCCTTAACGTTCAAAAACAATGGCTCGATCAGTACAATCTTCCCATTCCCAAAACCCTTGACGACATTGAAAAGACCGCCAGGGTCTTCAAAGAGAGAAAACCTGCGGGGGATCAGACCATTCCCATCATCGGTCCGGACAAAAACACCAAACTCTACTGTAATTTCATAGAATCCTCCAGCTTGGGCAACGGCCTTGATCCGGTTTTCCAAGCCTATGATGTATACCCCGGATATTTTCTTGACAACGGAAACGGCACCGTTTCCTATGGTTCCCTTGATTCCAAAATGAAGGAACCCCTGCAGCGCCTTGCCCGCTGGTACAAAGAAGGGCTGCTGGACCCCGAGTTGGGGAGCCGCGATCAGTCCGGCGAACCGGTGAACGCAAACCAGGCGGGGATGCGTTTTGGTCCCTGGTGGGCCATCGGTTACGGCAATGGGGATTCCTTTAAGAACAATCCCAAGGCCAACTGGCAGGCGTATCCGGTCTACTCCGACAGCGGCAAGTGGAATGTCCACATGAAGGCCCCCGGTGCCGAAGCCTGCCTTATCAGCAAAAGGGCTTCCGCCGATACGGCGGCGGCAATCATCATCATGTACAACGCCCTGGTCCGGGACGAAGCGGCCTTTGATACTTCCGTTGCCATTGGCTGGTATCCCCTGCGCACCGTGGCCGCCGCGGCGGACGAGACGGAGTACGAATACCGCGAACTCACCAGGGTTCTTAAGGGCGAAACCAAGCCGGAGGATTACAACGATCCCATGTCGATCTACAAACTTATGTACCACGACGCTCAGCTTATCAAGGGGGTTGTTCCTGGTTACGCGCCCGGCAGGGATCTCAACGTCGAGGATTTCAGCATGGCCAACGCGGGGGATTTTAACCGGTCCTACTCACTTCTGATTGGCGACCGGCCCTACGCCACTATTCCGCTGGATAAAGAGGTATACAGCGTTACCTATAGTATGACGGACCTCCTGGAACAACGCTGGCCCAATCTTTGGAAGATGGAGTCCGAGGTGATGCTGAAGATTATTACCGGCCAGGCGGATATCAGCGCCTTTGACAAATTCGTTTCCGACTGGAAGGCCCAGGGGGGCCAGGGTATCCTGGACGACCTGGCGGCGAATTATCTAAAAAAATAAGTTACACCTGCGGTTCCAAAATCTGACATTTTGGAACCGCAATAATTAAATTCCCCACGGGATTTGGACGGCTCCCGGGAAAGGATAAACAATGAAAAGGCGCACCGCGCTCCAGTTCCACTATTCTCTGATGTTTCTGCCGGGTTTTGTGTGGTTATTTCTTTTTAGCATTGTTCCCATGTACGGGATTGTGATGGCTTTTCAGGATTTTAACCCCAGCAGGGGGTTTTTTAGGTCCCGGTGGGTCGGCCTTGATAATTTTGAGTATCTTTTCATGCTGGGAGACTCAAAGCAGGTTATCATCAACACCCTGATCATAGCGGCGGGTAAGATGGTTCTTAATCTCCTTGTTCCTCTGCTTTTTGCCCTGCTCCTCAACGAAATCCGGATTACCGGTTACAAGAAATTTATTCAGACCATTGTCTACCTGCCCCATTTTATTTCATGGGTCATTCTGGCCAGCGTGGTCCTCAATATTTTTGGCTACCGCGGGGTAATAAACAGTATTACCGGTTTTTTTGGGGTGGAACCAAAGGTGTGGATGACCGACGCCTCCATTTTCCGGCAGTTGGTTATCGGTACGGAGGTGTGGAAGGAATTTGGCTACAATGCGGTGATTTTCCTGGCTGCCCTGACGGGGATTAGCCCCAACCTTTACGAGGCCGCCGCCATCGACGGCGCCGGGCGGCTGCGATCAACCTGGCACGTTACCCTGCCGGGGATCAGCAGCACCATTGTGGTCCTGGGAGTCCTGGGCCTGGGGAACGTGTTAAACGCCGGCTTTGATCAGATTTACAATCTCTACAACCCCATGGTGTATTCCACTGGCGATATTATCGATACATGGGTGTACCGCATGGGCCTTATCAACCTGCAATTTTCCCTCGCCACCGCGGCGGGGCTCTTAAAATCCGTGGTTAGTTTTGTCCTTATCGTTGGTTCCTGGCTCATGGCGTATAAATGTGCCGATTACCGGGTCTTTTAGGGGGAAGATATGATTCAAACCAGAAATTTCAGCGAGCGGATATTTAACATCGTTAATGTTTTTATCATGGGTTTTCTTGGCTTTTCCTGCCTGTATCCCCTCTGGTACGCCCTCTGTCTTTCTATTTCCGATAAGGCCGCCGCCAACTCGGGGCTGGTCACATTCTATCCCATCGGCTTTACCCTTATTTCTTACCGGGAAATCATAAAGGACCTTATGTTTTTTAATTCTTTCTGGATTTCCATTCAAAGAACGGCCCTGGGAACTATTGCAACCCTCGCCGTCCTCATTACTATGGCCTACCCCCTTTCCAAACCCCGGCGGGAATTCCGTCCCCGGAACGCCCTTATGTGGGTGGTGATCTTCTGCATGCTTTTTAACGGCGGGACTATCCCCTGGTATATCACGGTAAAGAACTATGGCCTTATCGATTCAATCTGGGGCCTGGTGCTGGGAGGGAGCCTTCCGGTTTTCAACCTGATTCTGATGATGAATTTCTTCCGGGGGATCCCACGTGACCTGGAGGAAGCGGCCTTCGTGGACGGCGCCGGGCCCTGGAGGATTCTCTTTACGATTGTGGTCCCCTGTTCCATCCCGGTTATCGCCACGATAGTGCTCTTTACCGGGGTGTACCACTGGAATGAATTTTTTCAGGGTTTGGTGCTTACCACCAATGAAAGCCGCTATCCCCTGCAAACGTATATTCAGCAGCTTGTAGTCAATATTCAGGCTTCCACCCTCTCCAAGGACATGATCGAGAATCTTTTCAAGCTTTCCAACAAGTCCCTGAACGCCGCCAAGGTCTTTATCGCCATGATCCCCATGCTGGCGGTTTACCCCTTCCTGCAGCGGTATTTTATTTCTGGCATTATGCTGGGGGCGGTAAAAGAGTAGCCCTGCGGAAAGGAGGCAGCGCCCGTCTTTCAGGTTCCGCCGGTTTCGCGCCCGGAACCTCACTCGCTGTCAAAGATCACGCCGCCGATGTCGAAGTCCTCGGGGTTTACCTCAGGCCTGCCCGCGGACGCGGAACGCTTTTTGTTTTAATGGCCTATTTTTCTTTTTTTTGAACTAATCAACAAACAAATCGTTTTTATCCGGCAGCATTTCTTGATTCCTCCCGGGACCAGAATAAGGATTGATCCCAAGAAACCAATGGAGGATACCATGAAAAAAGCGCACGTCTGTGTTATTATTATTCTTGCTGTATGCGGCGTGTCCTGCACGGGAAGATCCGGTTCCGGAACAGACGGGATCCCCAGCCTGTCGCCTTCGGGATTAATGGGGGATTCCCTGGCCTTCAGCAAATTTACCAAACCTGTGGATGTCCATATCGGGATGAGTATCAACCCCATTGACACCACCCTTCCCCCGGGGGACAGTCCGCAAAACAACCAGTACACCCGCTATCTTAGGGATAATTACAACATCAACGTTATTGTTGACTGGTCCGCAGCCAGCGGAAATGATTATAACCAGAAAGTATCCCTGTGCATCGCCAGCAATACCCTGCCCGACGGACTCAGCGTGAGATCTCACGCCTATGTGCTCAAAGCCGCCAAATCCGGCATGCTATACGATATTACGGATTTGTTTTCGCGCTACGCGTCTTCCCAGGCAAAAGGAATTGTCGATTCGACCAAGGGCCGGGCCGCGCGGATGGTTTCTTATAACGACAGAATGATCGCCCTTCCCGGCGTCTCGGTTATCACCGACGGGGTTCATATCCTTACCGTCCAGAAACAGTGGCTTGATATGTACGGCCTTCCGGTTCCCATGACGCTTGACGATATAGAAAATGCCGCCTGGGTGTTCAAGGAAAAGAAACCCGCCGGAAACGCGACCATCCCGATTGCCGGGCCGGATAAAAATACCAAGCTGTACTGCAGCTTTATCGAATCATCAAGCCTTGTGGGCGGCCTTGATCCTGTTTTTCAGGCATGTGATGTGTACCCCGGCTTTTTCCTTGACAACGGAAACGGAACCGTTTCCTATGGCTCCCTTGACCCCAAGATGAAAGAACCCCTGGCGCGCCTGGCCCGCTGGTACAAAGAAGGGCTGCTGGACCCTGAACTGGGAAACCGGGACAGTTCCGGTGAAGTGGTCAACGCGAATCAGGCCGGCATGCGCTTTGGTCCCTGGTGGTCCATCGGTTACGGGAACAGCAATTCGTTTAAAAACAACCCCCGCGCGAACTGGCAGTCATATCCGGTTTATTCCGCCGCCGGCGCCTGGAACCTCCACATGCCGGCGCCCGGTTTCGCGGCCTGCCTTATCAATAAAAGGGCCTCCCCCGACACGGCGGCGGCGATTATCATCATGTACAACGCCCTGATCCGGGACGAGGCCGTTTTCGATACCAGCGTCGACATAAGCTGGTACCCCCTGCGTACCGTGGCCGCCGCGGCGGACGAGACGGAGTACGAGTACCGCGAACTAACCAAGGTTTTGAAAGGCCAGGCAGATCCGGAAAATTACAACGATCCCATGTCGATTTACAAGTTTATCTACCACGATGCGCGGATTATCAGGAACGTTATTCCCGGCTATTCCCCCGGCAGGGAGCTTAACATCGCGGATTTTAACATGTCCAACCCCGGATATTTTAACCGTTCCTACTCGCTTATGATCGGCAACCGGCCCTACGCCACCACCAGGGTTGACAAAGAAGTGTACAGCGTTACCTACGGCATGACGGACCTGCTTGAACAGCACTGGCCCAACCTGTGGAACATGGAAGCCGAGGTAATGATGAAAATTATCACCGGGAAGGCAGGCATGGACGCCTTCGATGAATTTGTCGCCGGCTGGAAAACCCAGGGAGGCCAGGCCATTCTGGACGATCTTGCGATCCAGTTTTTGAAGAACTAAGCGGCCGTCAATGAAAAAACGTTTAACACTTCAACTCCACTGCAGGATGATGATTCTTTCTGGAGCTGTTCAGAAACCTCGGTTTCTGAACAACAACCGTTTCAAAACAATGATAAATGATACGCCGCTTATATCCGATGGATTTGACAATCTCTTCGGGGCTTTCACCATCTAATACCCGTTGCACTGCTGTAATCCTTATTCGCAAAGTCTGGTTTAATACCCCGCGGCTTACCGCGGCTCACGTAAGGCAAAGCCTACAAAGATTTGGTATTAAACCAGACGATATTATAAACTTCCTTACAGAACGAGCCTCCGCTCCAACCAACACAACGCTTAAGATACCGCGCGGC
>JAISLX010000179.1 GCA_031277045.1 Treponema sp.
GAAAAACTCTTCGGCCTCGTGGAGCGGCTCCGCAAAAAGACCGAAGTCCCGCTGGTCTTCCTGAGCTATCTGAATCCGGTATTCCACTACGGCTATGAAAAATTTTTTACCCGCTGCCGGGAAGCGGGGCTGGACGGCATCATCATCCCTGACCTGCCCTTTGAGGAACAGGCGGTGGTCCGCTCCGCCGCCGCGCCCAGGGGGGTGGACCTGATTTCCCTGGCGGCCCCCACATCCGCGGAACGGGTCCGGGAGATCGCGCAAACCGCATCGGGGTTATTGTACCTTGTGTCTTCCCTGGGGGTTACGGGAATCCGGGGTGAAATTACCACGGACCTTCCGGCGATTATTGCCACGGTTCGGGACGCTGCCGCGGCGCGGACACCGGCGGCTAAACTGCCTGTGGCGGTCGGTTTCGGCATCCACACGCCGGAACAGGCCGCGGAGATTGGCGTATATGCCGACGGGATCATCGTGGGGAGCGCCATTGTCAAAATCGTGGAAGAACACGGCGCGGATGCGGGGAACTATATTTACGGCTATGTGAAGTCCCTGAAGGAAGCGGCGGCGGGACGCTCAACGTAGAAAGCCGGCAGTTGCTACACCTCTTCATTGCCGCCGCCAGGACCGGGTCAGAGCCGTTACTTGTATAAGCCTGGAATTTTTGACAGGATAACGGCCTGTGTTCACAAGCGGCCGGGGCTTTATGGTTTTCCTCTTAAAAAGGACCATCACAACACGCGGAAATACAAAAGGCCAAGGGGAAAGACTATCGTGCTGATGACAGACGAAAAGCGCCAAATACTTGCCACTATGGTAACAGCCCCTTACGTGGCCCTGGCGACCATGTTGATTTCTAAAGCCAGAAAATCCAGCGGCAATCAGTTTCGTCATCAGGCGGAAACCCGGGCAATTCTTATTGACTACGGCTATATCAGTCCCATACTGCACAAAGCGGCCCTTACCCACGATTTAATCGAGGACCTTGAGGATTTTGACACAAATTTGCTTAAAAACGCCGATTCCGACGGCCCGGCGGTTTACGAACTTGTTATGGAAGTTACCCGGAAAAAGGAGGAAAACAAGCGCGATTTTCTTCACAGAATTTACGAACAGGGCAGTTGGAACGCAAAGCTGATAAAGTGCGCGGACCGGATAAGCAACATGATTGCCCTGGGTTTGGGACTCAACACGGAACAAGCCTTTATCAAAAGGTACTGCGATGAAACGGAAGAGCTTGTCCTGCCGATTGCCCGGATGGTGGACTACGACATGTACACCGAACTCACCGATCTTGTTACCTCACGGCGCAAACTGCTCAGCCTGCATATAAACTTTTAGGCCGGTACGGCGCCTTACCGGCAGGTTTTCGTGTTCCGTCCCGCACGGAACAGGACGCGGTTACCTCTTTTACACGTCCGCCGCGGTTTCCCGGCCTGTACGCGCCGCCCGAAGGCGGTACCGTACACGGACCATACCGTGACTGGACTACCGGGTCCGTTTCCGTTACACTTTTGGTTCCAAAAACTGAAATTCGGACGCGAGGTACGACTTTTATGGCACTAAAAGCAAAGAAACAACCGGTTCCCGGTGATGATTCCGCGAAATCAGAACTTATCCGCCGTTTCAGGGAAAATCCGGCTGTTTTTATCGGAACCGTGATAGTTCTTGTCATCGTCATTGTGGCTTTTGTGTTTGTCCCCGCCATTGTGCCCAACGCCGGCGGTTTTGAGGTGGATTATACCTTTGGCTACTACGACAAAACCCCCATAAGTTACCGTCCGGGCAACTACTTCGCTCTGGTTTACGAACAGCTTAGCCAGAGTAACCAGGGCGCCTACAGCGGGGAAAACGCCGCTTATATCAATTTCCAGGTATGGTGGGCCGCCTTCCAGTCCGCCGTGGTTCATACCGGGATTCTCCACGAAATGAACAAGGCCGGGTACGAACCCTCCAAAGAAAAAGTTGACCGGGAAGTAGCCCAGGCGTTCCAGGTTAACGGCCGCTTTGACGCGGCCAGTTACCGCCAGCTAAGCGATTCCAGAAAAATAGCTATATGGCGGGAAGCCCAGGAACAGATCATCGCCGATGTATACCAGCGGGACCAGTACGAGCTTTTAAGGCCCTCCGGGGAAAACGAGTTTGTGGTCGAAATGGCCGCCGCCCAGCGCCGTTTTGAAGGAGCGGCCTATAATCTGCAGGATTACCCGGAGACGGAACTAAGCGCCTACGCGGCCCAGAATTTCGCCCTGTTCAAGTCCGTTCATTTTTCCCGGATCACCATCAACTCCGGTGAACGAGAAGCCCGGCAGATCCTCGCCTCCGTAAAGGACGGTACCCTGAGTTTCGAGGACGCCGCGCGGAACCAGTCCCAGGACGCTTATGCCGAACGCGGGGGCGATATGGGCGTCCAAATGGCCTATGAAATGGATTCGGTCATCAGCGGCGAGGCGGAACGGGAAAAGGTTCTGGCCCTGAAGAAAGGCGAAATAAGCGATCTTATCAGCACGGGGGAAAGCTGGATATTCTTCCGGGCCGAGGAGGATCCCGCCGCGCTGGACATCACCGACGCCGCCCAAATAGAAAAGGTCCGGTCTTACCTGCTCCTGTTTGAACGGGGCCGGGTAGTGGATTACTTCGCCGGTCTGGCGGAAGAAATCCGGGCCAGGGGCGTTGAGTTTGACAAAGCCCTTGAGGAGGCGGGATTGAAAAAATTCAGTTTTGGCCCCCTGGCGATTAACTACGGCAACCTGCCGTTCTTCCCCCGGCTTGCGGGTGTCGAAGGCTTCGACGATTCGGCCCTGTCAAATTTCGCGGTAACCGATAGTTTTTGGCGGACCGCCTTTTCCACCCCTGTGGGTACTGTTTCCGAACCCCTGGAACTGGGGGATCAGGTACTGATCCTCCTGCCCCTGGATGCCGAACCCGCGGAATCGCCTGAGGAAAACGCCGCGAACATCGAGCTTACCTTTCGGTATTTTGCCCTCGAGACCTGGGTAAAAGACGCCATCCAGCCCTTTTTTACCCAGAATCCGAAACTCAAAGACCAGTTTTGGGAGACCTACAGCCGTTATCTGATGAATTGATGTCCAACCACCCCCGCAGGACCAATGCGCGGCGGGGTTTTTCCGTTTGTTATCGGGGAAAAACTCTGCTTTCCACCATCGATCCGGTTGCCCAGGCCGAACGGACGGCGGAAGCCGCGCCGCTTCATGATTCTACCCTCTATTTCTGCCCCTCCCCCCTGTTCGGTTACGGTTTGTCCCGCCTTTTGGAGCGGATCGAGGCCCACAAGCTTGATTCGGCGGTCCTCTGCGTAGAAGCGGACCGGGAACTGCTGGCCCTGTCCCTGGACGGGACCAGCGCCGCGCTCCCCTCCCCGTTCAGCCATCCCCGCCTGTCCCTGCTGGGCGTTGGCGGAGCCGGCCCTGAACCGGGAGAAAGCGCGGAACAGGGCGCGGGGCGGCTCTGCGCCTTTGTCCGGCAGCGATGGGGAAGCCGCCGCTTCCGCCGTCTGGAGGTTCTGCGCTTTTCCGGGGCATGGCAGCTTTACCCGGAACTGTACGCCGCCCTCGCGGAGGCCCTCCGCGCCGACATTGCCACGGACTGGGCCAACGCCATGACGCTGATAAAACTGGGACGGCGTTACGCCCGGAATTTTATCCGCAACCTGGCCCTCATCCCCCGGTGCCCCCCGGTTTCCGCCCTCTCCTTCGGAACGGCGCCTGTCCTGGTTCTGGGGGCGGGACCTTCGCTGGACGGCTTCCTGGATACCCTGGGGGGACGGTCCCTGGGGGAGCGGCCCTACCGGATCGTCTGCGCGGATACGGTAATCCCCAGCCTTAAGGCGCGGAACATACGGCCGGATCTGGTTATCGCCCTGGAAAGCCAGCACTGGAATCTGCGGGATTTTGTCGGCGCGAAGGGCTGGGGAGTGCCGCTGGCTATGGATCTGTCCGCCCTTCCCGCCACGGCGCGGGTTCTGGGGGGGGCCTGTTACACTTTTTTTACCCCCTGGACCGGACTGGGCTTCTTCAAACGCCTGGAAGCGGCGGGCCTTCTTCCGGAACGCTTCCCCCCCCTAGGTTCCGTGGGCCTTAGCGCCGTGGCGGCGGCCCTAAAACTGGGCGCGGGGCCGGTGATCGTCTGCGGCGTTGATTTTTCCTTTACCGCGGACAGCTACCACGCCCGTTCCACGCCGGGACACCGGGAAAAACTGCGGGGACAGAACCGCTTTAGGGGCCTTCTCAACCAGGCGGCCGCCTTTCGCGGCAGCGCCTTCGCCGCCCTTTCAAAATCCGGGCAGCCGGTACGCAGCGACCCCGCCATGCGGAATTACCGTGAACTTTTTGAGCGGGAATTTTCTGGCGAAACCCGGCTTAGGGATGTTGAAGGTTCCGGCCTTCCCCTGGGAATTCCCGCGTTGAGCCCCGAGGAAGCGGCGGCGATTCTGTGGAACCCGTCCTGTCCGGGCGCGGATACGGGCCGGCCCGAAAAGCCGGGGGAAGCCGTATACGACGCGGCCAAAGCCGCCGGGCTGCGGGAAATTATCGGCGGGGAACTGGCGGCCCTGGAAAAACTACGGGGCATCCTGCGGGGGGAGGCCGCGCCTGAAAAATTAGAGGCGCTTCTCGATTTTTGCGATTACCTTTGGGCCCACTTTCCCGAATGCGCCGCCGCCGCCCGCCGCCCGCCGGGTACGGACATCGTGTTCCTCAAGCGGATACGGGCGGAAATCGAGCCGTTTATGGGGCTTCTGAAAATCGCCCTGGCGGAGATCCGGCGGGACGGCACCTTGCCGGCCTCATAGAAATTCTGGACGAAAAAAACCGGAATCAAACCGATTGCCTTCCGGGAAAACGGCCGCCTTGAAATCAGCGAATATACGGACGCCAACGAGGACGGGAGTACCGACGGGCGGTTTGTCGCCGGGGGGAGAGCCTTAACGGGGCGATGGACCGGCTGCTGGGCAGGATAACGAACGAGGCGCCTGCCGCCGTAACCGCCGCGCAGCGGGACGGCGCGGTTGTGAAGGGGGCTACCTGGCTTGAGAAGACCGCCGGGGGAATGCGGCGCGTCGTCTACCTGAGCAAACACGCCGCGGACCAGTAATCCGGGCGCTGCGGGACCAGTACGCGGGCACGGAGGCGGAATACAAGGCCCCCAACGGCAAGCCCTCCCTGCTGCTTGAAACCCTGGGTGAGGAGCAGGGACGGCGGGCATGGTACGCGGTACGGACATCGGCTTTCAAAGAGTGGTTCGGGGATTGGGAAAGGGCGGCGCGGATAGCAGAATTGGAAAGGACGCCCAATCTCAAGTTAAAAGGGAACGCCTATGAGGGGAAATATGACCTGAACAAAGAATCCATGATTGAATACCTGAATAATTTACGAAAAGAAACTGATAAAAATCCGCTTCACAACGACCATCTTCCTGATAATATTAAACTGAGCGCCAAGGGTATAAAAAAGATTATAGGATACGGCCTTAGCCAGGACGTTTACAAAAAGATACTGGCCCATATTCCCGAAATTACCCAGCGGGCCGTCTTTATTGCCGATCAAAAACCAAATAAGCCAACGGCTCCCTATAAACTGTACCGGCACCTTGCCTGCGGCATAGAGATTGACGGGAAGCCTTATACCGCTCATGTTATTTTGGGAGAGAATTCCGGGACTTGGTACTATGATCACATAATAACCCAAATAGAAAAGGGAAGGCTTTTGGCAGGTATCCAGGTAACAACCCCGGGCCATCCAAAGACTTCCCCTCTCGATACTGTAAAAGATACTACCCTTATCGGCATTTTGCAAGCCCCAACTACGTCAAAAATTATCGACCCCAACGGGGAGCCCCTGGCGGTGTTCCACGGGACGGGGGCGGCATTCGACGTTTTTAATAACGAAAGCGGCATTGGGGCCTACTACTTTACCGCCGAAAAACGCCGGGCGGACACCTACGCGGCTATGAAAGGGGACCGGAACGGCATAGTAATGCCGGTGTTCCTGGATATAAAGAACCCGGTCGAACTGGACGCGGAGGATTTCAAAAAAGACAACATCGAAAATTACCGCGATAAGTATGCCGGCGCGGTAAATACCTTTTCCCGCGCCTATGCCGCATTCTCCCCCACGCAGATAAAATCCGCCACGGCCAACGCCGGAACCTACGGCGGCGAAAACCTCTCTATCCTCCTGCAGACCGGGGACCGCGACATGATGGAGGAAGCCGCCACCTTTGATGACGGGAAAGACTACCGGGCCTACGTCGAGGCATTCTACAAATTGCCGAAGGAAGTGGAAGGGTTTACGGACGAACAGATTAACGCATGGTTTGACGAATATGTAAAAGACGTGAAGCGGGCGGTTGACGATCCGGAGGACGGGGACATTGGGAATCTCACTCATCCTTTGCCTTCAGCACCGCCAGAAACGCGCTTTGGGGAAGCTCCACCTCCCCCACGGTCTTCATCCGCTTCTTCCCCTCTTTTTGCTTTTCCAGAAGCTTGCGTTTGCGGGTAATGTCGCCGCCGTAACACTTGGCAAGTACGTCTTTGCGCAGGGCGTTTACGGTCTCCCTGGCGATGATCTGGCTGCCGATGGCCCCCTGGATGGGGATTTTGAACTGCTGCCGGGGGATCTCGTCCCGGAGCCGCTCGCAGATAAGGCGGGCCCGCGTCTGGGCATTCCCCTGGAACACCAGGCAGGACAGAGCGTCCACCGGCTTGCCGTTGAGCAGAATATCCAGCTTGGCAAGTTCCGTGGGTTTGTAGCCGGTAATGTCGTAGTCAAACGATGCGTAGCCCCGGCTGATGCTTTTAAGCCTGTCGTAAAAGTCGAACAGAACTTCCGCCAGGGGCATGTCGTAGATTAGTTCCACGCGCTTTTCGTCCAGGTAGGTCATGTTGGTCTGGACCCCCCGTTTTTCCAGGCACAGGTTCATGACGTTCCCCAGGTACGCGGCGGGGCTGATCACCGAGGCGCGGATATAGGGCTCCTCCGCTCCCTCAACACGGCCTTCGCCGGGGTAATCGCTGGGGTTGTCCACGGACAGTTCCCCGCCGCCGCGCAGTTTTACCCGGTACTTTACCGAGGGAGCGGTGAATATCACCGACTGGTTGAATTCCCGTTCCAGCCGTTCCTGGATCACCTCCAGGTGGAGCAGCCCCAAAAAACCGCAGCGGAAGCCGAAGCCCAGCGCCGCCGAAGAATCCTTTTCGTAGATCAGGGAGGCGTCGTTCAGCTTGAGCTTTTCCATGCTGACCCGCAGTTCCTCATAGTCGTTGGAGTCCATGGGGTAAATCGAGGAAAAAACCACGGGCTTTACCTCCCGGAAGCCCGGCAGCGCCTGGGCGCAGGGGCGATCCGCCACGGTTACCGTATCCCCAACCCGTACATCCGCCACGGTTTTTACCCCCGCGATGATGTACCCCACGCTGCCGGCGGATAGTTCTTCAGTCTCCACCAGGGCAAGTTTGAAAACCCCCAGGGATTCCACCTCGTAAACCGAGGCGTTGGACATAAAACTGATCTTCATCCCCCGGCGGACGGCGCCGTCAAAGATCCGCAGATGCACCACCACCCCCCGGTAGGGGTCGTAGTGGCAATCGAAGATCAGCGCCCGCAGGGGGGCCCCGCTGTCCCCGGCGGGGGCGGGAAAACGAGTAACGATGGCCTCGAAAAGCTCGTCAACGCCGGTCCCCTGCCGGGCGGAAACCAGCAGGGCGTCCCGGGGGTCTAGGCCCAAATCCTTTTCAATCTGACGCCGGGCTTCCCCAATATCCGCGGCCTGCATGTCTATCTTGTTAATCACCGGCACAATTTCCAGGTTATGCTCCAGGGCCATGTACATGTTGGAAATGGTTTGGGCCTGGACCCCCTGGGTGGCGTCCACCAGGAGCAGGGCGCCTTCGCAGGAACTGATGGCCCGGGACACTTCGTAGCTAAAGTCCACGTGTCCGGGGGTATCCACCAGGTTGAGTTCGTATTCATGCCCATCCGCGGCCGTGTAGGGAAGGGTTACCGCCTGACTTTTGATCGTGATACCCCGCTCCCGTTCAATGTCCATATTGTCCAGAATCTGATCCTGAAAATCCCGGTCCTCCACAAGGCGGACCTTCTGGATCAACCGGTCCGCCAGCGTGGACTTGCCGTGATCGATATGGGCAATGATGCAGAAATTGCGGATGTACTGAATGTGCGCCATTAATGCCTATTTTATAGAGTGTCCGGTGAATTCAACAAGGCCAAAAGCCGCATGGTGGTTTCCATATAGCCCGCCTGCCGTTTTTTTACGTTGATCTCCATGAAACTGTAACCGTCTTTTTCCTCAACCTTAAAGCCCCGGATCGAGACCGGGTCCGATTCGGCAAGCCCCGCTTCATCGGCGACAGAGCCCCGGACCACTTTTTTCACCAGGTAGGAGGGCGAAAAGGACTTCCCCACTGTGGGGGCCAGGATCAGGCCGAACAACGGGGCCGCCATACGCTCGCGGCTGTCCAGCTTGACCGCCTCCGCCAGGGGGACTTCCGGCCGGGGAACGGTTACCAGGACATACCTCCGCGCGGGGAGACCATTCCCCGCGGAAAGCTCCAGGGCTACCAATTCGCCGGGCCGGGCCTGAAACAGCCGGTCCTGCATGGCGGGGATCAAAAGCCCCTGGGGGGCGCTTACCAGCTCACCGTTGACGCTTTGGATATAGGCCCCCTCCGGGATCATCTGATCGGAAGCGGGGGTAAGGGGAGCGGTGTAGATGATCTCCGCGCCGTTACTTGTCTCCGCGATGGTAAGCCCCAGCCAGGACCGTTCCGCCTTGCCGCCTTTAAGCATCGCCGGCAGGGCCGCCGCAAGCCGCTCCGCCGGAACCGCGAAGTTAAGCCCGGGGTACTGCTCAATTCCCGCAAACACGATACCCGTCAGCCGCCCCGACATATCGACCACGGGACCGCCGGAATTACCGTGGTTCACCGCGGCGTCAATCTGGATTACATCCCCAATCTGCAGAAAACGCCGGCTCAGCGCGGAGACAATCCCCATTGTAACGGTTTTCTCAAGCCCGCCGGGGGAACCGATGGCCAGCACCGAATCGCCCACCTGGGGAACAACCCGGTCCACCACGGAAAAAACGTATTCGGGAGTTATTTCGGCCTTGATCAGAGCCAGGTCCAGCGCGCTGTCCCAGCCGATGACACGGGCGGGGATCCGGGGACTGGTGGAATCTCCCATGCGGATCGTCATTCGGGAGTAACCTTCGTAAGTGGGGTCCACCTCACTGGCGATAACGTGGTAGTTGGTAACAAGGAGTCCGGAATCATCCACAAAAAAGGCCGAACCCAGTACCCGGTCCGGAATTCCCCTGCCCCGTTCCAGGCGAAGGCCGCGGTCAACAAGTACCGTGGCCACTCCTTTAATCATGTCCTGGGGGCTGTCCCTGCCCTGGGCGTAGGTCCGCAAATCCTCCGGTATGGGATCGCGTTCCCCGCGCGGCGGAGCGGACTCAAGGCCCGCTTCCACGGCCCGCTTCAGGGCCTGTTCCGCGCCGGCAAGGAAAAACGCCGCGGTCCGCCGCTGCCGGGCCTTGACAGCAGCTTCCAAAAAAAACAGGGCGTCTTCCAGGTCAAGGGGCCGCATGTTATGACTGCGAACCGCCGCCAAAAAACCCGGCAGCGTGTCCCCCGCCGCCAGCAGCTCTCTCGCCGCCGCCAGCGCGAAATCAACTTCCCCGCCGGTACTTTCTACCGGCGCCCCCAGGGCAGCCAGGGAGCGGGCCAGGGAGGCCGCGTCATCCCACCGTCCGGCCTGAATTGCCAGCGTCTGGGCTTCCCGCAGACTCTCCAAAGCCCCGGCCTCCAGTGATTCCAGTTCCGCGGCGCCAACCAAAAGCCCGTTGTCCCCGGAACCAAAACGGGAACGGTACATGCCGATAAGGTGGATAGCTCTGGCGGGATCTTCCGTAACGTAACGCCGGATATCCTCCAGCCTGTACGCCTCAACGGATTTCCGGGGAGGGGACAGGCGTTGTTTCTGGGCCTCAACGCTGAGGCAGGAAGAGAGCGGCAGACAAATAAGAAGGAAAACGGCCAGCGATCCGGCCATGAAGGACAGAGGCTGACTCAAGACAGGCAATAATCCCGCCGGCGTAATATCCGCGCCTCGCGCGGCCGGTTTTCTTTTGTTTCGTGCCATAACGTTACCGCGCGGAATCCCTTCGTGTTTCGGAATAATCCCGAACGCCGTCTCCGGTGGCATCCCAACTGTAGACGCTCGTACCATCAGGATAGAAATACTCCGCTGTTTCATATAAACCATCCCGGTCCTTGTCGGTTTCAACCGATTCCAGTATTTTTTCATAGGCCAGAGGATTTTCCTCCGAACGTGTTCCTTCCCGGAAGCGGCGAATCGTTTCCATGCGGCCGTCCATGTCCAGATCCAGCCGCTGTATTCGGGGCTGTCCCAGAACAAATTCGGTAAGCGACACGGTTTTGCCCTCAAAAACCTCCACCGCCCGGCGGGGAATGCCCTGATCCATTTCGATGTACTCAAGCCCCCCCGGAAATTCCACACTGGGACGGACAACCTTCAAGGCAAAAGAAACCAGGGTTCTTTCCGTTAGACGCGAATGCCGGGGATCCGCTTCCGGGCAGAGAGGCGCCGGACCGGCGCCGGGAATTTGGGCGCTGCCGGTAAGCGGCGAAAAACGGATGGGGGCGTAAAACATGGTTTCAGGCGCGGGAACGTACAGGACTCCGTCCAGTTCCGCCTGAAGCACCGCGGGATACCGTTCCCATTCAACGCGAATCCCTCCCCCCTCCAGCGCCCACAGGGGCGTTCCGGCGGAAAAACCGACGCGCATATCCTCCTGGCCATCCTGGTCTGCGTCCCGGCAGTATTCCAGCGCCGTTCCCGACGAGTAGCGGACCCACTCCTCCCGCAATCCATCCCGGTCGGCGTCGGTAATGATCGTACCGGAAAAACTCAGCAGGTTCCGGCGGATCAGATCCCGTCCCTCCGAACTCCGCGCCAAGGTCCAGACCCGGAGGATGGTGTCCTTGTCGAGGATCCGCGCGGCGGGGTCGGCGGCGAATTCAAAAAGTTCCTCTACCGCGCGCAGGTCGTCGATAATTCCCAGATCAAGGCTTATGGGAAGGGCTTCTTTACCGGTCTTCCCCAGGGCCCGGCACGCCGACACCAGACGCCGCGCCTCACCGGTATCCCGAATAAAAGAGGCCGCAAGACAACCAAGACGGGAATTCCCGGATATTCCCCGTAACTGTGAACCGGGCAAAGGAGGCTCCGGGGCTTCGGCGCCCTGCCCCTCCAAAAACAGGGGAAGCCGGCGCAGGGCCAGGTCAACAAGGGAACGATCCGGCCAGGCAGACGAATTCCCGTCTTCCGGCATCCGGCCTGCCGCCCACGAAAACAGTATCTCCGGCGGCCGGGGATCCCTTGGGTAACGGTCCATGACCAGGCCAAGAACACGCAGGAATTCCCCTGCCTCCGGAAGACCTTTGAGGGCAAGAAGCCGCAGCACCAAGGCGTACTGGCGGCCGGTTTTTGGGGCCTCCGCGGTCCCGCCGCGAAGAATATCCTGACCCGTATCAAACTCAATGGAAGGGTCGCGCTCGGCCAGATCCAGGGCCCGCAACGCCCCGGAATAGTCCCGCAGACAAATCAATATCTCCGCTTCCAAAAGGCGCCCACGGGAGGGAACATAACGCTCCCAGCGGGCGGTATCAAAGGCCTGGTACAGGCTGTCCAGCGCCGGGCGGAGGGGAAGATTTTTATGGCAGCGGACTTCGGCCAGGAGGTAAGAAACATCGGAAGACACACTGGCGAAATCGGCGCCCCGTTCCAGCGCCGCCAGGGCGTCGTCCCAGCGGCCCTCCCCGATTGCCTGTTCGGCCCAGACAACGTACTGTTCCGCGGCCGCCGCGGAAACCCCGGCGCCCGGCTGGGGAAACACCGCGGCCGGGTGGAACAGCGCCAGGGAAAACAACGGCAGCAGAAGCTTCCCCGCAAGCCCCGCCACGGGGAAGGCCGCTTTAACGGAAAAACGCGGCAGGGGGTTCATACCCTAAACGCCGGGAACCGGCGCGCCGGAAAGACTGTCCTCCCGGGCGGGGAACCCGATAATAGCCCTAACCTCATCGTCTGCCAGCGTTTCCTGGTTGATAAGGGCATCGGTCAGTTTTTCCAGTTCCGGCCTGTGGCCTTCCAGAATAGTCTGGGCTTCCTGCCGGGCCTCGTCCAGAATTTTCTTAACCGCCTTATCAATAAGCCGGGCGGTTTCCTCGCTGTAATCCTTATGCCGGGCTATTTCCTTGCCCAGAAATATCGGTTCATCTTCCTGGCCATAGGCCACCGGCCCCAACTCCTCCGCCATGCCCCATTCGCAAACCATGTGGCGGGCCATGTCCGTCGCCTGCTGGATATCCTGCTTGGTGCCGGTGGTGGTTTCACCACAGCACAGCATTTCTGCTATCCAGCCTCCGTAACAGATAACAATGCGATCTTTCATCCAGCCCTTGGTACGGCTATAGCTGTCCTCCTCCGGAAGGGACATGGCCATGCCCAATGCCCGGCCGTGGGGTACCACGGTAACTTTATGAAGAGGATCGGCGTTTTTAAGAAAATAGTGGAGCAAAGCGTGGCCCGCCTCGTGGATGGCGGTCATCCGGCGCTCCTTGTCGGAGATTACCAGGGTGGTCCGGGCAACCCCCATGAGGATTTTGTCCCGGGCTTCCTCAAAGTCCGGCATTCCCACCTCCGCCTTGTCCCTGCGGACGGCAAAGATGGCGGCCTCGTTCACCAGATTGGTAATATCGGCGCCGCTCATGCCGGGGGTTGCCCGCGCGATACGGGAAAGCTCGACATCCTTGGCCAGGGGGATCTTCGCGGCGTGAATTTTGAGGATCGATTCCCGTTCCTTGATGTCAGGCATGGCGACTACTACCTGCCGGTCAAAACGGCCGGGCCGCAGCAAGGCCGGATCAAGCACGTCGGGCCTGTTGGTGGCCGCAAGGATTATAACGCCGTCCTTGGAATCGAAACCGTCCATTTCAACAAGAAGCTGATTCAGGGTCTGTTCCCGCTCGTCGTGGCCCCCGCCGTAACCGGCGCCCCGGACACGGCCCACGGCGTCCAGCTCATCAATAAAAATGATGCAGGGGGCGCTGCGGCGGCCCTGTTCAAAAATATCCCGCACCCGGCTCGCGCCGACGCCGACAAACATCTCGACAAAATCGGAGCCCGACATGTGGAAAAAAGCCACGCCCGCTTCCCCCGCCACCGCCCGGGCCATAAGGGTTTTCCCCGTACCGGGCATCCCCACCAGAAGTACCCCCTTGGGAATCCGCGCGCCCATCTTGGTAAATTTTTGGGGATCCTTCAGAAACGCGACTACCTCTTCCAGTTCGTACTTGGCGTCCCGCTGACCGGCCACATCGTCAAAAACGACTTCTTTTTTCTCGTTTGGGTACCGCTTCGCCCGGCTTTTGCCGAATTGCAGGGCCTTGTTTCCCGTACCCTGCATGTTGTGGAACATAAGCCAGATAAGGCTTAAAAAAATAAGCCAGGGGAGAAATTCCAGGATAACGCGCAGGGGGCTGACCCCCGTAACCGCCCCGGACATGTTGATATCCTTTTCCCGCAGCAGGCCGATAAGACCGGGGTCCTGGTAGGGGATAAGGGTTCTCATGGGGATACCGGCGGCCCCGCTGTTTCCTTTAAGGAGTATGTCAACAGTATTGTTATCGCGGATCGTTACGGATTCTACCTGATTCTGCTCAATGTAGCGCAAAAAATCCGAATAGCGGATCTCACGCGCTTCGGCCCTTCCGTTCCCCCGGAAAAAAAAAGCCGTAAACAGAACCGCCATCGCCAGAAAAAAAACAAGGGCAAACCGGTTGGGCCGGGCCCCCCGCGGATGGAGCGGCAATTTATCGTTTTGATTGTTAAACATCAACACCCCCGATGTCGCAAAAGAACAATTCCCCGCAGGGCGGAATTTCCCGCCGGCACGGTATTACCGCGCCTCCCGGATAACGGGCGATAAGGGCGGCCAGCCCGGCGGCGTCCTGAACGGCATATACAACCCCGTTCCCGAAACCGCGCCGTTCCCGGAACCCCGGCACGGGGTTTAACGGCGCGGCGTTCCCGCCCGGCGCGGAATCCTTTAAGGTGAATCGTTTTCCCGCGTCCGGAATGACATCACCGTTCCGGGCCGGACGAAGCACAAAAGGCAGGAGCGCGAAAAAACCCCGCTGTTCCCCGGCCCCCCGGCCGGATAGAAATTCCCCCCGCCCGGATACTCTTAATAAGGCCGTTCCCCCAATAGTGGATTTAAAATTACACCCGTATCCAAGCTTATAGAGTCCCGGCTCTTTGATCAACAACGAAAATCCGGCCTCCACCGCCGGTTTCCGTTGAAATATCACGATATAGCCGGACGGGGGCGTCCCTTTTACGGCAATTACGCAGGGACCAATGTCCAGATTCGCCAGTTCCCCGGCGGCAAACCGGCGCAGGTTCCGCCGTTTTACCGCTATGGCCCGGCCCCCGTTCCGGCTGGTAAACATACCGATCCCCTGGAACAGGGCCTCCTCCCGCAGAATTGGGGCTTCGCCCCAAAAGCGCTCCGCCGGGCAGCGCAGTTCCCCCCCGCTGGAAAAATCCCCGCCGCCGGGAAATCCTTCGCCCCGGCCGGAAGAAGTTTCCGGCCGCCGGGGATCCGTCCAGCTCCACACAAGGCGGCGCCGGGCCTCGGCCTCGATAAAATCCGCCGCCAGCGCCTGGGTAGCCCCCAGAGCTTCCAGCCCTCTTTTCCAGCCGGGAAATTTTTCATTCAGCAGAGGCGCCAGGCTGTGGCGAATCCGGTTGCGCAGAAACCGTTCGTCCGCGTTGGTAGCGTCATCGCGCCAGGAAATACCCCGCGTCATTAAGTAAGCTTCCACATCGGCGCGGGAAAACGCGAGGAGAGGCCGCAGAAGAACCAGCCTCCCCGGGCGGGCGGTGGATTCACGGAAGTCCCGCCGGGATTCGAAGAACTCCCGCCGGAACGGCATCCGGCGCAGCCCGGCAGGACCGGACCCCCGGAGAATCCGCATAAGGCACAGTTCCAGGGCGTCATCCCCGGTATGGGCCGTTACAATGGCCCCGGCGCCGTGGCGCGCGGCCTCTTCCCGCAGCAGGCGGTAACGGAAACGCCGCGCGGCGGCCTCGATGCCCGTACCCCGGCGCAGGGCGTAACGGGCCACCGCCCCCCTGGGGATGATCAAAACACGGCAGGGCAGACCCAGACCGGCGCAGAGGGCCTTCACGGCGCGGGCATCCCCCCGGCTTTCCCCGGCGGGACGGATGCCGTGTTCCACATGGGCGACCCGCAGAGCAAAGCCCCCCGCCTCCCGGAGCCGGGAAAGGGCCGCAAGCATAGCGCTTGAGTCCGCGCCCCCCGAGACTGCCGCCAGCAGAGTCATACCCCCGGCAAGATCGCCCAGGCCTTTCAAAACCCCGGCCTCAAAATCACCGGCTTTCATCCCGGCCGCCGCGCCGGGGGGAATTGTCATAAAAAAAAGAGGAACGGGAACCCCCGTTCCTCCGCCTGGTCCAAGACCACGGCCGCGTTACGCCTAGGTTTGGGGTTTCGCGGCCGGAGCCGGAGTCGCGGCCGGAGCGGCGGCGGCGGCTTCCTCGGGGACGGCGGCTGTTTCTTCCCTGGTGTACTTCACCAGCGCGATTACCTGGTCTTCATTGGAGATAAGCCTGACCCCTTCGCCCAGTTTTAGATCCCGCACGTGGATCGACTGATTCACCTTTAACTCCGAAATATCCACGCTGATCCGTTCGGGAAGGTCCTTGGGAAGACATTCCACCTCGATTTCATGAAGGGGTGATTCAAGAACACCGCCTTCCCTTACCCCCGCGGGATTCCCGGTAAGGTGCAGCGGAACGCGGGCCCGCAGGACTACGCCGCTTTCCACTTCGTAAAAATCAACATGGAGGATGTTCCCTTCGACAATACCGCGCTGAGTATCCTTTACGAAGGCATCGTAGGTTTTCCCCTCCACTTCCACTTTGACGATGGTGCTTTCGGAAATATTTTTGACCTGGCCGGAAAATTCACGCCCGTCAAGATCGATGGTAACGGAAACGCCGCTCCGTCCGTACAAGACCGCCGGTATGCGGCCATTCCGCCTGATTCGCCGGGCTTCCGCCGACCCTTTACCGGCCCTGTTCCGGGCCGACAGTACTACTTGACTCATGCCTCAACTCCTTCCTTCCAAATCGGATTCAACATTGGACTTGTCGATAACCCGGCTGGTTATCCGCCAACCAAAGCCGGCTGACAAGTCTCCCAAAAAACATGGCTTTTACCAAAAACCCGTGTTTTTTGTTGTTTTTAAGCGGTTGTTGTTCAGCAATTTCTGAACAACCCTATTCTTCTGGGACGACAGGGTTCGAACCTGTGCATGCCGGAGCCAAAACCCGGTGGCTTACCACTTGCCTACGTCCCAATAAAATTCACTCCACTAACGGCGGCGGCGCCCGGAACAATGGACTTTTTCAAGCGGCTGCCGGCCGGAACCTGAAGTTTCCGGCCAACTCCGGTTTACAAAATGACGGACCGCGTAATCCGTTATATCTCTACCGAAAGATCATCTTCCCCGTTGCCGGAATCGTAGCGTTCAAGAATCCTCCTCTGCAATTCCGCCCGGAAATCCGGGTTGATAGGGTGAGCGACATCTTTGTACTCACCGGCCCGCGTCTTACGGCTGGGCATGGCGATAAAAACCCCGGTCTTCCCTTCGATGATCTTCACGTTATGCACAACAAAGCAATCCTCAAACGTAACGGTTACATACGCCTTTAGTTTGCCTTCCCCGGTTACTTTACGGACACGGATATCAGTTATTTCCATGCGTATCTCCTTAGCGATGTGGTCAACAAAGTATTAATATTGTAATACCCGAAACGCTGACCGCGCAAGGAAAAACGTTACGCAAACAAAAATCCAATGATCCGCCAGTAACCGCGCCGCCCTTTCCGCCTCTCCTTTGTCCGTAAAAACCCCAAAACACGTGGAACCGGCCCCGGACAAACCGGCAAAACCGGCGCCCAAATTCCGCAGCGCGGAAATGATACGCTGGTACGCCGCATCTTCTTCGGACCCAAAGACCGGAAGAAAATCATTCCAAAACGGCCAATCGCCGGGCCCGGCGTCCAGGGCTTTAATAAGCGCCCGCCGGCCCGGCCCCGTGTTTCCGCCCGCCGCGCCGCGCCGCGCATCCAGGCGGCGGAAAGCCTCACCGGTGGGACTGGAAAACCCGGGATTCACCAGAACTACCGGCCAGGGCCGGGATACTTCCAACGGAACGATCCGCTCCCCCCGGCCGCTTACCCAGGCCGCCCCGCCCCGGCCAAGCCCCGCGGACCCGTCCCGCCCCGGCGCGTCCGCCAGGAAAAAGGGAACATCGCTGCCCAAACACAGGGCCATATCCCGCAGCTCCGCCGGGGAAAGGCCGGTCCCCGCCAGCAGATCCAGGGCCCCCAAAGCCGCCGCGGCGTTAGAGGAACCTCCCCCCAAACCGCCCCCCAGGGGGACGCGCTTTTCCAGGCTTACCCGTATGCCCCGGTCAAAACCGGTACGCTGCCTGAACAAGGATACCGCCCGGTAAACAATGTTCTCCTCCGGCGAAACCGGAACATCGCCCCACGAAAGCGCGGAATTGAGGAAAACCTCGCAAACCCCGTTTTTTTCCAGAACCTCAAAACCCAGAGTATCGCCAAAATCCAAAACTTGGAAGATGCTTTCCAGATCGTGATAGCCGTCGGCCCGGCGCCCCATCACCGAAAGGTGCAGATTGATCTTACAGGGGGAAGGAACCTTGATCCGAAACATCGTCCGGATTCTTATAATAAAAAACACGCTTCCTGTAAAGTACGAAAACCGGGCGCGGGACCGCGAAACCACTCGGGCTTTCCCCAAAACCCGGCTGATTTTGGGGAAAGCTTTATCAAAAAAGCGAAAACCAGTTGACAGATACTTAAAGTCTCCCTTATGTTTCAAGAAATATCATTGAGGATAAGGAAAAACTGTAGTTTTAAGGGAGCATAGGGCCTCTTGCGCAGTCAGACCTGTCCAAAAGCAAACCGGAGAAGCACATGAATACCCAAAGAATTTTTGCCAATGAGATGGAGGCGCTTTGCCTGATGCCCGTCAGCGGTCCGTTCGACAGCATGGGGAATTCCGGTACGCCGGAACCGGTCGAATGGCGGCCCGCCGGCGCGGAACCGTTCGTAATGGGCGGGTTGACGCCGGATCAAGGGGGGGAGCGTTTTTCTTTCCCCCGCCTGGCCCTTGACGACGAAGATATTGAAGACGAGGAAGACAGTTTTGACGATATGGAAGAGGACTTCGACGACGATTTTGACGATGATGAAGACGACGATTTTGATTACGATGATGATGCGGACTACGACGACGATATTGAGGAGTAAGCTCTTTCCGATCCGCGCGAACCGGAAGCCGGCCGAACCCCGGCGGTTTGCCGCGCTTCGCGCATAAGACCACAAAAAACCGGCTTTCAACCGGTTTTTACCCCGCAAAGTGCCGGGAGTTTGCTGCGCTTCGCGCGTAAAACCCCAAAATCGCCGGTTAGGCGATTTTCTACCCTGCAAACTCCGTAAGCAGCCCAGTAACCGGGATTTTTATGGCCCTTTTCGGCGAAAACCCATAAAAACCCACAAGCGCGATAGGCCGCTAGGGGAAAATACGCGGAGCGGCGATCCAGAGCCGCTCCAGTTCATAAAAACTCCGGGCCCGCCCGGACATCAGGTGGACCACAACGGTTCCCAGGTCGGTAAGCCGCCAGTCGTCTTCCGCGGCAAAGCGGGACCGGGGGGAGCGCCGCAGAATCTCCATGTCCTGTTCCCGGCAAAAATCCTTAATGTGGCGTTCCAGGCCCCGCAGATGGGAAAGGCTGGCGGCGGTGGCAATGACAAAGTAGCTGGTCCAACTGTTACATTCCAGCAAATCCAGAACCACCACATCCTGGGCCCGGTGATCGCGGAGCAGAGCCCCCAGCGAAAGGGCCATGTCCCGTGAATCCATAGGCGAACTTTTGCCGGCAAACTGTTCATCCGTCCGTAACATAACGTCCATCAAAATCCCTGCCTATGATAAGAGTAAAATCGGACCGGTACTCAAAATTCCTGAGTCCTAACTCGGTTTCCGGGTTTTCATCAAAGGGAGTCTCGGCGCGGATATTCCGGCACCGGATAATCTCCCCAAAGGCTTCCGCGGCATCCGTCAAGCCAGAGCGGTCCACGATTTCCGAAAACTCATAATCGCTGTCCACATTGCCTATGGAGATAACATCATAGCCAAAACCCCGCAAAAGTTCCGCCGTGCGCGCGGCCAGGCCGTTGATATTGGTGCCGTTCAGCACTTCCACCGTAAAAATCCGTTCCGAAAGGGAACCTTCAGCCTGCCGGGTAATCGCCCCCAGGGTCTGACTGACGATCTGTTTGATAAGATTTCCGTCCCAGGAGGGCAGCAGCAGGGTTTGCCCGGAAATTTCCCGGATAGTCCCCCCCACAGACTGGATATTGGTTCGATCCGTGTCGATAAGGGCAAATTCACCCAGGATTCTGAGCCAGGTCCGCCGGTTTATGTTGGTAGAAAACAGACTCTGAAAGAGGTTGTTGACATGAGGATTGGAGATTTGATCCCACGCCTCCCCCAGACGCTTGATAAAGCCCAGAAAAAAACGCTGCCGGCGGAACGAGACCATCTCCTGGTTCTCTTCCGGCAGTTCATAGGTAACATAGTCAAGGGCCTTGTTCCCGTCCAGACGGACCAGGCCCGCCGGGAACAGGATGGGGGGGCTGGTGTACAGCTCTACCGGGGAAGGAATGAATATTTCCACCCCTTCAAGCAGGTCCACCGCGTCTCCAAGCCGGTCTTCGCCCAGGATTATGTAAAAATTGATCTCGATTCCCAGGAGATCCTCGATCTCATTCTCAAAATCCCCGATTTTTTGCCGGTCATAGAGGGTATCGATCCGGTCTACGCGGTTGATCTGCCGGATAATAAGCCCCAAATCGCGGGGAATGTCGAAGATCGCCGCCCGCCTTGTAGCAGGATAGTACATAAGAACAAAAGAACTGAGGGGTTTGCCGTCTTTTTCCAGCACAAACAGGGTGTTGATGACCCGGTCCCCGGAAAGAGCGTCTTCTATCGGGTCGGTCCGCAGGGAAAAGGCGATAAAAATACCCCCCGCGACCAGGGAGATAAGTATAACGGCCAGGAGGAAACCGCTGGCGTTTATCCGCGGCCTTCTCACCGGGAAACCCCGCGTTCTATCTGTTTCAGCAGCCCAATGGTGCCTTCGCAAAGCTCAAACTTTTTTGAACGCAGCCAGGCAACCGTTTCCACGAAAATTTTTCCAAAAAGCCGGTCCAGGCCCTGTTCACCGGTTCCCTCGTATTCACGAAAGTCCCGCAGCCGGGGTTCCACCCCTTCCCGGGATACCTCGATCTTGTCCGCGATGTATACGGCTTTGGCAAGGGGGTTCATCGCGCCGGAGCCGGTCGTGTGGTACCTTACCGCGTCCAGAAGTATCCGGTCCTGAATACCGTAGCGCTCTTCCAGCAGAACCGCCCCGGCCCTGCCGTGGAGCAGCGAAGGTTTTTTCTTTTCCGCGGATGAGACGGGCAGCCCGTCCGCCTTGACCAGCCGGATCAGTTCCTCGTCCGCCAGCTGCTTGCCAATATCGTGGACTATGCCCGCCAGATAGCCGGCCCGGCTGTCCAGGCCGAAGATCCGGCAAAGGTCCGATGTCATCAGCGCCACATTCCGGGAATGGAGGAAACGGGACAGGGAAAGGAGCCGACGGGCCTCCGCTTCCATGCGGACGATGAGGGCCGGGCTTGCCGCAGAAGCGCCGGCGGAAAAACCGTAGAGGCCGCGTTCCTCGATAATGGTCCGCGCCCCGGCGGGAACCAGGTAGCGCCAGGATTTTCCCCGCCGGATAAATTCCCGTATCTGGGCGGAGGAAATTTCGACAGCCTCGTTCCGCAGTTGACGGCACGGGTAGGGATAATCCCCGGGTTCAGGCAGGGTCCGCCGGGCAATGATAATATCCGCCAGGGAGAGGATCTCGCCGGATCGCTTCCAGGAGGGGAAGTCCCGCGCAAGGTCGTCCCCCAGGATAAGCGCGGGCTTGCCGTCCGGCAGGTAGCGCCGGTAAATGTCGGCCAGAGTATCCACGGTGTAGGACACGCCCTCCCGCCGGATCTCGCAGTCGTCAACGAGCAGCCGGGAATCCCCGGGGATCGACGCGGCAAGCATGGCAAGCCGGTCCTGGGGAGGGGCGGCGCCGGCGTCAAGCTTAAAGGGGGACCGGAACGCGGGGATAAGAAGAACCCGGTCGTACCCAAAGGCGGAAAGCGCCGCGTCCGCCAGGTAGAGATGGCCCAAATGTACGGGGTTAAAACTGCCCCCCAGAATCGCCAGCCTCATGAAGAATCGCCGGCCTCCATATCCGCCAATTTTACCAGTTCCCCAGCCAGACGACCGAGACCCTCCCCGGAAAAAACCGAAAGCCCCAGGACCTGTTCCTCCGGGTAGCGGGCCGCCAATTCCCCTAGCCGTTCCCCGGTTCCTTCCAAATCCAGTTTGGTCCCCACGATAAGCCGGGGCTTATCAAGCAGCGCCGGGGAAAAGGCATCCAGTTCGGCGCTGAGTACCTGAAAAGCCTGTAAAAAGTTATCCGCCGCCAGGTCGACAAGGAAGAGCAGCGCGCTAGTCCGGGAGACATGCTTCAGGAACCGGATTCCCAGCCCCAAGCCCCCGGAGGCTCCCTCGATAAGGCCGGGGATATCCGCCAGGATAATATCCCTGTCGTCCACGCGGAGGACCCCCAGATTGGGAATCTTGGTGGTAAAGGGATAGGGGGCGATTTTGGGCCGGGCGTTGGTAAAACGGTCCAGCAGGGAACTTTTCCCCGCGTTGGGAAAGCCCACCAAACCGATATCCGCGATGATCCGCAGTTCCACCCGCAGCCTGGCCTGTTCCCCCCGCCGCCCCGGCAGGGCCCTGCGGGGAGCCTGGTTGACGGAGGATTTGAAGTGGATATTCCCCCAGCCCCCGTTGCCCCCCTTGAGGAAGACAAAATCCCCGCTTTTTTCGGCAAAGTCGCGGATCAGAACGCCGGTTTCGGCGTCTTTCAGCACCGTCCCCGGCGGCAGGGGGATGACCACATCCGCCCCGTTCCTGCCGTAACGGCCGCTCCCTTCGCCGTCTTTGCCGTTTTCCGCCTTGAAAGATTGTTTGTACCGCAGATGGGAAAGAGTACGCAGGTTCCGGCGCACCGTGAATACCACATCGCCGCCCCTGCCCCCGTCGCCCCCGGCGGGTCCTCCCCGCGGGACGTATTTTTCCCGGCGGAACGCCACACAGCCGTTACCGCCGGAACCGGACGATACTTCGATCAGCGCCTCATCGGCAAATTTTTCCAATTTTCCAGATCAAAAAACCGGGTACACAACCGGCCGGACCGGAACCCGAACAGGGCCGCCGAACCGTCCCCTATTCCGCGACAACAACCGAAGCCAGCTTCCGGCCCCGGCGCCGGGTAAAACTGACCGTCCCGTCTTTGAGGGCGAACAAGGTATAATCCCCGCCGCAGCCCACATTGCTGCCGGGGTGAATCCTGGTTCCCCGCTGACGGACAATAATTGTCCCGGCCCGTACCAAAGTCCCCCCCGAAGCCTTAATGCCAAGGTACTGGGGATTGGAATCCCGTCCGTTTTTCGCGCCGCTGCCGCCCCGTTTGCGAGCCATGTTAATCCTCCACCGGGAAACCTGTATCCGCGGGATCCAGGTTCCGTATAGTTATACAACAACAATTCGGATAAGTTTCCGAGACTGACCGCAGGCCCTCCACCAGAAAGGCCCCCGCCGCGGCCAAAAAATCCCGGCTTTCCGCGTCGTAATCCACTTCCATCCACAGAAGACCCCGATCCGGCGCGGCGCCCCGTAACCTGATACCCCTCCTGCCGGAAAGGGTGCGTAAGGCGCTCCGCGCCAAAACCGATACGGCGGCGCAGACAAGGTCCCCGCCTTTGCGGCCCCAGCCGGCGTGCCCTTCTACCCGGCACGACCTAAGGAGCCCGGCCCCGTCCAGGGCCACGCTGACCCGAACCACGGCCTACAGCCCGGCAATATCCCCAATTTTAATAATTGAGTAACGCTGGCGGTGCCCCTGCTTGCGGCGGTAATCTTTTTTCGGTTTATATTTAAAAACGATGATCTTGGGGTCCCTCCCGTGGGATTGTACCGTAGCGCTTACCGTTACGCCCCCCACATAGGGAGTCCCCACCGTTACCGGACCCCCCTCGCCGGAAACCAGCAGCACCGTATCAATATCCAGGCTGGAACCCGGTTCGGCGTCCACCTTGTCAACCTTAAGCAGGGCGCCTTTTTCGGCCTTGTACTGTTTACCCTTGAATTCCATCAGTGCGTACATGCTCTTATCCTTGGGAAAAAATGGTAAAACCCCACAATCTAAAATTTGGGGAAAACCTTGAAATTTATACCCGGTTTCAGGCGGCTTGATCAAGTACCCGGACAGGACGGGCACATACTACGCCGCCGCGGGCAGGAAAAACCGGGAGCAAAACGCCTGCCGCAACCCCCAGGCCCGTCGAAGACGCCGCCAAAGCTTTGGGCCGGGATCTGCGGCGGGGTTCTTCATTCGGTGCTGGTAAGGATCCGTTGAATCCGCAGGTAGTGGTAGATTCGCTTGTAAGCCAGAACAAGGCACTGGACCAGGGGCGGATCGTTTTTTTTACGCTGCAGCTCCCGGAAGTTTAGAATGGGGGCCCCGTCCTGTTCCGTGTTACACAGGATCTCCTTAAAAACCCTGCCCAGCGGGACCAGGGCTTCCGCGGTGCCGCTGAGCAGGTCCCATGCCTCCGCGTTAACCTCCTGAATAACGCGGCTCATGTACCGCAGTTGACTCTGGTTCCGGGCGGATTTTGCCAGGGCCGCGCGCAGGCTGGCGCCGTTTTGTCCGTCTTCCGACATGGACTGCTCAAAAGCCTCAAGACGGTCCGCATTGGTTGTCAACACGTGGAACAGATGGGACACCGTCTTGGCCTGTTCGCTGGAAGCCCAGAGTCCCTGGACAAGCAGCAGTTCACAGAGTTCCTGAATATCCTGCTGGAAAAAGTCCATCATAAAAGCCTTGAGATAGTTAAGGCACTGGGCGTGAACAAAGCCTTCAAGTCCTTTGGCGACAAAAACTTCGCCGTCCTTTTCGGTGTAATACGAGAGGCGTTTAATACCGGGATCGCCAAAAAGTTCCCCCGCCAGGGCGGCCACATGGTTTTGCTTTTGGGTACGCAGGAATGTCGCGAAAGCCTCGTCCAGTTCCCGCCGGCATTCTTCCAGGTAGGCCTCGGCAATATGTTCCTGGGCGGGATAGTTTTTGAATTCCCACTGCGTATCCTGGCTGATATGCCGGACCATGAGTTCCAGAATTGCCGAACGCCGCAGTTCCCGCAAAGCGCCGAGCAGATTGGTCCATTCATCGGGCATTATTACGTCCGTGCCGTTTTTATAAACTTTAAGCACCTGCAGGGGCATGGTCCATTCCGAATCCAGATCAAAGGGATGGGAAATCTCCAGAAAATCTTTGATGTTTTCCAGAATCAGTTGTCCGTGAACCGGCTTGAAATGGGGTTCGATGTTGAAATTCCGTTCCAGAATACCGGGATCAAATTTTCGCAGAAAGAAAAAGTAATCGAAACCGGCCAAATGGGCTATATAGAGTATCTTGTTGTAGCAGGAGTCTACCCGGGAAACAAAATCCCCGTCAAAGGCGCCGGCAAGGATGTCCAGATCCTCCTTGAGGAGCTGGGCCACCTCCGTGACGGGCATGCTCGCGGCCTTTTCCTCCACATACGCGGCGTTAAGCCGCTGGCGGGCGTCCAGGTGTCTCATGTCCAAAAAGGCTTCCACGGTAAGCCGCTTGAGCTGCCCGGATTTATCGGCGTCCTGTAAAAAAATCTGGGCATGGGCGAGGACCTTATAAAAATCCCAAAAAAACCTCCCCATAGCCGGCTGGGCTTTCATCAGCCTGGGCTTATAAAAACCGGCAAGACGGTTGCCCGCGAGGTCTTTGCCAAGCCGCCTAAGCAGACGCCGGTTTTCGCGCGTGGGCTTATCCCGGCGAAAAAACGCAAGCAGTCTGCCAAGAAATCCAAAGGCCATAGGATGTCCTTTCCGTGAAATTCCTATTCTTTCCGGGAACCGGAAATGACGGCCCCGGAAATTTCACTGTTAATATCGCTCAACATTCCCCTGGCGGTCCGGCTTTTGCCGATGGAATCCTGGTAGTTTTCCCCCGCCAGGCTTAGCTCCGCCTGGGCGGCAATACGCCGGGCGCCGTCATAGTCCCGATCCAGGATGTTAAAGTCCAGCGCGATGCCCTGAACGGTTTTGGCGTTTTCCAGGGATTTCCCCGTTTCTTCCAGGGAATTTTTAACCTGGTCAAGCAGGGAGGCGGCCTCCTCCCGGGCAAGGACGGCGCCGGCGCGGCCGGCGGCGATGGCCCTTTCCGCGGCGCTTATCGCCTCGGCGGCGAAACTTTTGGCTGAGCCGTAGCGTTTGGCTTCCGCCTCGGAGCGCATACTGCTTAGGGCATCGCGGGCCCTGGTCAGAATAGCGGCCGCGTATCTAACCGCGTCCGGATCGTTTTCCGCCCTGGTTACGGCGCTGGCGGCGTTCTCCATCTCCTCGACCGGGGGTTTGGCGCAGCCGCCCGCGCACAGCAGGGCGCAGAGCGACAGTCCCGCCGAAAGGCTCTTTATAAAAACGCCGGATTTTGCCGCGTTCATCCGCGGGTTTTTCATGGCATGTCTCCTTGAACCTGGAAAGCCGGGCCCATACCCGGCTTGCCGGAAAATTCGCCGGTTCCTGAACATGTGAGCCTGTTCCAAAACCCGGCCGGTTTTGGAACCGCTTCATGCGGCGGCACGATTTTCGGATCGGGGTATGGCCCCAGGAAACCGCGCTGGTTCGCGGGGAGCGTACAATAAATTTCCTCCCCGGTAAAGAACCCGGGGGATTGGCGCCGGGTCCCGCGCACGGCAGGCAGTACGCCTTTTTTATCATCGGACGCCGCGCCCGGTTATACAACGGTATTCCGGCAGCTTTCCGCGCCTGTGGATTTTTATGGTTTTCGCTGCCGGTTGGCGCGGCGGCGCCGGTAAAACCACTGGTAAAAATCCAGCCGGATTTTGGACCGCCGTTATTCGCAAAGTCTGGTTTAATACACCGGAGCTTGCTCCGGCTCAAACAAGGCAACGCTTTCAAAAATTTGGTATTAAACCAGACGGTATAATAAACTTCCTATTCGAACGAGTCTCCGTTCCGAATCAGGCATCGCTTAAGATACCGCGGAGCTTGCTCCGCGGAGGCTCATTCTTCCCAAACTGGTACACCAACTTACCTTCCGGGCCAGATCAATTAACAGGGGCGCGCCCAAAAAAATAAAAAACACGGATTCTCGGCAAAATCCGTGTTTTTTGGGAGACTTATGAGATAACCAACCGGGTTATCGAACAAGTCCATTACTGTTTATAAGCTCCGTCCCGAAACCGGTTGTGAAACCGGAACCTTAGCGGTACTCTTCCCAGGCTTTTATCTCAAGGCCCTTGGCGCGCTCGTAGGCCAGGGCGTCGATGAACTCCCGCGCCACTTTGATGTTGGTAAAGAGGGGGATGTCGAAGTCGACGGCCATGCGCCGGATGATGTAGTCGTTTTTGAGTTCCGTTTCCCGGTTGTTTTTGGGAATGTTGATGATCATGTCGATTTCCCGGCGTTTGATGAAACCGGCGATATTTGGTTCCCGGGATTCCAGGGGCCAGTTGAGAGCCGTGACGGGAATGCCGTTGCCGGAGAGGAACTTCGCCGTGCCCCGTGAGCCGTAGAGTTCGTAGCCCATGTCCGCGAGAATCCGGGCGGAGTCCAGGAAGTTGAGTTTGTCTTCGATGGGGCCGGTGGACAGGAGGATCCGTTTGGCGGGGATCCGGTAGCCCACGGACAGGAGGCTTTTGAGGAATGCGTCCGAGAGGTCCGCGCCGATGCAGCCCACTTCCCCGGTACTGGCCATTTCCACGCCGCTTACGGGGTCCGCGCCGTGGAGCCGGGCGAAGCTGAACTGGGCGGCCTTGACGCCGACCCAACGGAGGTCCAGGGCGGAAGCCGCCGGAGGCTGGGCCGGCTCGTCCAGCATGGCCCTGACGGCAAGGTCTATCATGTTGACCCGGCTGATCTTGGAGCAGAAGGGAAAGCTGCGGCTGGCCCGCAGGTTGCACTCGATGACCCGGACATGGTTCCGCTGGGCCAGGAACTGGATGTTGAAGGGGCCGGTGATGTCCAGGGCCCGGGCGATCTCCCCGGCGATGCCCCGGATCTTCCGGATCGTTTCGATGTAGAGCCGCTGGGCGGGCAGCACCACGGTGGCGTC
>JAISLX010000185.1 GCA_031277045.1 Treponema sp.
AGTAATGACACAACCGCAATAGTAAATGATGTTAATATGCACAATGAAATGGATAGAAAATCTCCTGGTAAAAGAAATGTTGATATATAAACCATCAGGGTAAACGTAGTTAGTAGAACATAGATCAAACCGGTTTTTGTTCTCGCGGAGGGAATGTCGTCAATATAAAGCTCCATAATATAAGCCCCTGACCTTATAAAACAGACCGCTGGTTTTCCAACGCCTTGATAAACGCATCCCATATTTCGGCATGGACGGCTTCAGCCTCGCCGGGAAGGTTCAGGATAACCTCGAAATTCCCGAACGTATTCACCACCCTGCCGTTCCGGTCCTCCGTGGGCAGCAGCAGATAGGGCCGGTAATCAAGATTTATATACGGCTCCGAAGCGGAAAAAGTGCAGTAATAGCCCATGTACTCAAAACAACGGGCCCCTCTGCGGGGTTCCATGATGGCGTTGAGGAACCAGTGGGCGGCGCGGGGGTTCGCGGCGTTGACGGGAATAAAGGCGGGCATGATCCCAAAGCCAATTCCCTCTTTGGGATACACCATTTTAAGATCAGGATTCCTGATCAGCGACTTAAAAACCTGGTCCGTGTACATAAGGGCTACGTCAATATCCCCGTTCAAAATATGCTCGTCCAAATCCATGTCCCGCATAATGCCCACATTCGGCGCCAGTTGAAGCAGCCTGGCCCCCGCAGCCTTAATAAGCGCCGGATCCGTTTCGTTATAACCTCTGCCCATGGATTTAAGAACCATGCCGTTGATCACCCGCGGATTGGCGGTAATCCCCAGCCTTTTCCGCAGGGCGGGATTCCAAAAATCGGAAAACCCGCTGATGTCAAACGGCGCCCCGGCGGGATTGTACACGATTGTCTGAATTCCGGCGCCGCAGGGTACTGTGTACTCATCCTGCGGATCGTAGAATTGGTGCTGATAAAAGGGGTTTACATTTTTCAGATTGGGAAGCAGCCGCTTGTCCAGACTCTGTGCGAGTCCCCCGGCAATAATAAAATCGACAATATAATCATCAGCAATTATCAGATCATAACCGGAACCGTTGTTCATCTCCAGTTCGGCCAGCATATCTTCGTTGAACTCAAAAAATTTTAGAACCACCTCTACGCCGGTTTCCAGCGTAAAATCATCAAGAATTTCCTGGGGGATCATCTCGTCCCATGTGTAAATGACCAACTGACTGTTCTGGGCGGAAAGGCGGAACAGGGGTAAAATCAACAACAAAACCACATGAAAAATCAGCTTTCTCATACATTCTCCTCTGCACCCATCAAGCGAAACTTTTAATTGAACGTAGTTTTTTTGGTGGGGATTGTCAATAGAATTGTCCCATGCGCGTCCGGCATGAACCCGGCAGTTTTACCTGTCAACGCTTTCAACCGTTACATTGATATAATTCCCCTGGGATGCGCCCAATGCCTGGGCTACCGCCCACGACACTTCGATAATGCGATCCCTGGAAGCCCGAACCCGGCTTTTTACTGTTGCCACCACCATCCGGCCGTTGGCCTGGTTAGTTAACCGTATCCGGCGGCCTATCGTCAGGGAAGGGTGCCCCACGGTAAGTTCCATTCCGGCAGGACGGATCACCGCCCGGCCGTTTTGCTGAAAATTCCGGGCGCTGATGGTCCGCAGGGATTTTGCGGCGGCTGTTTTAACTACTTCTTCTATCCTCAGCCGCGTAAAACCTGTACGGTTCATTCCCAGCGCGTCCGCCGCCTGGGGGGAAACATCCACAATCCAGCGGGGATCCGGGGGAATCCGGCCCCCCACCTGCGCGGTAACCTGTTTGCCGTTATCCAGATTGGTAATAATAATCTCAGTCCCAAAGGGCAGTGTCGCGTGGGAAGCGTAAAAACCGGAACCGTGGTTATACCAATACCCCATTCCCTCCATCATAAGGGGGCTGTTCGTCTGCGAAAACCCGAGGGCCGGCGCAATAACATTCAACGTCAAAAAAAGGAAAAAAATTTTCATGTACCCTCCCGCCGCAACACCATAGGGGTCTGCCGGTTTAATCGCAAATCCAGCCGGGTTTTGGGGAAAAACTTACACTTGAAGAATATATTCCGGAGACAGCGCGTTTTCCATGCTCACGGCAAAATATTCGGGGTATTCCGTAAAAATGGATTTTTTTTTATAATGTCCCCCGGAAATTTCACGTTTAGAACAAAACCGCTTAACGCCGGAACTTTTCAAAACCTGGGGTTTTGGGGAAAATGCGGATGTTCCGCGAAACAGCGGAACGGCGGAAACCCGCCGTGGTTTTTTATAGGAGGAGAAAGATATGCCGGAAAAAATCGCCATGAAAACGGCGCTGGTGGAAATTGACGGGGATGAAATGACCCGTGTACTTTGGGCCCTGATCAAGGAAAAACTTATTTTTCCCTTTGTGGACCTAAAAACCGAATACTACGATTTGAGCCTTGAAAACCGGGACGCCACAGATGACAGCGTAACTGTCGAATCTGCCAACGCGATCCGGCGGCTGGGAGTAGGGGTAAAATGCGCCACCATTACCAGCAACGCCGCCCGGCGGGAAGAGTACCGGCTCAAGCGGCTCCACCCCAGCCCCAACGCCACCATCCGCGCTATCCTGGACGGTACGGTTTTCCGCGCTCCCATTCCGGTAACGGGAATAAAACCCACGGTATCCACCTGGAAAAAACCCATTGTTATCGGCCGGCACGCCTACGGGGATATTTACCGGGCCGTGGAAATGAAGATCCCCGGGCCGGGCCGGGTGGAACTGGTTTACACCCCGGCGGACGGGCAGGAGACGCGGAGTACCGTGGCGGATTTTAAGGGACCGGGTATTGTCCAGGGCGTTCACAACCTGGACGATTCTATTCGCGGTTTCGCCCGTTCCTGCTTCCTCTACGCGCTGGACGCCAAGCTCCCCGTCTGGTTCGCCGCCAAGGATACTATTTCCAAAACTTACGACGGCCGGTTTAAAGAAATTTTTACCGGGGTCTACGAAGAGGAATTCAAGGACCGCTGCGAAGCCGCAGGAATTTCCTATTTTTACACGCTTATTGATGACGCGGTAGCCCGTGTCATCCGGGGCGAGGGGGGCTTTCTCTGGGCCTGCAAAAACTACGACGGGGATGTGATGAGCGATATGATTGCCAGCGCTTCCGGCAGCCTTGCCATGATGACCAGCGTCCTGGTCTCCCCCTCCGGGGCGGTGGAATACGAAGCGGCTCACGGCACCGTGCAGCAGCATTACTACCGCTGGAAAAAAGGGGAAAAAACCAGTACCAACCCAATGGCCTTGATTTTTGCCTGGACCGGGGCGCTGGCCAAACGGGCGGAACTGGACAAGACTCCCGCCTTGGGGGATTTTGCCCGGCGGCTGGAAGCGGCCGCCCTGCGGACCATCGAGGAGGGGGACCAGACCGGGGATCTCGCCCGGCTTGCCGCTCCCGCTCCCGCGAAAATTCTTGACTCCTGGGAATTCGTAGACGCCATCGCGGGGAGACTTTAGGGCGTTCCCGCAGCTTTTCTGAAACAGCTTCCCGCTTACAGTTCAATCATTTCCGGCGCGGCGTTCATTTTTTAAGCGTTGTCGCCGGACCTTTTGTTCGCCGGAAACTGAAGTTTCTGAACAACTCTATTTAGGTTCCTGTGCGGCGGGAAACGGCCAGGGCCAGCTCCACTTCCGCAAAGCTCAGGCCCAGCCGGGCGGCGATGATTTCCGCCGCAAATCCCTGCCGGGAAAGTTCCGCTACCCGCTGACCAAGCGCGGGGACGGCCTGCCCGCCGGAAACCGCCGGGACCGGTCCTGATGCAGTCTGCCCGGCAGGAATCTGTGCGTTCGCGGTCTGCTCACCGGGGGCCGACCCCTCCGCATTTGCGGACGCGGCGGGAAAGGGGGAAGACGGACTATCCTGGACCGGGGCGGAACGAATCCCGGGAACTCCGGCGGAACCGGCCCGCCGGCTCCCCAAGGCGGTGTAGAGTTCCGTGGCGGCGCGCCGCTTTTCCATATCCCGGGACATAAGGGCGATACGGCGGTCCGCTTCCTCCAGAGTCTTCCGCAGCGCGGTGATTCGTTCTTCCACCAGGCGCGTATCCCGGTCGGTGGCGTGGTCAATCTCCGCGACAAGGCGGTTTACTTCCTCGCGGTAAGCGGTCAGGATACTTTCGCGGCTGGTCCGCCGTCTGATATAAACGTGAACATAGACAAAAAAAACGGCGCAGAGTACCAAGGTAGAAAGTGAAAAAACAACCTGCGCTGTCACGGTTCCCTCAACAGGCTCCTAGCCCGTAAAATCCACATAGTTACCCAGGGCGGGGTCCCGAAAAACGGGGACGCCGGGCTGTTTCCCTTCCTCCCCGTCCTCCCCCCGCTGCCTGCCGTCATCTTCCCCGGCCTGATGTTTGCGGGCGTTCCGGTCGTTGATCTCCTCCGTCCCCCGGCCCGTATCCTGGGCCTCATTAACGGACCGGATATTCTCGTCGGTTCTGCGCTGTGTTTCCACAGACTGCATGGCCTGCTGGATTAGAGTTCCGTCCTTTTGGAAAGCCTGGGTCTTGCCGACCTTCTCTAACTGGGTAAAAAGGGTTTGAAGATCAATTGGCTGTATAGCCATCGGGAGCCTTCATCTGTTCTTTGTCGATTTCCTCGTAGGGAGCAGCCTTGATAAGGGTGTTTTCCAGTACAAAAGTAACCGCCTTGAAGTCAGTCCGTACATTTTCCTGAACATCACGGATCATAATTCGTACCCCGGAGTGTACCTTGACGGAGGCGGAAACCAGGCCCCGTACATTAACGGCGGTCATGGCGGCCTGTAATTCGGTAATTTCTTCCTCGGCTTTTTCTATATTCGCCGTAAGGGTCTGCCGCTGGGTCATAAAATCCTCCAGCGTGGCTTCTTTGTCCTCAGGCAATTTCTTTTGCTGCCGCTTAATGTTGACAAGGGTCTGGATATTCCGTTGAAGTTCGTCAATTTCCCCGCGGATAGTTTCTTTTTTTTCGATCAACTGCGTCAGGCGTTTTTTAAGCCTGGGATCATAGCCGACTTCCAGCACCGTCTCGGTTCCGCTGGAGTTCCCCAGGGTCTTGGCGTTGATCGTCTGACCGGCGCATACGTGCCCGCCCACGATAGCGGCCCGTTTTCCCTCGCAGAGTACATGGTTCGCGGCGATCACCTGCGAATTGACGATCCCTTCGGAAATCATCACCGTGTCCCCGCTTTCCACCACCGCGTTTTCGACAAATTTCGCCCACACCGAATGGCCCGCCTTGATTATTCCCCCACCCTTTCCGGCGATGCCCTGGGTAACAATAATATTTCCCTCGGATTCAAGTACGGCCTTTTCTACCGTACCGTTTACCTCAATGTTTCCCGCCGCCTTGACGATAAAACCGTCTTCCACGTCGCCGTTGACGACCACGGTCCCCAGGAATATGACGTTTCCGCTTGCTAAATTTACTCCCCCGTCCACGGTGTACACAGGTTCCACGTTGATCTTGTTGTTCACCAGCAGTACCTGGCCGTTAATATCGGCAAAGATAGTAATGCCGTCTTCCCCCGGGTGAACGTTTTTGCCCAGGGGCAGGGGAATATCCTTGCCGTCGCTGGCGATCAGCGTTACGCCTTTGATGTTTTTGCCGTCCTTGCCTTTTTCCGCGGCCACTTTTACCGCCAGGGGCTGATTTGCCACAACGTTTTGGATAAGGTTGAGGTCTTTGAAATTCACCTGTCCGCCGGCGCTTTCCCGCAGGTGCGCCTTGTCCTGACTGGTCTCAAAGTTGTACTGAATGTAGGCGTCCCGGCCATCGACAGCCTTGTCCCCTTCCGCCAGGGTTACAGGCTCGCCGTAAACAGGCCTATCCACTAATTGGGCGATAACGTCTTCTTTGATGCCGTAGGAAATCATGTTGTTGTGCAAATAATCGATGTAGTTTTCCAGGGAATTGTCCTGGCCGCCGGGGCCGGGCCGGCTGACCGTAACATTGGCCATCATGTCCCCTTCGGTAATATGAATGGACAGGATGCTGTCAGCGGCGGCATTCCGCTGGTAATCGCCGACCCGGATATATTCGCCCGCCGCTTCCTTAACCGTCCTGCTCACCAGATCCCGGTCAATCTCTCCGGCTTTTCGTTGAAGCAGGGTCTCCATAACCGCGTCTTCCGAAACGCCCGCGCCGTTGCCCTGAGGGGGGATTACCTTGAGGAAGGCCCCATCCGCAAACAGGCGGACAAAAGCTTCGCCGTCCACATCCACAATGGCCGGGGTCTCCGCGGTTTCCCCGCCTGCCTCCGCGGCCGCGTCTTTTTTTGCGCGGCTGCCCGCCAGGACCTGTTCATAGGCCCGGATCTTCCACTCTTTTTTGCCGGCGCCAAACAGACCCGCAAAGCCCCGTTCGGTTATCTCGTATTCCAGCCGCCGTATGGGAACATTAAGAAGGGTGGACGCCGCCGCAACGGCCAGTTCCAGCGTGTCGCCCGTGGCTTCGATTGAATGAACGGCTCTGTCCCGCTCCAACCACTCTTTCATGATCCGCTGAAGCTCGACAAAATCGATCATAGCCTGTCCTTAAAAGATACCCTTTCTGATATTGGTAAGCTTGGAACGGAGGTGGATTATAGCCTTGGTGTGGAGCTGGGATACCCGTGATTCGGTAACTTCCAGCACCTGGCCTATTTCTTTCAGGGTCAGGTCTTCGAAGTAGTACAGGACCAGTATCTTTTTTTCCTTGTCGGGCAGTTCGCTGATAGCCTCCACGATTACCCGCCGGATTTCATCCCGCTCAACAATGACATCGGGATTTAGGCTTGAGGGGGATTCGATGCTGTCCCCGATGGAAACTTTGTCGTTTTCATCCCCGGAAAACCACACATCGCTTAACGACAAAATCGAAGTACCGGAAATTTTAACAAGCGTTTTTAAATATTCATCCTCGTCCAGGCCCATAGAACTGGCGATTTCCTGATCGGTGGCGGTTCTGCCAAGCTGGGCTTCCAGGGAACCGACGGCTTCCTCAACTTCCCGGGTCTTTTGCCTGACCGAGCGGGGCACCCAGTCAATCGAGCGGAGTTCGTCAAATATGGCCCCCCGAATCCGGGTAACGGCGTAAGTTTTGAATTTTACGTTCTTATCGGGTTCGAATTTTTCGATGGCGTCCAGCAGGCCGAACACGCCAAAGCCAACCAGGTCGTCAAACTCCACGCTGTGGGGCATACCAACGGCAACTTTACCGGCCACATATTTTACCAAAGGAGCATATTGCTTGATAAAGTATTCCCGAATCCTCATGTCCCGGGTTTTACGGTATTCCTGCCAGAGTTCTTCTTCCGTTTTCCCTTCCAAAGAACTGACTTGATCACCGTGAACAGTCCCCATGACGCTTCCCTTTAATCCCTCTTAAGTATGGTTTGAATGGCGGAAGCCAATTCTTTGGGATTAAAATCTTCCCCCACTTCTTTGCCCTTTTTCGAACGGTGTTCCGGGGCGCCGGGGGAATTTGGGGTTGAATCTGATTCTTCCTCCGCGGCGCCGGAAGACATAAACGTCCCCGCCAAGGCATCCAAATCCGGAAGAGATTCAATACCCCCGGAAAGCCCCTCCAACCCCGGAATCCCGGGAATGTCCCCGGCGGAAGCCGGATTGGCGGGCGGTACCGCGAGTACCCCATCCCTCTGTTGAGTATAACGGGATGAGAGAGACTGGTCCATACCCTCCGCGAAAACCGGGGGCGGGGAGACCGGATTGAGCGGGGATAACGGTGAACCATCCGGAAGATCGTCCGGAGGGATCCCGGCGTTTTCCCGGATGCCGGCCTGCGCCGCTTCCGTGATGTTCCCCAGCGCTTCGTCGGAGAAATCTTCCGGCGGAACAGCCGCGTTATAGGGGATTTCGACATCTCCCACCGTGATATTCACCCTGGAACCGGGCTCGGCGCCGGGCATAAACGAGGCGTCCCGGGACGGGGGATTCTGAAGCAGTTCGGGAAGGTAACGGTTAATCACGCGCCAAACCAGAGCGGCAAGAACGAAAAAGGCCGCGGCGAAACTCAGGGCCCGAATCAGAATAACAACGATCTGGACCCCGACGGCGATTCCCAGAATTGTGGAGATGATAAAAGCTGCCACCGCGGCAATGCCGCTCCACCGTATGTTAAACACCACCGCTTATTTCTTCCCAAAGAGCCGGTTCAGCAGGGCCCCAAAGCCCCCGGAGGGGCTGCGCTCGCTTTTTTCCATACGATCCACAATGTGCTGTACGCAGAGGCTTGCCTTGCACTTGGGGTCTATCACCATAAAAGGCCGCTGCCGCAGTACCGCGTGGGAAACTACCACATCGTCATACACAAAGCCCAGATACTCCACCTTGAGGTTGAGGAACTGACCGACGATGTTGATCATCCTGTCGGCGACTTTTTTTGCCACCGCCACGCTCTTTACGCGGTTTACCACCAGTTTAAGCCTCATGTTCGGCGTTTCGTATTCGGTGGCGATGATCTTGATGATCCCGTATGCGTCAGTTATGGCTGTAGGTTCCGGGGTGGTAACGATAATCGTGTCATCGGCGGCGGCGATAAAATCCATCACGTTACTGGATACGCCGGCGCTGGTGTCGATGATAATGATGTCGGCGGCGGAAAGCGTTTCCAGTTCGCTGATAAAATTCTGCCGCTCGTCGTCGTTCATGTTGGCGATCTGGGAAAAACCGGAAGCCCCCGGAACGATGGAGATGCCGTAATCGGTTTCCACCAGGATTTCTTTCATGGTTTTCTGTTTGCGGATCACATGGTACAGGTTGTACTTGGGAATTACGTTGAGGATCACGTTTACGTTGGCCAGTCCCAAGTCCGCGTCCATAACCACCACTTTTTTCCCCAGCCTGGCGTAGGACAGGGCCATGTTTACCGAAAGGTTGGTCTTGCCTACCCCCCCCTTGCCGGAGGTGATGGTAATGATCCGGGCTTTTGCCTCCTGGCCTGAGGCGTAGCGGTCCTTTGCCATCCCGGCCTGCTCGCCGTTTTCCGCCGAATCCGGGGCGGAGGATTCGCCCGGTGAACTAAAACCTCCGTCGGAAAAATTTTCCCCCGGGGAAGCGGAGGAACCCCGTTGACGCACAATTTCCCTTAGCCGTTCTGCCTGATCTTCCATTCGTTACACACCCCATCCAAACTTTGTTTGTTCACCGGCGGAAAACCGGTCCTCAATTTTTTGCCGGTTTATCTGGAACCCGTCCAGGTTAAGTAAAAGATCCACAACCGCGGCTTTTTGAATATCGGTAGGAACGGTCTGACCATTGGTGATATACGAGATAGATTTTCCCTTTTCCGCCAGGGCGCTGATAACATTCCCTATTTTGGCGGTTTCGTCCAGTTTGGTGATAATCACCGAACGGTAGGCAAAAGGTTCAAACTGCCTCATAAAATCCTCAAGATCGCTGGTTTTGGTGGCGGCCGTCAGCACCAGGTGCGTTTCCGCCCGGCTGCCGCAGGCGTCCAGAATATGCTTCATCTCCCCCAGTTTTACCGCGTCCCGGGGGCTCTTGCCAAAGGTGTCGATAAGGATAAGGTCCGCATCCTCCCCGGAAAGGTCGATAAACCGCCTAAGTTCCCGCTGGTCCGTTACATAGGCTACCGGAATTTTCATAATGTCGCCGTAAGTTTCAATCTGGGTCCGGGCGCCGATGCGCAGGGAATCGATAGTAACCATCCGTACCGACAGGGGGGGCGTACCCGGCTCGGGCAGGGCGAAAACGGCCGCCAGCTTGGCGATGGTGGTGGTTTTACCTACCCCCGTGGGTCCCACCAGGATCATGATCCGGGGCGGCCGGGGGGGGGGCGTTTCCTCAAAAATGCCGATGCTTTCCCCGATCATCTCCAGCGCCGCATCCTGCAATGCCTGGAAATCTTCCAGGGTTTCCAGGGAACACTCCTTCTTAATCCGGGCCAGGATGGTTTCCTGGTAGCCGGGGGAAAAGTCGTTACATTCAAAACAGGCCCGGAGTTGTTTGAGGCTGGGGTGTTCCTCCTGGGGCGGCGAAACGGCCTGGCCAATTTTCTCCTTGATTTCCTGAACGGTAGACAGGACCTGCTGCATGGTCAGGTCCTTGCCGGCGGCAGCCAGGACCCGGCGCTTGGCCTCCTCAAAATCCAGGGGATTTGTCCGCGGACCGGGATCACTCCGTACAGCGGATTCGCCCCGCGCTCCCGTCTCGCGGGAAAGGGCGGGGGAATTCTCCGCGGCCGGCGTCCCCGTCGCCGGGGTCCCCGTAACCGGGGCGGGAAACCCCGCGGAAGGGCGAATCGCGGCGGGTGGAACAGACAGACCCTGAAACGTCACCGGGCCGGGGAAGGATTTTTCGTAGCGGTTGGGGATATAGCCCGTTACTTCAATGCCTTCCCGCGTAAAAAGCCCGAATATCCCCCCCATTCTGACGGTTTTGCGGCTGAGTATCGTGAAATATTCGCCGTAACGCGCCCGTATTTTATCCAGACATTCGTCCCAGTCGTAGGCCTGTTCGGTAAATTGTACCATCGAACTTTCCCTTATGCCGCCGCCTGATTTTCCAGCTTAACAAGCCCCACCGACTCAAGGCTTATACCCTGGGCGATTTCGGCGACCGAAAGCACCGCGAGGTCCGGAATTTCCCGCTCCGTGGACGATTTTACAAGGGCGCGGGCTTCCTCCGAACAGCAGATTACCGCCGGCCAGCCTTTTTCCTGAACCAGCGTAACGGCGCGGGAAAGGGCGTGCAGCCAAAGCGCGCGGGTTTGGGGATCCAGCCCGCAGACGCGGCCGGAACTGGTTTTTACCTGACTGTCGATAATCACCTGTTCCAGCGCGCGGTCCAGCGTCAATACCCGCAGTACGTGCCTGTCGTCGGCGTACTGGTGGCAGATCTGCATGGCAAGGGCCTGCCGCGCCTTTTCGATGAGAAAGTCCGTACTCCGGGAAACCGGCGCGTAGTCGGCAATAGCCTCCAGAATGGAAACCGTGTTGCGGATGGAAACCCGCTCCCGCAAAAGTCCCTGAAACACCTTCTGGATATCCCCCAGGGTCGCCGTCTTCTGGGTTTCCTCCACCACCGCGGAATACTCCTTCTTGAGGGTGTCCAGAATCGCCTGAATCTCCTGGCGGCCCAGAATATCCTGGGCGTGGCGCTTGATAATCTCGGTCAAGTGAGTGGCGATAATCGAGGGGGGGTCCACCACCGTATAGCCCGCCCGTTCCGCCTCGTCGCGCCGGTCTTCTCCCACCCAGACGCTGGGCAGGCCAAAGGCGGGGTCCAGGGTTTCTTCCCCGTGGATCTCCCCGGTTACTTGGCCGGACTTGATGCAAAGGTAGTAGCCGATGCGTATCTTTCCCCGGCCCACGTCCACCCCCTTGATCTTGAAGCAGTACTCCGAAGGTTCCAGCATAATGTTGTCGATGATCCTGATCTTGGGGATCACCAGCCCCAGTTCCAGGCCGGACTGGCGGCGCACCCCCTGGAGCCGTTCCAGCAGTTCGGCCCCTTTGTCCTTGTCCACCAGCGGGATAAGGCCGTAACCCAGTTCCAGGGACAGGACATCCAGGGGCACCACGGGGGACATTTCCCCCTCGTCCCGGGGTTTCGCCCTTTCCTGGGACTTGGACATCATCTGGTCAAAATTAGCCTTGCGTTGTTTGACGCGGCCGATGTGGTAGGCGTAAAACCCCACAAGAAGCGCCAGGGGAACAAGGACGTACCAGGGGAAACCGGGAAGCAGGGCAAAGAGGATCAGGACCCCGGCGGCCACCCAGTAGACTTTGGCGTCCCGGGAAAACTGGATGGCGACCTGCTCCCCCAGGTCGCCGGGCGCCGCCGCCCGCGTAACCACAATGCCCATAGCGGTGGAGACCAGCAGGGACGGAAGCTGGCTTAACAGGCCGTCTCCCACGGAAAAGGAGATGTAGTTGCTCATGGCCTGACTTATCGGCTCCCCGTGGAGCAGCGTGCCGATGATGATCCCCCCCAGAACGTTCACCACTGTGATAAAGATTCCGATCTTGACGTTGCCGGAGATAAATTTGCTGGCCCCGTCCATGGACCCGTAGAACGACAGTTCCAGATCCAGTTCCCGCTTGCGGGACTGGGCCTCCTCCTCCGTAATACTGCCGGAGTTGAACTCGGCATCGATAGACATCTGCTTCTGGGGCATGCCGTCCAACTGGAACCGGGCCGCCACTTCGGAAACCCGCGTGGCCCCCTTGGTGATCACCACCGCCTGGACCGCGATAATCACGATAAAGATGATAAAACCCACCACCAGACCCTCGGTTCCGCCGGAGCCGACGACAAACGAGGAGAACGCCCGGATCATCCGGCCGTTGAAACGGGCGCCCTGGGTAAGAATGAGCCGCGTGGAGGACACGTTCAGGGCCAGGCCGAACACCGTAACCACCAGCAGCACCGTGGGGAAAAGGTTAAAGTCCACCGCCTTGCGGGTGTACAGCACGATAAGGAGGACCAGCAGGGAAAGAATCAGGTTGAGGGCCATCAGCGCGTCCAGCAGCACCGTGGGCAGGGGGATCACAATCATCACGATGATTGTTATGACGGCCAGGGGAATGAGGAATTCCTGGATACCGCCCAGGGGGTTCTTCCCGGCCCCGGAAACGGGACCGCCAACGGCTTTAACTTGATCAGACATAGCTTATCGCCTCCATTATGCGCGCATGGCCTCTTCTCTGCGGCGGCGTTCTTCGTTGATGCCCATGACCTTGCCCAGGATGGCGGCCACCACCTTGTAGTAGGCCAGGGGGATAAAGTCCCCGACTTCGGTTTCCGCGTAAAGGGCCCGCGCCAGCGGACGGTTTTCCACCAGCGGCACCCCTTTGTCCCGGGCAATCCGGCGGATCAGCAGGGCCGTCTCATCCTCGCCCCTGGCGGTAACCTGGGGGGCCTGCATGGGCGGGCGGTACTCCAGGGCCACAGCGAAGTGGGTCGGGTTGGTAATCACCACGTCCGCCTTGGCGACATTCGCCGCCATGTTCTGGCTCATCATCTGCCGCATCCGTGCGCGAATCCGGGATCGCACGTAGGGGTCCCCTTCGTACTGCCTCCGTTCCTCCTTTACCTCTTCCCGGCTCATCCGCAGATCTTCCAGATGCCGCCAGCGCCGGAACATGTAGTCCGGTATGGAAAGAACAAGCAGCAACAGGGCGCTGATAATCAACATCCGCAGCGCCAGGGACGCGATGGCGCTGATCCCCGTCCACAGGTTGACCGATTCCAGGCTGAGAAGCTTGTCCAGGTCCGAACGGATAAGGAAATACGCCACCGCGCCAATAATGGACATCTTGAAGATGGACTTGAAAAAGTTGAACAGCCCTTCCACGGAAAAGAGGGTCCGCTGAAAATACTGCCCAAAGTGGGGCAGTACCCTCGAAAAATTGGGGACAAGGGGCTTGGTCGTAAAAATAAAGCCTGTCTGCACAAGGTTGGACAGGATTCCCGCCAGCATCCCCACGCTTACGACGGGCAGGGCAAGGCGGATAATGTAGCGAAAAAAAAGCTGCGCCACAAGACGGTCCCCCACGGGGTCCAGTTCCGTGGACCGGGTAAAGAAGAAACGCAGCATCTCCACGCAGGTTCTGAGCATGGAAGGCCCAAAAAAAACCAGCGCCAGGGCCGGAAACAGCAGCACCAGCGCGCCAATCAGCTCCTGGCTTTTGGCGACACGGCCTTCTTCCTCCCGCGCCCGCCTGATCTTTAATTCCGACGGCTCCTCGGTACGGCCCTCGTCCTCCGCGGCGAACCACTGCAGGTCAATGGCCAGGGCCGCGGAAAGAGTATCCCCGGATCCGCGTCCGGACGCGGGAAACATCGCGGGGGACATCATGGCAAAATCTCCCCGGCGGGCTCGCCCAGGCGGATCAGCAGATCCTGAAAAGTCTTAAAGCCCCCGTCAATCACCCGGCTAAAAGCCTCCGTCATGTAGGGCATGGAGGCGAAGATGAGGAAAAAGGCCACCGTGATGGAGATGGGAAAACCTTCGGACAGGATGTTGATCTGGGGGGCGGCTTTGGAGATAAGTCCGGTAGCCAGAGAGACGAGAAACAGGGTACCCAGTATCGGCATCGAGATAACAATGGCATCCAAAAAAAGCCGGGAAAGCCCCGCAAGGAGCATGCCCAGCACATGATCGCGGCCCGCGGCCAGGGAAGCCACGTTGATTGACTGGACGGATCGCCAAAACCCCCCCAGAAAAAGTTCCGTAAAGCCCCCGGCAACCAGAAACACCAGCATGGCCACCAGATTCAGGTACTGACCCATCAGGGGATTCTCGATTTGAGACAGGGGATCGAATGTCTCGGAAGCCCCAAAGCCCATCTGCAGGGAAAAAAACTGGCCCGCCGTGGAAAAGGCGGAAAAAATAATCGTGATAAAAAACCCGGTAATCACGCCGATAATCACCTCCCCGGCAAGAAGTACAAAAAAGTACAGCCCCTGGGGGTTAAGCGCGGCGGAACCGGCGTTCAGCTCCGGGTAAGTTTCCGCCTGGGGCAAAACCGCGAAGGCCGCCAGACCCGCCAGTGCGATCTTTGCCGTCTGGGGAACCGCGTCGGAGGAAAGGAGCGGGGCGGTTTCAACCAGCGCCAGCGCCCGCGCCGCGATAAGCAGAAAAGCCGGAACCCAGCGGAGCATCTCGTTCAACAGATCTTCGGTAATCATTTTAGCCCGCCATGCCGGGAATCATCTTGAACAACTGGACCGTGTAATCCCGCAGGTGGGAAAACATCCAGCCGCCCAGCAGCATCAACACCACGAGAATGGCGACAACTTTGGGCACAAAGGTAAGGGTCTGTTCCTGGATCGACGTAGTCGCCTGGAGAATGGCCACCAGGAGTCCCACGATAAGCGCCGCAAAAAGCATGGGCGCCGCCAGGTACAGCACTTCCAAAATCCCGCCCCGCAGCAACGCGGTAATCTCGCCTATACTCATCCCCCGCCCCTACACGGCAAACGAACGGACCAGTTGATCCGTCAGGAGTCCCCAGCCATCCACCAGGATGAACAGGATAAGCTTGAATGGCATGGATATCATCACCGGGGGAAGCATGATCATACCCATAGACATAAGAGCGCTGGCCACCACCATATCGATAATGATAAACGGAATAAACAGCAGAATCCCTATCTTAAACGCCACGGTCAACTCGTTCAGGATAAAAGCCGGGATCAGCACATAGGTGGGCACGTCGGCCAGCGTTTCCGGCTGGTCCAGGCCCCGCATAGCCATAAAAAGCCGGATATTGTCCGGACGCGCGGCCATCTGGCGGTACATAAAAAGCCGCAGGGGGGCCTCCGCCTCTTGATACGCCTCCTGTACCGAGATCTCCCCGCGGGACAGGGGTTGTATGGAGTTGGTGTAGATGGTTTGGAACGGGGTCCACATGATAAAAACCGTCATAAACAGCGAAATCCCCATCAGTACCTGGCTGGGGGGCACCTGCTGAAGGGAAAGGGCCCGTTTGATAAAGTCCAGCACGATGGAGATTCTGAGGAAGCTGGTCATCAGAATGATGATGCTGGGGGCCAGGGAGAGGACCGTCAGGAGCAGGAGGAGCTGCAGGGAAAAGGCCACCTCCTGTCCGCTCTGGGGATTCCGCACCGAAAGATCGATAAACGGGATCACCGGCGCGGCAGGCGCGGGGGGCATATCCATCGTCCCCTGGGTGGAAAGGTTCGGGAACGGGACCCCGCTTTCCTGGGCGCGGGCGGGAAATGCCGGCAGGATCAGAAGCGCGGCAAGGACCAGCAGCCTGCCGCGCTTGTGGAAGAAAAAACGCCGCATCACAGCCCCCTAAGCCGGTCACGGCGGCGGCGGATATTTTCGGTCAGGGCCCCGATCTCCCCGTCATTCCGGGCTTCCTCGGGGGGAGGCTCCTGGCCGGGAAGCCCCGCCGAATCCGCCCCTATACCCACGCGGCGGAGCAGGGAACGAAAGTCCCCCGGCCTGCCGGCGGAACCGAGGGCAGCCCGGCGGGATTCCTCCAGAAACAGCGCGTCAAGGGCCTCCTGTTCCTCAATATCGGCGATGTGGGAAATACCCCCCTCGCCGGAACCTATCAGCCAGCCCCGGGTTCCCAGGGCAACAACGTGGACAAAACGGTTGGGGCCCAACTGGGTGGTGGCCAAAACCCGCAGATGGGGGTTCCGTGTATCCCGGAACCGGGACAGCCTCTTTACCGCGTACACAACGCCGTAAATAGCGGCGGCGGCCAGGACAAGGAGCAGCACAGCGCGAAAAACCGCAAAACCGGAAACCGGATCGGGGACGGCCACAGGAACGGCGGCGGCTTCCCCCCCCAGCAGGATATTCCGCTCGCCGGCCGCTGCGTCCACAGCGCCAGTCGCCGCCGCGCCGCCGGCCGCCGCACTGTCCGGCTCCTGGGCCCCGGATACGCCCGTGATAAGCAGAATGAGAACCAGTGCGTATAACATTGCGTGGAATTTAGTATGGCATACATATTGCGCTTTCAGTTTTTCCCCTCCCAAGTACAAACTGAACAAGAACTACAAGAGCTTTTCCCAAAACCCGCAATTTCACGCTCAAGGGCGCAAAATTGTGAAGCATCCCCAGCCGGTGTCTGTCTATAAAACCGGTTACCCTGCGGATAGACCTTACATTTGCTCCCGGTTCGCGCCGAAATGTCTCATTTTACACCAAAACAGGGCGCAAATTGCATATTTCAAGGAAATCTGTTTATAATGCGCCCGCATTATAAATCATGTTAATTGTATTCACGATGCCACAAAAAGTCTACAGGGCAGACCGCCGGGGGAGAGACGGAGAAAAACATATTTTCAGCGGTTGTTGTTTGGAAACCGCAGTTTCTAAACAACTCTATTGGAAAAAAGCCCCGCGCTGCATTACATACGCGGCGCGGTTTCCGGTTCCGCGAGTACGCGGTGTTTGCGGAACCGGGCCGCCGCCGTAAGTAAAAACCGTTGTAATTTTCCAAGACCTTATACGCGAAGCGCGGCAAACTCCTAGACGGCGCCAAAGCGGAAGGGGTTGTACGTTACTCCGCGGTCATAGGTGTCGATCCCTTCCCCGTGTTTGAGGGTCCGTACCGCAAGGTAGGTTACGGGGGTCATGATGACTTCAATGAGGCATTTGAGAAAATAATTGGTTAGAACCAGGCTGAGGAAAAGCTCCCAGCCAAAGACGCCGGTAAGAGAAGCTGTCAGCACAAAGACAAGGCTGTCCAGGAATTCCCCCACCAGCGTGGAGCCGATAGTCCGCATCCAGAGCCGGCGGCCCCCCATAAGAACTTTCATCCGGGAAAGGATCACGGAGTTGGAAAATTCCCCAACCCAGTAACCCAATAGACTGGCCAGGGCGATACCCCCGCTGCTTATTCCCCCCAGAATGGCGTCATAGGCCGCGCTGCCGGCGTAGCCTTCCCACTCGGCATTGCCCGGCAGGGCCCGGAGGGCGAAGAAAACGGCGGCGGTCAGGGCCAGCGCGGCAAAACCGGTCCAGATAACCCGCCGGCCGGCACGGAACCCGTACACCTCGGTTAGAATGTCGGCGAAAACATAGGACAGCGGGAACAGCAGGGTACCGCCGTCAAAGGCCAGGGGAAGGGGGGGTATCCCCAGTACGCCGAACAGGGAAAACCCCAAGTCCACAATTTTGGCCGAAGACGCCACATTGCTGATGATGAGAACCGCCACAAAGGCGGCCATGACCAGATCCAGGTAACGAAAAGATTTTTCGGCCCGAGGGACAGCAGTGTCTGCCCCCCCGGTCTTTTTTGGTGAGGGAAAAAACGGCATATACGCTCCTTGTTTTGTTAAGGCGGGTTTAACTGCCGCGCGGCAGGTTCCTGGGATACCGCCCGAAATACTCCTACGAGCTTAGGCCCACTTAATAAGCCCGTTCCGGTAAGGATGTACCAGAGCATCGTGTTTGGGCAGGATACGAACCGTATGCCCCTGCATGCCGGTATCCTCACATTCGATTTTCACCTGGAATATATTCACATTCCCCTCGTGTCCAATGTGCCGCATTTCGATGCAGCGGGCATTTTCAATATCGGAGATGTGGTTCGAAACCGACCCGTGGTAAAGTTCCACTTTAAGTTCATCGGGACGCAAAATTCCAAGTTCGATGAACGCGGTTACCGTGATGGCGTCCCCGCGCTGCATCACCGGCTTAACGCTGGATTCGATCTTGATGATCTTGAGGGCGTCCCAGGCTTGGGACAGCTTGTCAAAGTAGACCGCCAGGGACTTGGCCTCCGCGTAATCGTCTTTTACTATCCGGCGGTAATTTTTAAGGGCGGGCAGGTAGAATTTATTGGAATATTCTATCAGCATCCGGTGGCTGGACATGGAATGGCCAATCTGCTTCATGCAGTTTTTCATCATTTTGATCCATTCGCGGGGAAGGCCGTCCCTGCCGCGCTGGTAGAACAAGGGTACGATCTCCCGCTCCAGAAGGTCGTACAGGGCTTTGCTTTCTACATCATCCTGGAGTTTTTCATCGCTGTACAGTTCGCCCTGGCCGATGGCCCAGCCCACTTCGGTGTTGTAGGCCTCGTCCCACCAGCCGTCAAGGATGGAGCAGTTAAGGACACCGTTCATCGAAGCCTTCATCCCGCTGGTGCCGCTGGCCTCCATTGGCCTGCGGGGGGTATTAAGCCACACATCCCCCCCGGAGGTAAGATAGCGGGCCACAGTCATGTCGTAGTTTTCCACAAAAACGATACGGCTGGTAACGTCGTACTTTTCCGCAAAGTGGATAATCTCCCGGATCAGGTCCTTGCCGGGCATGTCGTGGGGATGGGCTTTGCCGGCAAAGATAAGCTGCACCGGACGCTCGTTGTCCTTTACCAGCCGCAGCAGCCGTTCCGGGTCCCGCAGCAACAGATTCCCCCGTTTATACGTGGCAAACCGGCGGGCAAAACAGAGGGTCAGGGCATAGGGGGAAAGGGCGTCTTCCGCCTGGCCGGCGTAGTGCCGCTCCGATCCGGTCCGGTCTATGCGCTGGCGGATCCGCTCCCGGACAAAGGCCACCAGCCGTTCCCGGCGGCGCTCGTGGGTCCGCCACAGTTCTTCATCGGAAATCCGGTCCATCCGGTTCCAGATGTCCAGATCCGTGGGCTCCTCCTCAAAGTGGGGTCCAAAATAACGGTCCAAAAGGTCTACCATGCCGCTGGATACCCAAGTGCGCGGATGAACCCCGTTGGTTACGTGGTGGATGGGCACCTCGTCCAGGGGAAGCCCCGGCCACAGACCCTTCCACATTTTCCGGGAAACCTCCCCGTGGAGCCTGGCGACGCCGTTGGCATAGGCCGCCAGTTTGAGGGCCAACACCGTCATGCAAAAAGGTTCGTGGTCATCGTTGGGATTTTCCCGGCCCAGTGTCAGAAATTCTTTCCAGGAAATTCCCAGAATTTGGGGCCAGGAACGCATGTACTTGTCCAGGAGGGCGATGTCGAAACGCTCGTTTCCCGCCGGAACCGGGGTGTGGGTGGTAAAGATATTGGCCGGCCAGACTACTTCCCGGGCCTCGGCAAAGGTCAGACCCTTGTCTACCATGACCTCCCGGATCCGTTCCAGGCCCATAAAGGCCGCATGGCCTTCGTTCATGTGGGTAACGGCGGGGTTAATTCCCAGGGCCCGCAGGGCCCGGATACCCCCTATCCCCAGAAGGATCTCCTGCCGTATCCGGGTTTCCTTGTCGCCGCCGTACAGGGCGGCGGTAACATCTCTAATATCCGGAGGATTTTCTTCGATGTTCGTATCCAGCAGGAACAGGGAAGCACGGCCTACCTTGACTTCCCAAATTTGAGCCGCCGCCTGGCGGCCCGCCATGTCTACGGTTATCGTAACGGGGTTTCCATCCTTGCCAATCCGCCGTTCCACCGGCATGTTGTACCAGTCGTTTTCCGGATAACTTTCCAGTTGAAATCCGTCGGCGTTCAGGACCTGCTTAAAATAGCCCTGCCGGTAGAGGAGCCCCACCCCCACCAGGGGAAGCCCCATATCGGACGAGGTCTTCATGTGATCCCCGGACAGAATACCCAGGCCTCCGGAATAGATGGGCAGGGACACGTCCATGCCGTATTCCATCGAGAAGTAGGCAACCACCTCTTTTCTGCTGCCCCGGTACCATGTATCCCCTTTCTTATACCGCTGAAACCGGTCGTACACGTTTTTGAGGGCGGCCAGGTAAGAATCGTCTTTGGCGGCCCGGATAAGCCGTTCCGGGCTTATCATACCTAGGGTTTTGATAGGACTCTGCCGGGACTTTAACCAGGCGTCATAGTCGAGCCTGATAAAAAGCTGAATCGCGTCGTAGTTCCATGAAAGCCAGAGGTTACGGGCAATTTCTTCCAGGGGTTTTAACGGAGCCGGGAGCTTTGGTTTGACAGTATAAGTGGAAATATTCATGCTTTAAGCTTAGACTTGCGGGGAGCCTATGTCAACGAGGGCCTGTTAAAAGCGCGAAACCGCCTGTTTGTTCTTAGCGCAGGCCAAAACGTTCCGAAAGCTCCTTGATGTGGCTGCCGATAAAGATGGCGCCGTAGCAGCTTAGAACCGCTCCTATGGTAATTCCCAGGGGAAGCAGGTAAGAAGTGCCTTCCCGGATGGCAACTTTGATAAAATCTATGCCGAAAAAGGAACTTGACAGGGAAACAAGCAGGAAAAAGCCCGCAAGCCCCCAAAATCTAAGCGATACGCCCTCCGCTTCGTCGTAGATTCCATCCGCTCCTTCCCCGGCGTCAAGCGGCGCCGGGTCTTCGGCCTCGATCCGGGCCATGACGGCGCCGGCAAAATCGGCGCCGGAGGGAAAAAAATCGTTCCGCAAAACATCCTGGACAAGCTGAAAGCGTTCAAGTTCCTGGGCGCAGCGGGTACAGAACAGGCAGTGCAGCCGGATTTGCAGGCGGAGAAACAGGGGCCGCCCGGCGGCGCCGGAAAATTCATAGACCCTGTCAAGTAAATCGTTACATCTCATTCGATGCCCCCTTGGGCGATCTCTTTCAACCTCTCCCGAAGCAGTTTTTTTGCCCTGAACACATGGGATTTGATGGTGTTCACCGGAAATCCCGTAATTGTCCCAATCTCCTGGTAAGAGCGGTCGTAAAAAAAATACATATCCACGCAGACCCGGTAGCGTTCGGGGAGTTCCCCGACAGCTTCCAGCACCGCGTCCCGGGCGGTGTCCCGAACCAGTTTACGTTCCGGGGTATCGCCGTCTACCATCACATCCCCTTCCGCCAGGCTAAGGTATTCCTTGCGGCGGTTTACCTCGTTTACCGCCGTATTGTAGGCAATACTGTAAAGCCAGGTTGAAAAACGGGATCGTCCCTCGAAGCGGGAAAGACTGCGGTAAACTTTAAGAAATACTTCCTGCACAAAGTCGGCGCTGTCCTCGTGGTTGCGGAAAAAGCTCCGGCCCATGCTGTACACCGCTTTCTGATGCCGGTTGATCAGATAACGAAAAAGATCCCTCTCGCCTGCCGCAACCCGGCCGGCAATAAACATATCATCCGCTTCTTCCGCCGTTGTCTCCGGCGGAAAATCGTCTGTCACGGGGTTTTGCGGCGGTGATTTATCCCATAATAGATTAAAAGTCCCGCGCCGATAGAAAGAGGAATAAGCCCCCCCAGAAGCCCATACGTCGAACCCTGGACAACAAGCAAAAAAATGGTCAGCGTGACCCCCACGGAACCCAGCAGCAGACCCGCCAGCAGGCTGAAGGAAAGGAGATCGAAACGGGGCGGGGCATACTGACCGGCCTTGATAAGCAGATCCTTGTGCCGGTAATTCCACAGCAGGTAGAAAAAGATCACTACCGATCCCAGCACAATTCCCACAATGGGAATAAGGGCGACAATTACCTGGGCAGCGGCCGATACCGGCGCCATACTATTTCTCCTTTGGCGGACACAACGCCGTACAGCGGCCGGTCTCAAAACCCGGTCAGCGTGCAAACTTTGTCCCGCGTGAACTTTGTTAGTTTACACTTTTATCACCCGCCCGTCCAGATTCCGTATGAAATACTGTGAGTTAAGACACCGCGTAAAGCCGCTCGTTGCACATTTTCACCCTGAAATTATACTCTATTGCGCTTGTTCCAAAAGCCGAAGTTTTGGAACAGCCTCTATTGCCCGCCGGTCTTGCGGCGTATACGGTCCGGGTCCCGTCTGGTAGGATTCCGCTATGAAGACTACGGTGCACGCGGCTGGGGAAAGCCGGGAAAGGCTCAACGCCATCGCCGCCCGGCGGATCATCATTCTTGACGGGGCTATGGGCTCCCTAATCCAGAGTTACTGTCTGACGGAGGAAGATTTCCGGGGCAAACGTTTCGCCGGGCATCCGGTGAAACTTCTGGGCTGTAACGATTTGCTCTGCCTTACCCGCCCGGAACTTATCCGCCATATCCACGAGGAGTACCTTGAAGCCGGGGCGGATATTACCAAAACCTGCAGCTTTAACGCCACCGCCGTCTCCCTGGAACATTTTGGCCTTGAGGACCTTGCCTACGAGATAAGCCGGGCCGCGGCGGCCCTGGCCCGCGCGGCGGCGGACCGTTTTTCCAGTTCCGGCAGACCCCGCTTTGTGGCGGGAAGCATGGGCCCCACGGCGAAAAGCGGGAGCCTTGCCCCGGATATTAACAACCCGGAAAAGCGGGCCGTTACCTGGGACGAACTGGTACGCGCTTACTATGACAACGCCCGGGGGCTTTTGGACGGCGGGGCGGATATTCTGCTGGTGGAAACGATCATCGACACGCTCAACGCAAAGGCGGCGATCTTTGCCATCAACAAACTGCGCGGGGAACGGCGGCAGGACGTGCCGGTCATGCTTTCCGCCAGCGTGGCAAACGCCGCGCAAACCGGGGGCCGTATTCTTGCCGGCCAAACCCTGGGGGCCTTCTGCGTCTCCGTGGCCCACGCGGAACCCTGGGCGATAGGACTTAACTGTTCCTTTGGGGCGGAGGCGCTTAAAAACAGCGTAGCGGAACTGGGGACCCTTTCGGCGCGGTTTGGCGGGTCGTGGCTTATCAGCGCCCACCCCAACGCGGGGCTGCCCAACCGGCTTGGCGCCTATGACGAAAGCCCTGAATCTATGGCTTTGAAGATGGAAACCTACTTTAAGGAGGGGCTGGTCAACATTGCCGGGGGCTGCTGCGGCACCACCCCCGCCCATATCGCGGCTCTGGCGGAGACCGCGAAATCGTATCCCCCCCGCGACAAGCCCCGGCCCCCGGCTCCCCGCGCCCGGCTTTCCACCCTGGTGGACTTTGATACCGGGAAAGAATTCCGCCTGATCGGGGACGGGACCAATGTAACGAAAAACCGGGATTTTTTCAGGTTTATTCACGAGAAAAATTACGATGACGCCCTGGCGGAGGCCGCCGGAATGATCGAGGCGGGGGCCGCCATCATTGATGTCTGCGTAGACGACCCCCTGCTGGACGGGAAACAGGCCCTAAGGGATTTCCTCAACTTTATCCCGCAGGATCCGGAAACCGCCAGGACCCCCGTCATGATCGACAGTTCCCGCTGGGACATCATCGAGGCGGGTCTTTCATGCGTCCAGGGGAAGTGCCTGGTCTACTCCATCAGTCTCGCGGAAGGACCGGACGAATTCCTGCGCCGGGCCGCCCTGGTCCGTTCTTACGGCGCGGCGGCAGTGGCCGCCCTGGTTGACGAGCAGGGTCCGGCGGCGGACTACGAGCGCAAAATCGAAACGGCCCGCCGGTCCTGGCGGCTGCTGCGGGATTCGGGTTTCCCGGCCCAGGATACTGTTTTTGACCCCATAGCGCCCGGGGAAATTACGGAACACGACCCCCGCGTTCCGGATTTTATCCGCGCCTGCGCCTGGATTCGGGACAACTGCGCGGGAGCTCAAATTTTGGCCAGAGTCCCGAATCTCCACCCCGGCTTCCGGGGAGACGAACATGTCCGCAAAGCCGTAACCGGGATGTTTCTTAAAGACGCCGTTAACGCGGGACTTGGCATGGCCGTTGTAAACCCGGCCTCCCTGGTTCTCCGCGATACCGGACTTGTTTGATACCCAGGCCGGCTCCGGGTTTCGCTGTTTTAAGCGGCGGCCCGTCCGTCCGGCGGAAAATCAGCGGGAAAGGAAAAAGGTCCCCAGGGCTTCCGCGACCAGCCGGTGTCCCCGGACCGAGGGGTGATCCACGTGGGACAAAAGCCCCACCAGGTCCTCGTTGTTGTGTACGTGTCCGGCATACGTGGCAAAACTGTCCGCCAGGCCCACGCCGTAGCTGTCCGCCAGCGCGCGTATCTGCGCGGCATGGTCCGCAAGCTGCTTCCAGTCCTCACCCCCGGTAAAATAGGAGCGATCCCATGTCGGGGTAAGGAGGATAACCTTGCAGCCCCGTTCCAGCGCGGCCTCGATCATGGACCGCCAGGCTTTTTCCGCTTCCGCAAGCCCGGCATAGCGGTCGTTTAATCCGTAATCTATCGTAACCAGATCCGGCCGGTGGCAGAGCGCGTCCCGCTCAAACCGCGCCGCCCCGGCGGGGGAAGATTCGCCGCCGATGGCGGTAACAATTACGTTTACTACCGCGAAAGGAAAACGTTCCTTGACAAGGCGCAGCAACTGGGCCGGATACGCCTCCAGGGTATTTACATAGGGAGTGGCGAAATATCCCGCCGGGACACTGTGGCCGTGGCACACAATATTTACCGTCCTGTTACCGGGCCATTGCAGGGCCATCACGTCAAGAACAGCGTCAAGGTAATGAACGGGATCGGCGATCATGATAACTCCTTTTTGGGAAAGCGCCGGGCCGTCAAAACGCCGGCGGGGCATCCAAATTTGCCCGGTAAAAGTAAATAACGATGGGAGACGAGGCCCGCCGGGCTACCAGATTGCCGTCCATGCTGGTTTCCGGGACAAATTCGACCCGCAGCCCCTGGGCGTCAAAAAGGTACATAAACCGCGCGGGAACGGCGCTTCCGTCAAAGCGCATGCTAAAAGCTCCCTCGTAACGCTGCCGCAGGTCGCCGGTCAGGTACAGGTCCATGGCGAGCAGGCCGTTCTGCCGCGCCCCGGCAGGGATCACCTGGGGGACAAGGAGCCGGCTGCCGGTCCAGCTAAAGGTTCCGTCCGGGATCAAAGTCAGAGTACCGTAATTGTTGCTGGTAAAAACCGGCCCCTGTTCGTAGAAACTCCGGAACAGCTCTTCCCGCCGGGCGTTTTCCTGCGCGATAAGGTCATCCGGCTCCGTCGCCAGGGCCACGAAAACCAGGGTCCGCAGGGCGCCGGCCTTATCAGTAAACTGCACCACTAACGTGGTGTCCGAGCGGAGGCTCATCTGCAGGCTGGTCCCCTCAAAACGCCACGTCCGGTTCCCCACGGCTTTAATCCCCGTGTAGGAAAACGTCTGATCCAGGCCGGAAACGTAGACGCGGGCTATGCCGGTATCCTGACCGGGGAAAAAGCCCCAGTGCAGGGAAAGTTCGTCCACATCAAAATATCCGCTGTTCACCATATCGCCGTAGGCTTCGGATGACCATGTCAGGGCCAGCATCCGGTCCAATTCGGGGTCTTCGCCTGATCCCTGGTCTACGGTTTCCACCACCAGCGGTCCGGCTTCATGTTCAAAAAGCCTTAACCTGTAGGAAAAACAGTAGCCTGTCGTGCCGTCACTGGTCATGATCTGGTACCAGTCCCCCGGCAGGGGGTCCCCGCTGGCGCCCAGCGCGGCGCTTCCCTCCACCCTGGCCAGGATTTTGATAACCTCGGCGTTTTTAAGCCGGTATACCCGCCCGGCGCTGTTGTCGGGGCTGCTCCGGACCGGCAGGCCGTCCTGCAGGTTTTCCGCGTAGGTCCGCCGGTAGTCCCCCATAGCCTCCGTCCTGGCTATCGCCTTTCTTTTGCTCCCCGTCAGTTCAAAGTGGGACAGGGGGACCTCGAATTTATCGGGACTGTCCTTCCCGTTCCGGTACTCGGCGGGGATTCCCAGCACCCATACGCCGTTGATAGCGGACCTGATATACACCGGAAGCACCGTACCCGAAAATATAGCCGGTTCCTCCGATGACCACAGGAGTACCCCCCAGCCCAGACGGCCAGAGCAGGCGGAAAGAAAGACGACCAAACAGGCGGTCAAAACACCGGCCCCGCGTAAAGCGGCGGGGGACAAGCGCAGTACCATAACGGCGATTATACGTGGAACGGGGACTGGTTACCTAGCAGTCTGGCGGGCAGCCCCCGGTTGACGCTTTCACGTGGAAAGGGTAGGCTTCTTGCTATGACCTTAGTTGCGGCTTTTCCGCGAAAACCGGGCATTATTTTTCAGTTTTGTGCCCTAAAACGGTCTACTTGGCACGGTTCTTGCTCTCTCTCGAATTCGCTCTCCCCCTCCTGGGTCTGACACAGGGGATAGATCTGCCCGCGTAGCAAGCCTGCCCCCCTATTTATATCTACCCAAAACCAGCCGGGCTGCGGAAAAAAGCTCCAGTTCCCCGTGAAAACTGCCGGAAAGGCGTTATGCGCACGCGCATTTGTGCACGCGCATACGCGCCTTTACCGGCTTTTTACGCCCTTCCGTTGAAAGGGCGATACAACATGGCATCTGAAAAGGCCGGAAAGGATGGTTTTCATTATGAAAATAAATAATGCTTTTATATTGTTTTTGGTTTTGGCGGTCTCGGTGGTAGCTACATT